>CAITXU010000205.1 GCA_903896505.1 uncultured Verrucomicrobiota bacterium | reverse complement strand
GACTTGCGTCCGGAGGGACGCGCTCCTGCAAGTCCCAAAATATTGCAGGGATCATCAACCGTGGTTTTTTCGTCTTTTTCAGGACGACATCATGGGTCGGCCCTACTGCCCATCAGGATTGAGGCGGATGTAAAATTGGCCATTGGTGGTCCCGGGAAGGTCGGCGCGCCAGAGGCCGTTGCTCAGGAACGAATTGACGAAGTAGGGACTCCAATTGGTCAACGGAACCCGGAGGTCGGTGGAGGTCAGCAGGGAGAGGGGACCCAGGCCCGCATCCCAACTGAGTTGCCAATGATCGTTCAATCGTCGGAGTCCGCCCGCCACCGGCACTGTCGGAGGAGCGGGCGGCAACAGGTTGACGCTGGAAACGCTTTGGCGGGGCAATCGAGGTTGAATCCAACCCAATTGAACAATTCCGGTGCCGTCCCAACTGCGGAATTCAACCACCAGATCATGGGGTTGACCGGCGGTGAGCGGCAGAATGGCGGTGATGTCGGATTTGGTGTGGAGGTACCAGCCATCCAGAAAAAGAGTTCCGTCGAGGTACACCCGGGCTGCACCCGCAGAGGTCAGGATCAGATTGTGAGTGCCGTTGGTGGATGCGATCAACTGACCGTGCCAGCGGGCTGAAAAGGCGTTGGTCGTGACGCCGGACGGGAGAGCCGCAGCGGTGAAGGTATGATTCAGATTATCCTCAAGAAAAGCGGACACCGGGGTTCCCGAAAAATCCGGACTGTTGAAGTACTCCGCCCAAAGCCCGGGCCGAACCGGCTGGAATTGGGCAGTGGACACGACGGAGGAAGTGGAGCCCGGAGGGGTCCATGCCAGGCGCGCGCCGGAATTGCCTCCGGTCTGTTGGAGTTCGAGGCGGATCGGCACCGGGCGATCGGAGGAGAGGCTGACGGTGGTGGTCAATTCCCGGGCCCCCGTCGTGCCCCAGTTATCCAACAATTTCTGGCCGTTGACCCAGAAGCGGATGGCGTCATCAGCCCAGATGGAGAATTGATAGGTCCCGGTCGCCGGGGCCTGGAGCATTCCGATCCACCGTGCGGAATATCCTCCGGCTCGGACTCCGGGGGCGGGGGCCTCGGCAACCGGTTCCAAGTCCACCACGGGGTCGGTTTGGGTGACCACCGGGCTCCCGTCCAGGGTGGTCGAATTATAATATTCCGCCCAGAGGCCGGAATAGGCTGGCGAGAGTTCCGAGGCCGGAATGATACCGAGGGTTCCGCCGGGAGGATTCCACCGAAGGGTGATTTCTGCAGGGCCGCCGCCTTGATAATACTCCAGCAGGATGTCGTACGACTGGTTCCCCGAGAGGGAAATGGCTCCGATGTCCTCGGTGGAGCCGTGGTCGGTCCAATTGTTGATTAAACGTCTTCCGTTGACCCAAAGACGCACGCCGTCGTCCGAAAGGGTTCGGAATTCATACCGTCCCGAATTTCGAGCGCGAATTTTTCCCGCCCAGCGGACCGAATAATGATCTCCCGGGAGGCGGGGGCCCGGTGTCACGCCGGCGGGGAAGTTGATGACCGGATCGATTCGGGTGAAGGCCAAATTGGTCAGAGAAGTGTCGGCAAAGTAACTGCCGCGAAGCCCGCCTGGCGCAGGAGTGATCTCATCGGGAGTGAAGGTGTCCACCCCTCCCGCCGGTGTGGTCCAGAGAAGGGAGATACGAAGCGGCGCCTGAGCACCCGCGCCTTCAAAAACAAAGGCACATGGCTGACCCGTGGCCAGGACGGCGTATCCGGTGACTTCCCCACCTGTGGTGGAATTCATCCTTCCGGCGAAGGATTGTCCATTCAGCTGGAGGCGGGCAGCTCCATCGCCTCGGGCATGAATCAGGTAGGTTCCCGGGAGGGGGGCCGAAAAAAGACCGCTCCAGCGTGCGCTCTGAGCTCCGGGGAAGTTGGTATTGGGATAGTCGATCCGTGGGGATCGGGAAACGGACAGGAGTTGGGTTAGCTGGGCGTCGGAGAAGTATTCGACTCGCATCCCGCCGGTCTGAGATCGGGGCAGGGCGGTGAAGTTGACTCCGGTCAGGTTTTTTTGGACCGGCAGGGGATTGGTCAACCACGGCTCAAATGCCGAGCCATCAACCACCGGGTCGGACACGTCGAGGCTGTAAGTGCCGTCGGTCAGCCCCCCTATGGAATAGGAACCCGAGTCGTCGGTGAAGGCCAGGTGTGTGTCGTCGATTCGGACTTCAATCCCTTCCAGAGGGGCTCCGGTCCCATCCACCACCTTCCCCGAAATGGTGAAGCCGCTGGGAGGTCCCACCGCCACCGTGACCGACTGACTGGTTGTCCCGCCCTTCATGTCGCTGATTTCACAGCGAACGTTGTAGGTTCCTGCGGCGTTAAACGTATGAGTCACCACATTCGTATTCTCGTGACCCGGCCCATCGACACCGGTCCTGCCAAAATCCCAACCATAGGCCAGGGGATCGTTTTCAGGATCGCTCGCCGTGGTCGTCAAGGTGACACGACCGCCGACCGGTATTTTGAGCGTGCTGGCAGACAGGGATGCCGTGGGGGAGTGATTATCCGGAAAAGGCCCAATGGCCACGGTGACGTCGATGGCATTGGGAGTCGAGGTGCTGGGCCCGACCGGGGTGATGTGAATATCGCCGGAGGGGTCGTCGAAGGTATGGCCCACGGTGAGGCGACTGGCTCCGAGCCGGTCTGGAGCCACATTCAGCGACCAGGCCTCTGATCCGTTGGGAGAACCCCAGCGGAGTCCAATGCTATTGGCCGCCTCGGTGGCGTCCATCCAACTGCGTTCGCGCCGGAATTCTAGCCAGTAGTACTGGCTGTATCGCGGATGTTTGACCCGGATGGCCCGGACGCCATTGGTGTTGTCGTCGAGGACTGAAAGAGCTCCTTGATACACCTGGCCGACGCCGCTGAAGTTGCGCAGGGCCGGACCGGAAATCCAACCGAGGTAGTACCGAAGGTTGGCCACGTAACTGTCGCGCCCCCACGTGGCCCCCATGAGACTATCAGGGTCTCCGTATTCGTCGTGTGCTCCGGGGCCGATGACGCTTCGACCGCTGGTATTCCAACCGTGAGAGTGGCCCAGATAAAGATTGTGGCCCAATTCATGCCCCAAAAGGCTTGAATCCAGCGATTGGGTGTCGCCCATCAGTCGGCACCAGGATTGGGAACCTCCGTCGGTTCCCATTGAGGGTCCGATGGAGCCCAGGCCGGCTGCATTGAACCCCGGTTTACCGGCATTGACGATGGCGAAGAACTGGTACTTTTTAAAATTGATCCCCAAGGCATGAGCGGCGGCGATGATATCCTGGGTGATGTCTTTTCCACCGGTTTCGTAGTCCGCCACGCTTCCCGGGAGGGACAAGGGCGGAGTGACATAGGAATTCTGGGTCGCATCGGTTCCGATGGGGGCAGGAACCAACTGTCCGTAGGAGGAGTGAACGACGTAATTGCTATATCCTGTGTAGGCCTTGAAAACCGCCGAATCACTGGTGTAGCCCTTGTAGTCCGTGAATACCGGGCGGCAAAAGATGTACCGCTTGCCAATGCCCTTGGTCCATGCGGCATTGGCGGTGCCGGTTCCCGTGGCGTTGGTCGGAAGTTCGGTGGTCGGCGAAGCGGTGGAAGCACCTGAAGCATCTTCTGCCACAGCCACAGGCTGAACGGCCGTCATATGAGCCAATCGACAAGAGGCGGTATAGGCACCTCCGGTCTGGGTGACTGTGGCAGAACCGAGGGAGGTTACGGGCTGACCCGAAACTCCGCAAAGTGGCTCCGCCTGGAGGCTTTTCAGGTAATCGGTCGACTCGACGGTGTCGAGCAGCCGGACCGGGTTGGGAGAAATCACGGCGAGACCGCTTGATTTTCCGGTGGGATACGGCGACAGGACCACGCTGGGTGTGGCGCTGGCGGGCAGGACAAGGGCATTGATGGCTTTGCCCGTCTCGGATGTCCATTCCAGTCCCGTACCGAAGGTGAAGCCCTCATAGAGTTGTCCGTCGACCCGTATTCCGCGACGCAGCGGGGGGGCGTCTTCCCCCGATGCGGGAGTGGAGGCAATGACTTCAAAATCGGCCAGTGCGTTGACCGGATGCTCGACCCACGATGCCAGCTCCTCGGGAATCGCCTCGCGTTGGGCATAGGTCAATGAGGAGTCCCAGGCCATTGCCGGGTTTGTTTGCATTAGGGCGGCCATCACCTGAGCCCGGGCCTGGACCAACTGAAGGCCATCGGAAAGCGAGGCGGCCTTCTGGGCGGGTTCGGTTTTCGAATAGGCCTCCAGCCACTGGGCGAATTCGGAAAGGACATTGGTCGAGGCTGCACGGGGAGCAGCCGCGGATATCTGGGGCAGGGGAGTGGACGGGCCTGGCGAAACCGCAGTCGATGAGGATGTCGGCAACCGGAACTGGGGGGCCGGTGCGATTTGGCCGACCGCGACTTCCCGGGTCTGATCGGGGACGGCCCTGCGAATTTGGACGGACCAACAAAATAGCGCAACCGCCCCGATGGTCAGGGCGGCGACAAAACGAATTCGATTCATGGATTCAGACACAGAGAGGCAATCGGTGTTCACCCAGCCCGATTGGACACTCCGCAGTCTATGGAATCTGTGGACGCCGGGGACATTCCGCAAGAAGAGAAAGGCGGGCTTATCAGCTACTCAGCGGCACCTCGCACACGCACGGGAGCGCCGCCGTCCTGCCACCAGATTTCGGCCAGAGGATGGGAAAAACGTGTTTCCCAGGGGAGATGGTAGGCGCCGGCGTCGAACCAGAGGAGGCAATCGTCCATTCGGATACCGGAGGTCATTTCGCGCTGGGCCAGTTGGTCATAGGCCATGCAGGTGGGACCGTAGACCGCGGTCGGGACCTTGCGTCCCCCCCGGGGGACCAGCGGTAGCAGCTCGTGGTCTTCCCAGGTCGAAATCAAGGCATTGAGCGTTCGCCCGCCGTCGGCGATGAGCTGGCGCAGGCCGGTCCGTTGCTTGATATCGAGGACGCGGATGCAAAGCACTCCCGAACCGGCCAGCACGTATCGACCGTTTTCAAGCCACAATTCTTCGACCCCCGGGAGGGAATCCCAGGTTCGACGGAGGATGGCCGCCCAGGCGGTGAAGCGGAACCGTTGGTTAAAGGCCGAACCGTCTTTGGCCAGGATATGGGGCGGGGGTAAGCCTCCGCCGATATCGAGGTATTTGGGGCTGAACCGGGCCGCGTTGCAGACCTCGATGACCGAGTTCAACGCCCGCGAATAGGCGTCGGCGGTCGCCACATTGGTTCGCAGATGGAAATGGATGGTTTCGGGCGTCAGACCTGCCTTGCGCAACCGCTTCACAGCCCGAACGGCCTCGTTTGGCTCAAAACCAAATTGGGTCGGGAACTGGGGCGCACCTGGATCAAATTCTTCAGGCGTCCGCAGGCGAATTCCGGTGCGCCATTGTTCCCGGAGAGCCAGCGGGAGAAGCGCCTCCAGTTCGGTGGGTGAATCGAAATTCACCCGAAGGCGCGGTTCACTCCGTTGAGGCAGCCAACGGTGTTTGGCAGGTCCGTTGACCAGGAGATGGTCCACATCCAAGATGCAGTCCCGGGCCAAAAGAAACTCGGTCTCGCTTACGACCTCGATGCCCCGACCGGTGCGACGCCACCAGTCCAGTTGTTGCGCCAGGGGCTGGGTCTTGCACGAGTACCAGTGCCGCACCGGTCGCCCAAACTGGAGTTGGTCCAGTTCCGACAGCCGTTGCGCAACTGAATCGGGCGAAAACAGGTAGAATGGCGTGCGGGCACCCTGGGCCAAGGCGGCGGAAACACCGCTTCGCCATTCGGCAATCTGGGAAGCGGTCCGACCAAACATTTCGAAGGACTCCCCTGCGCTAGCGCTTGAAGAGCGGGGCGTCGGATTTGCCGTTGCTCTCGAGGTAGGCAAGAAGGTCGAGGACTTCGTCTTTTTCGAGAACATTGATTAATCCCTCAGGCATGGGCGAGACCTTGGAGGCGACCCGGGTGCCGACGTCGGCTTTGGCGAGGTCCTTGCGGGTCCCGTTTAAGGGATCGATCAAGACCACATAGTGGTCCGCCGCATCCTCGATGAGGCGGCCAGTGACCTCGTCTCCATTCTTCAACGTAAATGTCAGGGCCTGGTACTGTTCGCTGATGACCGCCGAAGGATGGATCAAACTGTCGAGGATGTCGGTCCGCTTGTAACGACTGCTCAGACCCGTCAGGTCGGGTCCCACAGCGCCGCCTTCACCATTGAATTGATGGCAGACGACACATTGGGCCTCATGATAGGCGGTTTTTCCCCGGGAGTAATTCCTGCCCGTAGCGACTTGATCGAGCAGCGGGGCCAGGTCTTCGGTCTTCCACTCCTTCACCAATTGTCGGGCGGGGGCTGCTGCGGCGATGGCCGCTGGTGCGGTCTTGTAGGCTGCACCCGTGATCCAGGGGGCGAACTCGCCCCGTTCGTCGTCCGTCATTTTCTCGACCACCTGCTTGCGGAGGTTGGAAAGGAAGTTGGCGTAGCTGGCCCCATTGCCGGCTTCGAGACCCACATCCTTGAACCACTGCACAAATTCATCCGGATGGCGGGCCGAACTGATGAGGTAATTGCCTCCAGCGGGATAGGTGGGGCCGCCATCTTTTTCAGGGGGGCGTTGATAGAACCAGGCGAAGTAGCGCTTCCGGTCATCGGCGGTCCAATGGTATTTCAATTGCCTTAGGACAGACTGGTAGTGCAGTTGTTCTTCCTGGGTCAGCGCCCCATCCCGCAAAGCCAGGGTCTTGGTGATGACGTCGGGGGCTTCGAGAGCCGCCAGAATCTGGGACAATTCCCGATTCAGAGGCCAGCTGGTGGAAGGAAAGCTCTTGCTGAGTCGCTCCGTGGCCATGGCTCGCAATTCCTCGGGAATTCCGTGGCGGGAAAAGCTGACTTCAATGGTTCGGAGCTTCAGGAGTTGGAGGTCCTCCGGAAGAGACTTGAGCGGCCATTGCCCCAATGCCTTGAGCAAGGGTACCTGATCAGAGTCGGTTCCGACCCGGGCCAACCCGAGGAACGCAGTCAGGGCTGTCAGGGGGTCTTTTTCTTCCAGAGCCCGGTCCCGCCATTCGAGGACGGGCTGGGATTCGATTGCGAGACGGGCGGCAAAACGGAGATGACGGTCCGGCGAACCGAGCGATTTCCAGGCCTTATTGACCGCACCCATGGCGACCCGCCCGTGGTAGGTCTCCAAATCGTGGCGGAGCTTTCGCGCTTCGATGGCTGCCCTGTTTGCGGCAGTGGCTGGAGTTTCTTCAGTGCCAGTGCTTTCCGGATGGCTGACACGGTAGAGACCGGACTGGGTGCCGCGCCCGCCGGTGGTGAAATAGAGGGCTCCGTCGGGTCCGATTTCGAGGTCGGTGACATTAAGGGGCTTGCCTTTGATGAAGGTTTCGAACGTTCCGGTATAACTGGCCCCATCGGGAGTCAGGTGGACGGCGATGATGCGTCCGTAGCTCCAGTCCATGGCGTATAGGGCCTGTTGGTAGCGGACGGGAAACTTCGCGCCGCTCCCGAATTTGATACCGGTGGGAGAACCGATGCCGACATTGACCACCGGAGGCAGCGCATCCTGATAGTAGGTGGGCCACTTGCCGCTTCCCTCGCGGAAGCCCTGATCGCCACCATCCACAATGTGGTAGATACGAATGGGTCGGTACCAGGGGGTGCCCCAATCCCATTCCATGTCGGAGTCGAACCCAAAGAGTTCGCCGTCGGGGTTGAATGCGATGTCGTAGGTGTTGCGTTCGCCGGAAGCCAGCAAAGTGGCCTCATGTCCATCCTTGTCGAATCGCAAAACAAATCCGCCCGGGGGCTTGCGTCCGGCGCCGAATCCATTTCCGTCCTCCATGCGGGGCAGGACCAGATCGTCGGCGTAGTTCTTCATCGGTGACAATGGGGAGATGTCAGCCGGGATATCGACGAAGTTGCCGCAAACGGTGTAGAGGAGGCCGTCGGGGCCGAGGACAATGGCGTGAGCCCCGTGTTCACCGGGACCACCGTCGTTCCCGGAGCTTTTCCATCGCCGGATCAATTCCACTTTGTCGTACTGATCATCACCATCGGTGTCAGTCAACCGATACAAATGATAGCCCTGAGGCCCCTCTCCATTGACGTACAGGGCGCCGTAAGTGTGAAGCAGACCCATGGCGCCGCTGACGGGAAGTTGGATGGGTTCGACAGATGTCACTTGTCCGGCCTCGCTCAAGGTGATTCGGAGCATGGACTCCTTGCCCTGCGGGCTGACAATGAGGCGGCCTTTGGGGTCGACCGTCATGCTGACCCAGGAGCCCTCTTTCGGGGTAGCACTGCGGAGCAGTTCCACTTTGAACCCGGCGGCCACTTCAATCTGGCTGGCAGGTGTTTGGGCGGCGGTCCGCAGAAGACAGAGCACCGCAAGGGTGAGGGAAAAGAGGGGGCGGAACTTCACAGGGGATTGGATAGGCCAGAAACCCAAAATTGGCAACGGTCGCTTGGCATGAACATTTTGCCGTCTAAAGTGTCTTTCATCGCGTGTTTATGAATGGACCAAGCCGGTGGATCAGGGGAGTGCTCCGGGTCGGTTTTCTGGTGTCGGTGGGGGTGTGCCGGGCGGCGGACAGCTCACCGGCGGAAGCGCCGCCGGAGACCTCTCTGGATGTGCGACGCGATGCCACGGTGGTGGCAGTGGAAAAGGTTTTGCCCAGCGTGGTGAACATTGCCACGCGCAGTCGGGTGGAAAATGATCCCCAGGAACAGGCCCTCCGACAGTTTTTAGGGATTCAGCGGCGCCCCGAGGAGCAATCCAGTCGTGGTTCCGGGGTGGTGATCAGTGAAGACGGCTACGTCCTGACCAACGTGCACGTGGTCGGCGATGCCGATGAAATCTGGGTGACCTTTTTCGATAGTCCCGAGCCCATTCCGGCCCAGCGGGTGGCGGGTTCTTTGGACAAGGACGTAGCCCTCCTGCGCCTTAAACCCAAAACGGAACGGCATTTTCGTCCGGTCCGTTTCGCGAAGGATGATGATCTGCTGTTGGGGGAAACCGTGCTGGCGTTGGGTAATCCGTTTGGGCTGAACGGTTCCATCAGCCGGGGAATCTTGAGTTCCAAGTCACGTCGACAGGTTGGGACCGACCCGGAGGCCGGGCATCTTGACATCGCCGACTGGCTGCAAACCGACGCTTCGATCAATCCAGGCAATTCCGGCGGACCCTTGATCAATCTGCGAGGTGAGTTGATCGGGTTGAACGTGGCGATTCTCAATCCTCAAATGGGCGCCCAGGGGATCGGTTTTGCCATTCCCATCCGGCGGATCAATCAGGCATTGGCCGAAGTTCTCAGTGGTGAATCGGTGGGTGGTGGGGCGGGAAGACTCTGGTTTGGGGCGCGTTTGGAACCGGGACTGCGACCATTGACGGTTCAGGCCGTTCAGCCAGCGAGTCCGGCCTTCGAGGCGGGATTGAAGGCGCGGGACGTGATCCTGGAAGTGGACGGCCGACGATCGGGCAGCATGATTGACTTCAATCAGGCCCTGGTTTCGGCAGGAGACGAGCGAGACTTGGATATTCTGGTGCGTCGGTCGGGCAAGAGCCTTCATTTGACGCTGCGCCTCAAGCAGGAACGAAAGGTCTTTAATAACGAGCTGATTCAGCAGCGGCTGGGGCTGACCCTTCGTCCGGTGCAAGGAGGCTTCGCGGTGGCGATGGTGGAGCGGGGCGGCCCGGCGGCCAAGGCTAATCTCGAGCCGGGCAATTACCTCACCGCCATGGATGGACAGCAGCCGGATGATTTGGTTTCTGCCGCCAAGCTGGTGGCCAGCAAGGCGCGGGGAGAAGTGATAGAACTCGGCGTCTTGATGGTGGAACGGAATGGATTCTTTCAACGGCGCTACCAGGGAACAGTCCCGGTGAAATTGCGTTGAGGGGACCAATAAACTCCAAACAGCCGCATCCAGCGTGGTTCTGCAATAAATTGGGCTTTGGCCTCATCCCCCCACCGCTTAGGGTAGCATGACGCGATGGATGCAACGCCAATCATAGAGGTGATCGACCTGGTCAAACAGTACCCGGGCCGTACTGCCTTGGATCGGCTGAATTTTGTGGTGGGACGCGGAGAAGTGGTCGGTTTCCTTGGTCCAAACGGGGCTGGAAAATCCACCACGATGCGGATTTTGTCCGGTTTCCTGCCGGCCACTCGGGGGACTGCCAGGGTTGCGGGCTTTGATGTCTTCCACGAAGCGGAAGAGGTGCGGCGAAGGATTGGCTACATGCCGGAAAACAACCCGCTTCATCTTGATATGCGGGTGCGCGAATACTTGAGATTTCGTGCCCGGCTAAAGGGCCTGGGAGGACGCCGCCGTCGTCAGCGGGTCGATGCCGTGTTGCAGCAGTGCGGGTTGACCGAGGTGCAGAACCGAATCATTGGCCAGTTGTCCAAGGGTTATCGTCAACGGGTGGGCCTCGCCGATGCCCTGGTGCACGAGCCAGACCTCATCATCCTCGATGAACCAACGATCGGCCTGGACCCGCACCAAATCCGGGCCGTCCGCGCCTTGATCAAGGAATTGGGGCAAAAACACACTGTGTTCTTGTCCACCCATATCCTGAGCGAGGTGGAAATGACCTGTTCGCGGGTCATCATTATTCATCAAGGGCGGATCCTGGCGGCGGACACCACCCAAAACCTGGAGCGCGACCTGGCGTTGGACGGACAGGTCGTGGCCGAAATGGCGGCATCCGTCGATGCGGTGGTGGAGGCCTTTCGTGATTTTCCCGAGCTCGAGGCTCTCGATGTCGCGGTGGTGGACGACGACTTCGTGCGGGTATCCTTCACTCCGCGGAATGGCACGGACCTTCGCACCCCCATCTACGAGCAGGTGGTGCAGCAGGGCTGGAGACTCCGGGAATTGACCCGCAGCCGTCATTCATTGGAGGATATCTTTATTCATTTGACCAAAAATCGGAAGGAGGAGGGATGACCCCGGTCGTCTCAGTTGGCCCGCCATGATGGTATTTTTTGCCCTCGTTCGCCGGGAGTTGGGCGGCGTTTTTAAGTCCTGGGTCGGTTATGTGGTCATGGCAGTGGTCATCTGGCAGGTCGGATGGTCACTTTTGGACCTGATCTCGCGGCTTTCGGGTACCTCGGTGGTGGTTCCCCTGCCGCAGCTGTTCTATCAAAGTCTTTACTTTTGGATGACCCTATTGACCACGGCTCCCCTGATAACGATGAGGTCGTTTGCCTCGGAACGTGCCAGCGGGACCTACGAGGCCTTGATGACCACTCCGGTGGGAGACGTGCAGGTGGTGTTGGCTAAATTTGCCGGCGCGCTGGCGTTCTACCTGCTGACCTGGATGCCGTTGGTGGCAGTTCTGGCAGTACTCCGCCAGGTCGCGCATGAACCCGCCTTCCTCGATCCCTACACCACCTCGGGTGCTTTCCTGGGGATATTCCTGATTGGGTCCCTCTATCTCTCGATGGGCTGTCTCGCCTCGGCCCTGACCCGGAGCCAGATGGTGGCCGCCATTTTAAGCTTTATGGGCGGACTGGGCTTGTGGGGCATCAGTCTCGGGTCTGCGGGGGACCGCCCTGCCATCGGACGGTGGGGGCCGCTGCTGGACCATGTGTCGGTCGTCCGGCAGATGACTGATTTCGCGGCCGGGGTCATTGACTCCCGGCATGTAGTGTTTCTGGTCGGTGGGGTGGTTTTCTTCCTCTTTTTGACGACCCGGGTGGTGGAAAGCCGCCGATGGAAATGAGCCGCATGTCCACCGAGCGTCCCAGTTTCGAACCCGGTCGGCGCTATCGCTACGTAGCGCAGATTTTCGTCAGTACGGTGGCGTTCGCTGTCATCCTGGTTCTGGCCAATTATCTGGCGGCGACCCGCCGGGTCTGGCGATTCGAGTTGGCGTCCGGGACACACACCTCCCTGGCACCGCTCACTCGACAGACGCTGCATTCACTGACCAACGACCTGACGGTGACCGTCCTTTTCCGGTCCACTTCGGGCCTGTTTCCCCATGTGGTTTCCCTGTTGCGGGAGTACGAGGTGGAATCGCCCCACGTCAAGGTGCGCTACGTGGACTCGGACCGGGACCCGGAGCGGGCCGGGGTGCTGAAAATCCAGTATCAACTGGGGAGTCGGATTGGGGATGTGGTGGTCTTTGAACTGGGGGGACAGCGCCGGGTGGTCGCCGAGTCCGAGTTGTCGGTCTACAATCCGGAAGATATCCGGGCAATGATGAGCGATCCGACGGTGGAAGTCCGACGCTCGGCATTCCAAGGCGAATGGCGATTTACCGCTGCGATTGCGGCATTGGTGGAAGGTAGCCAGGGCCGGGTGGCGCTGATTGTCGGGCATGGTGAACACGATTGGGACGGAGAAGATAGTGACAAGGGGTATGCCCGGTTCGCCCGCCTGCTGGACCACGAGAAGAACCTTTCGATCAGCACCCTCAATCTCACCACCAATGACCTGCCCGCGGATTGTCAGTTGGCCATCATCGCTGGTCCCACCAGCCTGTTCCTTCGTCCCGAGCTGGCACGCATCGAGGCGTTCCTTCAGCGCGGCGGTCGGGTTTTATTGCTCCTGAATGGGTATGCCCCGAACAATCAGACAGGGCTTGATCGATGGCTGAACCACTGGGGAGTCGAGGCTCCGCCACAGTACGCCGGAGATGCACCGGATTTCTCGGTCGATCCGTGGGGCTTGACGACTAAATTCTTCGGCACTCATCCGCTGATGACCCCGTTCCGGCGGGCAGAAGGCGTGTTATATTTTCCATTTCCCCGGGTGGTTCGTCCTCTCCCTGCAAACCGGCTGCCGGCCGACGCTCCCAAGGTTGATATTCTCGTCACCACCAGCGATGCCGGGTCCACAAAATCGGATTTGGTCAACTTTGCGACCGATACCTCGAAAGGGGATGTTCAGAGGGTCCGGGTTCCACTGGCGGTGGCTGTGGAAAAGGGCGGGGTGGCCGGAGTGGCCGCTGCCCGGGGTGGTGCACGCATGGTGGTCGTAGGCGATTCCCATTTGTTTGCCAACAATGCCCTGGAACAGCCCGAAAATACGGCGGGCAACCATGACTTTGCCGCCTTGTGTATCAGTTGGCTGCTGGACAGGCCCCAAGCCCTTGCCATCGGTCCCCGCCCCATCCGTGAATGGCGGTTGAAGTTGACCCGTCCGCAGGAGGTGACCCTGAGCTGGGTCTTGTTGGGGGCCATGCCCGGGACGGTTTTGTTGGCCGGTCTCTTGATGTGGTTTCGTCGTCGCGCATGAATGTACGCTGGACCTGGCTGTTGACCGGCGGGGCTTTAGGCCTCGGCTTGTTTGTTTTCCTCACCGAGCCGAAAGGCGGCGTGCGCGTGACCGGATCCAGTGGTGCAGCTCCCTACGTGCCGATGAAGGCTGCGGACGTGACGGCGGTCGAGTTCATCCGGAGCAATGCGGTTGTCCGGGTCGAACGCAGTGCCGAGGCCTGGCGGATGCGGGAGCCGGTCACCTATCCTGCCCAAGTCACCGCCGTCGAAGCGCTCTTGTCCGCCCTCGAGAGAATGCAACCCCGTCGGTGGATGTCCCTCAAGGAGGTGGGCGGCCCCGAGGCTCTCAAAGGGTTTGGACTCGATTCCTCTGCACCAACGCTAACCTTGGAATCCGCACAGGGTCCCTGGCTGTTACGCATCGGTTCCCAGACACCGCTGGGTGACCAGTTTTATTTCCAACGCGTCGGATTGGACGGGGTTTTTACGGGTGATGGAAAGGTCTTTAACCTCATCCCGACCAGCGCAGCTGCCTGGCGGGACCGAAATCTGGTCGACCTGAGGGACTTGTCCGTGGACCGATTTGAACTGCGTCGAAAGACCACCATTGAGGCGGTCCGTGATCCTTTGACCCGGCAATGGCGCCTGGTGAAACCGCTGGCCGGAAGAGCCAACTCGGACCGAATCAATGGATTGATCACCACCCTCCAGATGACACCGGTGACGGCATTTGTCACCGATTCCCCGTTCGTCGACCTGGAAACGTTTGGATTCCAGTCGCCTGAAGCCGAGGTCCTCCTGGGAGCAGGGGATCGAACGGCGGCGCAGCTCCAATTCGGACGGGTTGCGACCAATGCGCCGGGACAGATGTTTGTCCGAAGGCTCTCGCACACCAACATCGTGCTGGTGCCCACCCCGATTTCTGTATTGCTCCAGGCACCCCTGGCTGAGTTTCGAGATCGGCGGCTACTGTCCACCGATTTGGACGTCACCTGGATTGAGTTTCAATTGGGAACCAATCAGGCGTTGGCAGAGCGAAAAGGAACCAATTGGACCATCGTTCAGCCAGGACCATATGAAGCGGACCCGGTCGAGGTGGGTTACCTTCTGGGTGGGTTGGCTGCCCTCCGAATTCGCGATTTTCCGAGTGCCGGAGTGGCCGATTATGGGCGCTACGGATTGAATCCACCGGCATTCCAGGTCCGGTTGTCCTCGGGAACCAACAGTCCACTCGAACTGCAATTCAGCGCCCCAACGGGTGGTGACACAGTCTATGCCCGGCGTGGGGACGAGCCTGGGGTCTATGATTTGTCCTGGCCTGAGGTGGAGGCACTGCCGAGGACCGTGGGCCAGTTGAGGTCGGTTACCTTCTCTCCGACGCAACTTCTTAAAGTGACGGTCCATCAGGCCGGCCATGAACGTGTGCTGGAGCGCGGTTCTGACGGTGGCTGGAAGGTCGCCATCGGCGAACCCGGAAACCTTCTGGCTCCGGCATTGGATGAAACCGTTTATCGTCTGGGACATTTGGCGACCCGCCGATGGCCGGTGCTCAACGAGGCTCAGCTGACCAATCTTCCATCGGCTCGGGAACTGGCTCACGAGGTGGTTTTTCATTTTTCCCCCGGAGCACCGCTTCGCACTCTTCGATGGCGGATTCTTTCCGTCAATGAAGCCGCTGCCGTGGTCCTCGTCTATTTGGACGACGATTCCCGTCCCGTCGGTCGGGAGCTTCCAGGCGGTCTTTACGAGGACTTTCGTCGTGAGTTCAGCATCCCATGATCGGCAAGGTTTGGGAACGAGCGGCAAGCCGGGGGCGCGCGGCTGGGGCCGACACTGTTTCCGATGGTCCGTCAGAGTCCTCGTCGCCTCGTTCCTTTCCCTGACACTCGCCGTTACCTATGTCCATGAGATTGGATTTCCCGGTTGGATTCGGCAGCCGGTATTGGACCAATTGAGGGAAAACAGCCTGGCGGCAGAGTTTGGTCGGCTTCGGTGGCGGTTCCATCGTGGTTTGGTGGCGGAAGACCTGCACTTCCGACATTTGGACGAAACGGGCGGCGAAGAGTTGATGGTGGCGGAGGCGCAGTTGGAGTTGGACTGGACTCAGGTCGGCTGGGGGCAGGGACCGGCCATCCGGGGGGTGATTCTCCGGGATGGAGCCTTCCGGATTCCCGTGTCCCCGTTTCAGCAAACTCCCGCAACATGGCTGGAGGTCACGAACATCCAGGCGCGGCTCCGATTTTTAAGTCCGGAGTCGTGGGAATTGGAGGACCTTCAGGGGCGTTGCCTTGGCGCGGCATTCCAGGCCGCAGGTTCTCTAACCAATGCCTCAAGACTCCGGAGTGTTCGCCCGGGGCCATCGACCAGCTATGCGTGGAAACAAGACCTGCTGGGCATCATCCAACACCGCGACCAACTTTCCATCCGCGGAATTCCGACGCTCAAGCTTGCCTTCCATTTTGACCTTCGGCATCCCGAATTGGCGACCGCCGATGTCCGGATTGAGGGGAATGGTTTTGGGGCACCCTGGGGCCAGGCGGGGCCTTTCCGGGCGGATTTGACCTTGAACCAACCGCCGGGGACCAATGGGACGATGCTCGTTGCCATCCAGGGCGGAGTCACCAATCTGGCCACCCGTTGGGCGGGGGCACCCATTGTCCGATTCGATTTGGATACCGCCCAATCCCTGGCCCAGGCGAGTACCGGGCCCATTCAATGGAGTTTGACGGCCACAGACCCTGGAAGTGCTCTGGCCTCCGCTCGCAGTCTGGTGATTCGGGGCCTCTCGTCCGCCCTCGACGAAGGGCGGTGGACGACGCATCTGACGATGGAAACCGACCGCCCGGTCACGTCCTGGGGCCGCGCCCGGAGCGCGTTGGTGGAGTTGACGGTGCCCCATGGCGGAACCAATACGGGAATTATTCGAGGAAATAAAACCATCGACGGACGGGTGACTGTTTCCGGCCTCGAGTCTCTGCAAGGAACCTCAGACGGATTGACGGTCACGATTGTCGCAAACCCCGGCCCGACCGCTTCATTGCCATGGGAACCCGGGTTCCAGTGGGAAAACTGGTCGGTGCAGGCTGCGTTCCGGGGAGAGAATGCCATCATCCGGTCCCTGACGATCCCCTCCTTTGACGGAGGCATGCGCTGGCAAGACGGGTTGGTATCCCTGTCTCAAATCCATTTTCCAACTTATGGCGAGGAAATCTCGGTCGACGGCGACTTCAGAATCTCAACCCGGGAGCTTCATGCGTCGGTCGCCGGACGCGTTCAAGTTCCCGATTTGCCGGAACGATGGACAACATTTGCCGGTCCCTGGTTGGATGAGGTGCTCTGGGATCCGAAGCATCCCTTGTCCTTCCGGGTAAGTGCCCATGGACTCTTTCCCGAGGTAAAGCCCCAATGGACCGCGGACGACTGGATGGGTGAGCTTGCCCCACGCTTTTCCCTTGAAAGTGAGTTCCAACTAACAAATGTCACTGTCCGTGGTTTCCAGATGCGCTCGCTGCAAGTTCCTGCAAGATGGAACCAATCCCAGTGGGAATTTTCGAGTGTTCGCCTGGAGGCCGGAGAGGGTTCGGTTTCTCTATCCGGACAGGCAGACCGGGAGTCCTATCAAATTTCAATTCAGAGTGCGATGAACCCATTGCCCGCGTTGAAAGCATGGCTTCCCTCCGCCGCCAATTCCCTTCAAAGTTTTAAATTCGTTGAGCCTCCCCGCTTGAGCGCCACCCTTCAGGGGCAGTGGGCGGACCGTGAGAGCCTGGTACTCTCGGGACATCTGGAAACCGGCGTGGCCTCCTACCGCGAAGAACAGGCCGACGCCCTGACCACTGATTTCAGCTTTGGACGTGGACGGTTGCATGCCGGACCGGTCTGGGCGCGGCAGGGAACCAACACTGTAAACGCCGAGGGAATTCAATATGAGGTCGGCAGCGGTCTGCTTTCTTTCACCAATACGATAACGACCATTGATCCGGTCGGGGTGTTTGCTGCCCTTGGTCCGCGGACGTTCCTTTCCTTCAAACCCTTTGAGTTTCCACTTCCACCCCGGGTGATGATGAATGGAATTATTCCGACGATGGAAACACGGACCGGGGCGGATGTTCGGTTTGACG
>CAITXU010000204.1 GCA_903896505.1 uncultured Verrucomicrobiota bacterium | reverse complement strand
GATTTCCGGGATTGAGAACAGGGGAGTGGCCTTGGCCTTTTCGCCCTGGCCTTCCAGGAGTTCAAAGAGGGGGACCTTCTGTGCGGAATAATGATGAACATCCAACCCCTTTCGCGTGAGCTTGACCAGGAGTTCTCCAATCGCCTTTGACTCGTGATGCAGGTCGGAATGGTTGGCGCGTCGGGATTGCCCTTTGGCTTTCTCCTGACGTTCCTTCGCCTCCGAATCGCCGAAAAGGTCCGGATTTTCCAGTTTGAATCGGTCAAAATCCTCGGTTGCCGTAAAAAAGTGGACGGATTCGTCGTTTCCTTCCCGCACCTTGACCAGGTGCCGGGGAAGCACTCCATCCGAGGTCCGGGCCTCGACATAAGCGGAAAAATCAGCTCCGAGCCGTTTCAGATGGTTGGCGTGCTTATCGAGGACCTCCAGCATGCCTAGAATTTCCTCCAACTGTCGGGCGGGAACTTCCCGGCCATCCGACAGGTTCTTTAACCGGACCTCTTCGGTCCCGATTTGAAGCAGAATTCGGTTGAGCTGCAAATCATCGTCGACGTATTCAATTCGCTTTTTCCGGGTGACCGAATAAAGAGGCGGTTGGGCGACGTAGATGAAGCCACGTTTCACCAACAGCGGCATCTGACGGTAGAAAAAGGTGAGGAGAAGGGTCCGGATGTGTGAACCGTCCACGTCCGCATCCGTCATGATGATGATCTTGTGGTAGCGCAGTTTTTCGAGGTTGAAAGCGCCTTCCCCTTCGCCATCCCCGATCCCGGTTCCAATGGCGGTGATCATTGTCCGGATTTCGTTGTTCTGCAGGACTTTATCGAGACGAGCTTTCTCGACATTGATCAACTTGCCGCGGATCGGGAGAATGGCTTGAAATTTCCGGTCGCGTCCCTGCTTCGCGGAGCCACCTGCCGAGTCCCCTTCGACAATGTAGAGCTCGGTGTTCACCGGGTCACGGTCTGAGCAGTCCGCCAATTTTCCGGGAAGTCCGCCCCCGGTCATGGCCGTCTTCCGGACGGCTTCGCGTGCTTTTCGTGCCGCCTCCCGTGCCCGGGCGGCGTTCAGTGCCTTTTCGATGATGCGCTTAGCGACATTGGGATTGGCGTCGAAGTAGCTCATCAAGCCTTCGTACGAAGCCGACCCGACAACGCTTTCAACTTCCGGCGAGATAAGTTTGACCTTGGTCTGCGACTCGAACTTGGGATCGCTGTGCTTGATGGAGATGACGGCCGTCAATCCTTCCCGGACATCATCGCCGGTGATCTGAGGGTCCTTGTCCTTCAACAGGCTGTTGGACTTGGCATACTGATTGATGGATCGGGTCAACGCATTGCGGAAACCGGTCAAATGGGCCCCGCCGTCCGGATTATGGATGGTGTTGGTGTAGCACAACACCTGGTCATTGTAGCTGTCATTGTACTGGAGGACCGCTTCCACGTGGATTTCGATTTCCTTTTCGTCCATCAAGGTCTTGACCTGACGGCGAACCGACAACGGTTTGGGGTGCACCAGGTCCTTGCCCTGGTTCAACTGCTTGACGAATTCCTCCACCCCGTCCTTGTAAATGAAGACCTCCGGTTTTGGTTCGGCCGCCCGTTCATCCAGGAAGGTGATTTCCAAGCCAGAGTTCAGGAATGCAAGCTCCCGAAGGCGTTGTGCGATGCGGTCCGACTTGAACTCGACCGTATCCCGGAAGATTTCGGCATCCGGTTTGAAGCTGATCAGGGTGCCCGTCCCCTTGGATTTACCGATCACTTCGAGCTTCTGGATCGTTTTTCCTCGTTCAAACTCCATGTGGTAGACCTTCCCGTCGCGGGAGACCTCCACTTCGAACCATTCGCTGACAGCATTGACGCATTTGGCGCCGACGCCGTGCGTGCCGCCCGAAAACTTGTACCCACCTTGACCGTATTTACCCCCCGAATGGAGGGTGGTCAGCACCATCTCGACGCCTGGTACCTTGTAGACCGGGTGGATGTCCACTGGGATACCGCGACCGTCGTCGCGGATGGAGAGTGAACCGTCGACGTGGATGTTGACCTCGATATGAAAGCAGTGGCCGGCGAGATGTTCGTCCACGGAGTTATCGAGGACTTCCGAGACACAATGGTGCAGAGCTCGTTCATCGGTGCCTCCGATGTACATGCCGGGCTTCTTGCGAACGGCTTCCAAACCTTCCAATTTTCCCAGCTTCGATGAGTCGTAGCTGTCTTGTCCTGCTTCGGGTTCTGACATGTTTTCTCTCGGGAAAACTCCCACCTTGGAGGGGGAATCATCCGAAACCCAAAGGTAACAGGAGGAGCCCGTCGCACAACCTGAAAGTGGACCGCGGCGGGAACCTGTGGCCCTACCTATTGTGGTCCACCCCAGCCGGTACCCAAATCGCTGGTGTTTACTCGTCGGCCGTCACGACCACCAGCCATGCGTCGTCCCATTTTTCCTTGGTCTCGCCGCCAAAAGCAAAAACGTGTCCGGCCTTGAGTTTTTCAATGGGGAACGGTTCCGACTTGACCAACGTGGGCGGGGAGCCGGCGTGGAGGCTGAAAACTGAAATCAGAACATTTCCATCGCCCGTGTCCAGAAGATCAACGGCGCATTTTTCGCTGAGTGTAAACCGCTTGGGTGTCTTGACTGGTACGCTGCCGACCTCGGACTTGACGACGAAATAGTTCTTCCATCGCAGGTGACGGAATTTTTCACGCAGCTTGGGGTCGAGCTCCTTCAAGTCTTGTCCTGGTGGTTTGGAATCGTCGGTACCCCAGGCCAATTGCGCTCGAAGCTTCAAATCAGCGGCAACGGTTGCCAGTGGACAAAGCCAAATCGAGAGCAAGGCAATCGGAATCATCCGATTGCACAAGAGATAGGCGGGATTCATGAGGCTTGCTGCGGAGAGACTGCGACAGGCAGTAGGGGTGATGCCACTAGTTTATCCAATGAATTGTCACTCCATCCGCCTCGGAGCTAAAGGTCACTGTGGTGGCCTGTGGGTTGCCTGGACCCACTTGGAAGGAGTGTAAACCACTGCTGGCGAAGGGTTGCAGGGCTATGACGGCAACGACGGCGGACAGGCCCACCATCGGTGCCAGCCAACGCCAGATCGCCAGGGAATGGGACGGTGCGGAAACGCTGGCCATTTTCCCAACCTGGAGGCGCCGTTCGATCTGTGACCAGTAAAACTCGCGCGACTCAGGAACCGGGATGGCGGGCTCATGTTGCCGGAGGGCCATTCGAACAGAGGTAAGCTGTTGATGGAGTTCACGCGCCTCCGTGTCCGATGACATAAGCCTGGCTACCGCGCCCCGGCGTTGATTGTCCAGTTGCCCGTCTACGGACGACTGAATCTCCAACATCGTTTCCAATTTCATAAATTCGATTCGCTTTTCCGACCTGACAAATTTGCTCATGGATCTGCTCATGGGCCCTGTTGCTCATGAACTCCGTTTAATTGTCCCGCTCCCGCTGAAGTCCTCGAAGTAACGTCGCCAGGCGACGCCGGGCGTAAAAGAGGCGGGACATCACGGTTCCGATGGAAATTCCCACTTTCTTGGCAATTTCCTTGTACTCCATTCCCTCGTATTCGTGCAAAACCAGCACCAACCGGTGGGCGGGAGTCAATTTGGTCATGGCCTCGTCGATCCGTCGTCGCAATTCGTCTTTTTCCAAGCCTTCGGTGGGATTGCCCGGTTCGATGGACAACTGATGCTCCACCCCGCCCACCTCTTCTTCCAATTGTTCGATCGACTCGGTCCGATTCTTTTTCTGCCGCCGGATCTGGTCGAGGCAGAGATTGATGACAATCCGTGTCATCCACGTGGCGAAGGAGGAATCGCCCTGAAATTGATGCAACCGTTGCCATGCCTTCACCCATGCCTCTTGCGAAAGATCGAGAGCCTCTTCTTCATTGCGCATCATCATCATCGCCCGGGCGTAAATTTTGTCGCGATGGCGGAACACGAGCTCTTCAAAAGCTTCGGTCTCACCCAACCGTGACCACCCCACCAACTCTTCGTCGGCGGCGGTCCGATAATCATGGTTCAACGACACAGGCAGTGACGGTGGCGGCAGTGAATTATTCAGCAAACAGGAAAATCAGTTTCCACTCCGAATAGAAACCATCCATGGCCTATGTCCATTACCGGCTGGCAGTCAGGTGCTTGCAAAAAAGGAGGTGGCATGGGATGGCGGTAATCCGGTTAAATGACACCCTTGCTGCTGGGAACCAGTTGCGGAATTCGAGTGTCTTTTTGGCAGGCAAAGTCCACCGCGCGAGCAAAGGCCTTGAACAGGCTCTCGACCACGTGATGTGGTTCGCCTCCATACAACAGTTCGAGATGCAGATTGCAGCGCGCCTCATTGGTGAAGCCCTGAAAAAACTCCCGGGCGAGACCAAATCGAAACGACGACGACACATCTTGATTCTTTTCCTCGGCTGTAATCTTCCGGTGGGCCATTGAATCCAAGCCGCGCCATACCAAAAATGGGCGTCCGCCGAAATCGACGACACAGCGGGAAAGACATTCATCCATGGGTACAAAAGCTTCACCCCGAACGGGCGCCGCGGGCGACGCCGGTTCCCAACCTGTCCCATACCGGCGAACACCCCGTTTATCCCCGAGGGCTTCACGGAAAGCTTGCCCCAAAGCCAGGCCGCAATCCTCCACCGTATGATGGTGGTCGACCTCCAGGTCTCCACGACACTTGAGGTTCAAATCGCAAAGCGAATGACGGCTGAAGGCGGTCAACATGTGATCAAAAAATCCGATCCCTGTCCGGATTTTCGATTTTCCGCTTCCTTCAATCATTAGCTTGAGGTCGATTTGCGTCTCGGTCGTTTGACGACGGATGTGTGCCGTACGAATGGACATCCAGGCCAGTCTACCTGCTTGCGGTCAAAAGGGAAGGGAGGCCTCGTTTTCATTGCCACCCGATGAGGAAGTCACCATGAAAAACACCTGGTTTGTGACCGGCACGGATACCGGGGCCGGAAAAACGGTCTTTTCGGTTCTATGGACGAGGTTTCTGGTTGAGCGCGGGGGGAGGGTGATCGCGGTCAAACCCGTTTGTTCCGGAGGACGCGAAGATGCCGAGGCTCTTCTGAAGGTTCAACGCAACGGTATGCAACTGGACGCCATTAATCCGTGGCATTTCCCGGACCCTGTCTCTCCCCAGCTGGCCGCGCGGCGGGTGGGCCGGAAGGTGAATCTCGCGGAGGTGGTGGAATATCTGGCACCGCTTCAAGAAGGCTCAGGCGACTTGGTGTTTGAAGGGGCTGGAGGATTGTTGAGTCCTTTGGGGGAGGATTTTGACAATCGAGACCTCCTCCTAACGCTTGGGGCCCGAGCCATGGTACTTTGCCCGAATCGTTTGGGGGCCATCAATCAAGCCCGATTGGTCTGGGAGAGCCTGCCCCCTTCGCTTCGGCCGTCGAGTGCCCTGATTCTCAATGGGTTTCCCGGTGAGGATGCCTCAACGCCCACCAATCGGGAGGGGTTGACCCGCTACATCCCCGGTGAAAACATCTTTTTTCTTCCGCGCCAAGAGGACGCCCTGCGGTCGCACCTGCCCCTGGTTCTTGCCGACCTCCATCACTGGGCGACACGCTAGGAACGAAGCCCCTACAAATAACAGCATTTTTCTACCTTGGGACGAATGGGGGGGAGGTAGTGCTCGGGCGACGGTGGTCGAAATCGATATGAGGACTTGCAGGAGCGCGTCCCTCCGGACGCAAGTC
>CAITXU010000203.1 GCA_903896505.1 uncultured Verrucomicrobiota bacterium | reverse complement strand
GCGTGCTAGAAACGTTGACTTTCTGGAATCGGAGCCAAGTGGTAGGCGACGTCGTCCGGGTCATCCGTGAATTCCGACCCGATGTGATCATCACCCGTTTTTCCCCGGAACCGGGCGGCACGCATGCCCACCATACCGCTTCTGCGGTGATTGCGCTGGAAGCCTTCAATCTTGCCGGGGACCCCAATGCTTTCCCGGAGCAAATCGAGGAGGGCCTGACGCCCTGGAAGCCAACACGAATTCTACAGAATGGCGGACGCTCGGAGGACAAAACGTCGCTCGTTCTCCAGGCGGGAGGTCAGGACCCTTTGACGGGCGAAAGCTTTCAAGCCATTGCCATGCGCAGCCGGGCCGAGCACCGGACTCAGGGCTTTGGAAGACGTCCGGTCGGCGGCGGTTCGTGGCAGGAGACGTTTCGCCTGTTGGGTGGTGCACCGGCGACGAATGACATCATGGACGGCATCGAGACCACCTGGTCGCGTGTGCCGGGGGGTGCCGAAATAGCACAACGGGTGGAAGTGACGCTGGCGAAATTCGACCCGAAAAATACCGTCACAAGCGTTCCGGCCTTGCTGGAATTGCGAGAGCGGATTGCCCGGCTGGAGGCGGACCCGGTGGTAACGGAAAAGCGCCGACAGCTGGACCGCATCCTTCAAAGCTGCCTTGGGCTTTCCGTCGAAAGTTCGGCAACCGTGAAAGATGTCGTTCCCGGCGAAACCTTGACCGTTCGGTATCGTGCCTTGGTTCAAAATGAAGTTCCCATTCACTTGTCGGCGATACGGATACCGGGACTGGCGACCAATCAGCCCGGAGTCGACCTTCAGCCGGGAAAGTCGGTGGTGGGCGAACTCACACTGATGGTTCCAAAGTCGATGCCGTTGAGTCAGCCCTACTGGCTGCGAGAGGAACCTGGACTTGGGATGTTTCGAGTTGCTGAAACGCGGCTCATCGGGCGTCCGGAGAATCCACCTGAATTCCCGATCGAATTCGAATTTGATATTAAAGGCCAGAAACTGGTTGTGACTGACGAAGTCGTGGGCCCGGCGACTGGTGTCAGACCCGCCCGCGGGTTGGTCGTGATTTCACCCGTGGCATTGCAATTCCACTCCGGGGTGGCGCTTTTTGCACCAGGAATCGAGAAGGCGATGGAGGTCACTGTGACGGCCTTCAGGACCAATTTGACCGGACTCGTTCGCCTGGAGGTCCCGCCCGGCTGGGGCGTCTCTCCCTCTTCAAACTCGTTTGCAATCACCCGAGCTGGTGAAAACGAGAAACTGACCTTTCACGTCAAAGCCCCGGGAGTGCCGACCGTTGGCGAACTGGTTGGGGTCGCTGAAACCGGCGGGGAACACTTTCATTATCGGCGGATCGAAATTGATTATCCTCACATTCCGTTTCAAATTCTCCAGCCATCGGCGAAGCTGAAGTTGGTGGCGTGCGACATCGCAACCCTGGGCAAGACCGCCGGCTATCTGCCGGGAGCCGGCGATGATTTGGAGTCCGCACTGGAGCAATTGGGATACAAGGTGACCCGATTGACCGGGGCCGATTTAACACCCGCCAAACTTCGCGAGCTGGATGTTGTGGTGATCGGGGTTCGCGCCTTCAACGAACGCACTGATCTCGACGCAAATCTGCCCGGTTTGTTTGCCTACGTTGAAGCGGGTGGCACTGTGGTGGAACAATACAACCGCCCCGACCGGCTAAAATCGCGGTCTCTTGGACCTTATCCACTGTCCATCGAGGGCAACCCACCGCAGCAGCGCGTCACGGACGAAACGGCTTTCGTCGCATTTCTTCAGCCAGATCATAGTGTCCTTCGGGTACCGAATCGCATCGGTATCGATGATTTTGCGGGCTGGGTTCAGGAAAGGGGTGCCTACTTCCCCAGTTCCTGGGACCCGGCCCATTACACCCCCATCCTGGCCATGAATGATCCCGGCGAAGAGCCGCTGAAGGGCGGCCTTCTGATCGCCCGGCACGGGAAAGGATATTTCGTGTATACTGGGCTCGCGTTTTTCCGCCAGTTGCCCGCGGGGGTTCCCGGAGCCTATCGCCTGTTTGCAAATTTGGTTTCCCTTGGAAAATGAAACCGCCCTCTGCTTTACGGTCCCCTGACGATCCCCCGGATGTACCGGGGTTTCGCACCTGGCGGGGCATCTATCAATTCGTCTTCGCCTTCTTTGTGCTTTGCGTCCTGGCGCTCGTCGTGATCGAGCGCCTATTTGCATGAACCTTCTGGACTGGTTGGTTCTGATTGGTTCAATTGTCGGCATTGCAGCCTATGGAACCTGGCGCACACGCCGGACCAATAGCCTCAATACCTACCTCAAAGGCAACCACAATACCGGTTGGATGACCATCGGGCTTTCGGTCATGGCCACCCAGGCGAGCACAATCACCTATCTATCGCTGCCGGGGCAGGCCTACGAGAATGGGATCGCCTTCATCCAAAACTATTTTGGGCTTCCACTCGCACTGATCCTGGTGTGCGCAGTTTTCCTCCCAATTTACCGCAAGCTAGGGGTCTATACCGCCTACGAATATCTCGGACGGAGGTTCGATGCGAAGACGCGATTGCTGGGGGCCACGCTCTTCCTCTTGCAGCGCGGCCTCCAGGCGGGCATCACCATTTACGCCCCCGCAATTATCCTTTCGACGGTGCTTGGCTGGCGCCTCGACCTGACCATCCTATTCACTGGGCTGATGGTCATCGTCTATACCGTCACCGGTGGTAGCGCCGCAGTGAACCTGACGCAGCGATGGCAGATGGCTGTGATTTTCGGCGGAATGGTCACGGCGTTGGTCGTATTGCTGACGAAACTACCGGATGGGGCATTATCCATCGCAGGGGCGCTGGGCAAGCTCACGGCGGTTGACTTCACGCCTGATTTAAGGCAGCGCTACACGTTCTGGAGCGGCCTCTTTGGCGGGTTTTTCCTTTCACTTTCCTACTTCGGCACCGACCAGACTCAGGTTCAACGCTACATCGGCGGTGCCGCGCTGCGTGAAGGGCGGCTGGGCTTGATGTTCAATGCCGTATTCAAAATCCCCATGCAATTTTGCATCGTGATGCTCGGCGCATTGCTCTTCGTCTTTTATCAGTTCGAGCCCAACACTCCGGTGTTCTTTAATCAGACGCAGTGGTTGCACCAGAAGGCCGGGCCGGAAGGTGGGCGCCTTCAAGCCATTGAGGAAAAACATCGGTTGATCCTGGCGGACAAGCGCCTGAAAATCCAGGCGTGGATGGCGGCGCGTCAGGGGACCGAACCGTCGGTTGAAGCCTCCTCCAAAACTGCGATGCTCGCAGCACAGCGAGCGTCGGATGCTGTTCGCAAGGAGGCCCGCGACACTCTCCGGGCCATCGACCCCAAGGCCAAAACCAAGGATTCGGACTACGTGTTCATCACCTTCATCCTCACCCAGCTCCCACACGGGGTGATTGGCCTGCTCATCGCGGTGATGTTTGCTTCGGCGCTTTCCTCCAAGGCGGGCGAGCTCAATGCGTTGGGGACCACCAGCACCATCGACATCTGGCGGCACTTCCGCCCACTTGCAGCACAGGATGAGGCCCGCAATGTCCACAACGCAAAATGGTTCACGGCACTGTGGGGTTGCTTCGCCATCGGCTTTGCGCTGTTTGTCAGCTTCGCCGAAAACCTGATTGAGGCCCTGAATATCGTGGCTTCGATTTTCTACCCGGCCTTGCTGGGCGTGTTCGTCGTTGCATTCTTCCTCAAAAAGGTTGGCGGATCGGCCGTGTTCAGTGCCGCCCTCGCTTCTCAGACTTTGGTTTTGGTTCTCTTTTTCACCGGAAAAATCTATCCGGCGCACGAAATCGGCTATCTTTGGCTCAATCCCATTGGCTGCGCCACCTGCGTGGTCTTTAGTTTAATTTTCCAGGCGTTCATCGGACATTCGGACGATTCGGAGAAGGCTCCCATCGGTTCTTCGGTATGAACTCCTCCCCGGTCATCTGCTTCGGGCAGCAACCCTGCGGTTTTTTTCCGCGCCGGTTCCTGTTCGCCAAATTTCAAACGGCACGCCGACTTCAGTCTGAGATCGGCGGGGAGATCGTGTTCTTTTATCACGACAGCGACCACGACCCTCGTGAAACCCGCACCGTCTTACGGCATCGCAAGACGGGTGAACCCATCGAGCTCAACTTTGCCTTCGACAACCCAATTCAACGCAAATTTTCTCCGATGTATCAGAAGCGCGTCCGTTCGGATTGGCACTCCAAAACAGCTTTGCAGCTCCCAGCCTACGTGGAGAGGCGCTGGGTGGAGGCATTCCAGGCAACGACCGCATCCCACGTGGCCGACTTTTGCCTGGAAATGTACCGTCGACTCGGCCTTCTGGATGGAATCCGTGTGATGCGGTCGGCAGACCCGGAGTTCCGCCGCGCCGCCTGCGATATCGAAGAATTCTTTGTCGATGTCCCCTATGAAGGAGAGATCGTTCGGGCGCGTTGGTTGGACGGCGCACTGAAGCTTCATAAGGGCGGCGATACCTTTGTCACCCTTCCGCCCATGAGCTTCGGAAAAGAAAAGATCAGTCCTGCCCGGGACAGCCGACTCCGATGGATGCAGTCTGTCGTGGTCTGCAGCCACTACGTCGCCGGGGCCGGTGAGCAAGCGTACCTCCGCAAGGAAGACGCTCCGGAGATCACGTTTATCGCCCGTGACACCATCGACCGTTCCGATGAAGCCTATACAGACATCTCTGCCTGACACCGCTTCGATGTTGGTCTTCGGCGCGCATCCGGACGATATCGAATTCGGCTGCGGGGCAATCCTCGCCCAGGAGGCCCGGATAGGTCGACGCGTTCATCTCGTTGTCTGTTCCAGGGGCGAGTCGAGTTCCAGGGGATCTCCCGAGGAACGAATCCGTGAGGCGGAGAATTCGGCGGCGATTATGGGTGCTGAGCTCGAATTCCTTCTTCTCGATGGAGATGCCCATTTGGAAATCCACGCCGCGCATGCCATCCGGCTCGCGGAGGTGATCCGAAGATTAAGGCCCGGAATCGTTCTGGCCCCAAGCACGGTTCAAAATCAACACCCCGACCATTGGCGGCTGGGAACTCTCGTTCGGGACGCCTGTCGGTTGGCACGCTACGGCGGCATTATCGAATTGCGCGAGCAACCGATCTATTCCATTCATCAATTGCTCTTCTATGCGGTCACGGATGAAGCCGAGCCAACCGACATCTCGCCTATTTTGATTGACGTCTCCAATCCTGAAGTGGTGTCCGCCTGGACGTCCGCCATGGAGGCGCATGTCACTCAGGTGTCCGCTCGCAGCTATATTGAACTCCAACTCGCGCGTTCGCGACTCCTCGGTTTCCGCGCCGGCGTAGCCCATGCCATGGCCCTATTCCCGAACGATCCACCGGTGTTCCAATCCTTGCGCCCCCTGACCCGCAGCGCGCGACAATTCTAACATGACGGCCAGGGCTCCATTGAGGATTGGCATCACGTGTTATCCATCCGTGGGCGGCAGCGGGATATTGGCCTCCGCCCTGGGCGAAGAGCTGGCGCAGCGCGGTCACGAAGTCCATTTCATCGGTTATGAGCGGCCCTTCCGACTTCCGATCGGCGCACCGAGGCTCCACTTCCATCCGGTCGTGATCAATGATTACGAGCTTTTCAAGTATCCCGACTACACGCTGCCATTGTCGGTCAAGATGGCGGAGGTCAGCCAGGCTCACCGACTGGACCTGCTCCATGTTCACTACGCGGTGCCCCACGCCACCGCCGCGATCCTTGCCCGATCAATGTTACCCCCGGAAAGTCGACCCCGTGTTGTCACCACACTTCACGGGACGGATACAACCCTTCTCGGACGGGACCCAGGGTACGGACCCGCCATTCGACATGCCCTTGACTGCTCCGACGCTGTGACTGCCGTGTCTGCGTTCCTCAAAGGGGAGGGCGAACGTTTGATCGGCTTTAAAGGACAGGTCGATGTCGTCCACAACTTTTTCGCGCCGCGTCCGACGCAAAGGTCGCTCGAGGAGGTACGCCGGGAGCTTGGGTTGAATCCGGACGATTTCCTCCTGTTCCACTCCTCGAACCTTCGCCCGTTGAAACGTGTGGACCTGATCTTGGAAGCCCTTTCCCTCGTGAAAACCGCCATCCAGGTAAAGTTACTGGTCATGGCGGGGGGAAGCTTTGCCCCTTTCGCTGAACAGGTGCGAAGGCTTGGTCTCGAAAATCATCTGATTGTCCGCGAAAACGTCAACGCAATCGAAGATTACCTGCAGGCAGCGGACCTCGGGGTGTTCGCCTCGGAAACAGAAAGCTTCTGCCTGAGCATTCTCGAGGCCATGTGTTTCGGCTGCCCCAGCGTGGCTACCCGGGTGGGCGGGATTCCTGAACTGGTGAAGGATGGAACCACCGGGATTCTGTGCCCGCCGGGCGACGCTCACGCGTTGACGGCTTCTCTTCTCCGATTCATCGAGGATCGTTCCCTCCGCCTTGAGATGGGGGCAGCGGCGCGGGTTCGTGCGAAGGAATTTTTCTCGCCTGAGGTGATCGTGCCGCAATATGAAGCGGTCTATTATCGAGTCTGTTCACTTGGCCAGCCGTTCCGCAGTCGGATGGGCGGCCCAGGCTGAAACAAAACCAATGCATCGGAATCAAACAACCATTCCCAAACCATCACAATTGGAATCAATCCTCATGAAAACAGTGCACCGTATTCTCTCACTCGTTGGCCTTTGGTCCCTATTGGCTGTCGGCCAAGCCGACGACGCATTCTCAAAGGCATTCCGCACTTCATTGTTAAAGAGTTTGGATGAAGCTTCCGGAAAGCTGGTGAGCCTGGCGGACGCGATCCCCGAGGATAAATATGATTGGCGTCCAATGGACGGGGTCAATTCCGTCAGGGAACTTTTGGTCCACGTCACCGAAACAAATTATTCGCTCGCCGAACGGCTTGGTGCCAGGACACCGACTGGGATCGATCGGGGGAATATGGACCCAGCCATGAAGACGAAAGCTCAGGCCATCGCCGCAACCAAGGAAGGAATTGGATATATTCGGAAGGTATTGGCTGAAATACCGGCCGAAGAACTACTACCCGAAGTCAACGTGTTTGGGTCGAATCTGCCTAAACTGCGGATCGCGATGCTCCCGGTAGACCACGCCCATGAACACCTGGGACAGCTCATTGCCTACGCTCGAATGAATCACATTGTCCCGCCCTGGAGCAGGTAGTTGGGTCGTCGACAAAATCGCCGATCCTTCTGGATTGAAGAGTCCTAAGAGGATTTGCTCGGTTGCCCGGACGAGGTGGGCCGAACCTCCAGATTTGCGTTCGGTCAGGCATTGTCAGCCGGTACCGTGCGAGTGCTTCGACGGGAACGATTTTATTTGTCGGTCGAATTCTGTAAGGACCGGTCTGGAGATACGACTACCGAAGGAACACCCTGCGCTTTAGGACACCCGAAAAACCAAACAATCATGAAAACAAAGTCCTGCCATCGACTGATCTCGTGTCTGCTCTTCTCACTGACACTCGAGCTCAGCCCAGTTCCAGCTGCTGCTGCTGCTGAACCTCCTCAACTAGGAGCCATCGCACCCGATTTTTCCCTCAAAACGTTGGACGCCAAGTCCGTCAAGCTCAGCACCGAAACGGCCAAACAACCCGTGGTGCTGATCGTCTTGCGAGGCTGGCCCGGATATCAATGCCCACTCTGTACGCGGCAGGTGCATGAGTTTGTGGCTCAGGCAGATGCCTTTGCAGGCAAGGCGCGCGTCATCATGGTTTATCCGGGCCCGGCCACAGACTTGCAAAGCCACGCAAAGGAGTTTCTGGGAGACCGCCAGTGGCCCAAGAGCTTCCTTTTCGTTACCGATCCCGATTTCGCTTTCACCCAGAGCTACGGCTTGCGCTGGGACGCGCCCAATGAGACCGCCTACCCATCGACTTTCGTCATCGACAGGAAAGGCGTGGTTCAATTCGCTAAAGTCAGCAAGAGCCACGGCGACAGAGCAACTGCCCCGGAGGCATTGGATGCCGTGGCGAAACTCAACTGACGGTTCAGGTTTTCACGCCCCACCCTTCTCCATGAGTTGGCGGACGTCTAGGAGGTGGGACATGCCGACTTCGCCATCGGCGTGTAAGCTAGCCCTCGCCCCCCTTCTACTGGCCAAGCCGACATGACCTCTCCTGAGGTCATGTGGTTACAATTCCATCGTGCTCTTGTGTTGCCGAACCATCCACGCACCGCGGCCGTTAAGGTCCCTACTGACCACCCGAGGTTGCCCCAATGATTGCTGAAACCTGCGGCACCTGTCAGATGCCAGCCACCGAAGCGTGTCTCAAACGGGACTCCATGGCCTGCTGGAACCTGGCGGAAAGAGTCCAGACTGCCACCACCGGGACCCGGTAGCATCGACTTGACCACCAATCCGGGAATGAACCCGGTATCCTCGCCCGCGTGGCAGTTCATGCAGCGACCGGATCGCTCCGCTCGAATGGGCGCGGTATCGCGACGGATGTCGAAGATGTAGAAGATGGCACCCAGCTCGGGATGCGCTCGTGATAGCGATGCGCAGGTGCCGTGAAGTCCAGCGGATCCGGCTCTGTGGCCATCAACGGAGATAGGCTGGCCAGGAATCCAAGCATGCCCACCCAGATATTCGACGCCATGTCTTGCGGCAACCTATAATAATTTGGTCTTGGTACTCCATCGAAAACTCGCGCAGGAGGGATCCCGCCAGCCCACAGAAATAGCCGTACCGAGGTGGCAGCGTGCCTGCGAGAAGATGTCCTGAATCTGTTCTAGAGAACCGGAACGCTGCGTCAATGGTCGGGGTTCAAGGAAGGGAATTCCCAGGCCAGATTGGTGTGTATTGACATCCAGCCTTACGGGACCACACAGGCGTCGGAACGGGAGGATGCCCTGCCGGATTTGGCCGGGCGTCGCGGATGAAAAATGGGACGACCTTTCAGGGCCCGACGGTGCGGTAGAAGCGGGTGGGGATCGACGCGGCCTCCGTGTCTTCATACTGGAATTGTCCGGCAGCATCGGCGGTGCGATCGGTGACCCGGCTCCAGGTGGCCATGTCGGATGAAACCTCAAGATGATAGACGGCCCCAGGCACTCCCGTGAACCGCAAAAGCACACTCCCTCCCGTCAATACATCGAAGGAAACGATCTCCAAGGTCGGCGAAGCGGGTGGCTTTTCCGGGTTAAGGGTCACCGTGGCGGTGGCACTGCCGCCGTACCCATCGGCGACGGTGTAGCTGAAGGTATCGATGCCGATGAATCCAATAGGTGGCGTGTAGCTAATCCAGGGCCAGTCGAGGGTGACCGTTCCACCTTGGGCGCTTTGCGGACTGACCGCCGTGAGGCTCAGGAAGTCGTTGTCCGCGTCGGTATCGTTGGCCAGCAGCAAAGACGCGGGAAACTTGAACAAGTTGGTCAAGGGCCAATTCAGAGCGTCCGCCACCGCGATGGGAGGATGGTCGAGTCCGATCGCATTGGTCCCGTCGATGGTGAGGGACTCCGTATTGAACCAGCCGTATCCGGCAAATGTGTTCGTCCCCGCAGCGGTGGGCGGTGCCGTCGCGGTGTACACGAGCGTCCGCAGGTTTCGGTCGAGGAACGGTCCCCACTTCAACTTCTGATTGCGAGCATCCCAGACGCCACCATCACTCAGAGCGCCAACGGTCCAACCGGCGGGAACGGTCTCTTCTATGGCATAGGTAACCACCCCGGGAACGGGTGAAGCGCGCAGCGCCACCTGAAAGGGAACACCGGGAAGGTACCGATCCGGGAGTGTGCGGACCACGGACGCCGGAGCATTCGCCAACTTACTGTCGCCTGAGATCGACAAGGGGCTCTGGTCGAAACGAGCCGTCCCGGCAAAGGTCACCGTTCCGAATAAATCGGCTGGCGGAGTCGCCTGGTAGGTCAACGTGCGCGGCGTGGCGGAGGCATCGAAGAATGGCCCCCACTTCACCTTCCGGCTGGCGACATCCCACACCCCACCCTGGCTTATGGAGCCAATCGTCCAGCCCTCCGGTACGCCTTCTTCAACGGCATAGACCACACCGGTGTCGATAGGTGTGGCCGCAAGGGTTACCGTCAGCGGCTGACCCGGGTTGTAGTGCGACGGCAGGGTTCGAACCACGGTGTTCGCTGAGTGGACCAGGTAGCGGGTGATGGATTCGTCCGAATCCACTTCCGATCCGTCAAATCGGGCCGTCGCGCGCAGAGTCAGCGGTTGGGTGGCAGTCGATGATGGCGTGAGCTGGTAATTGAAGGCCGCCACGCCGATTTCAGGGGCGGAAAATGGACCCCATTTTAGTTTACGGTTCGCGACGTCCCAAACCCCACCGCCCATGATATTCGCAGGCTCCCAACCCACAGGAATCGCCTCTTCCAATGCCAACGTCTGCACATAGCTGGCGGGTGTGGCCACCAGTGACACCATGAACGGAACGCCAGGCTGATAGGTGGGCGGCACATGGCGTACGAGCTGACTTGGGTGCAACGGAAGCGCAGCCGAGTCCACACGCGTCGCCGCGTCGAAACGGACAAAGGCACTTAGAACGACGTCGGCCCGGGAATGGACTGGCGGCCCCAGGCGATAGTTGAGCAACCGCGCCGTGGCATCGAAGAATGGGCCCCACTTCACCTTGTGATTCCGGGCATCCCACGAACCTCCATCCGAGACACCGGTGACACTCCAGTCAACGGGAACCAACTCCTCCACAGCCCAGGTCCTCACATCGGAAGCCGGATTTGCGGCCAGGGTCACCAAAACCTCTGAGCCCGGCAGGTAGTCTGCGGACTGTGTGCGGATGAGCGTCCCGGGAAATTTGACCGTTGAGCGAACTCCAATGATCGGTAGCTCTACTTGGTCCACCGCAGCCTGTCCAGAAAACCGTTTCGTACCCGAGGCACCGGGTGGCGGCGTCACTTGATACGACAAGACCCGCGGAGTGGCATCCACGTAGGGACCCCACTTTACCTTCCCCGACCGGGCATCAAAGGCACCGCCGTGCGATATGACGCTGACCACCCAGTTGGTCGGAGGTGTCTCCTCAACGGCGTAGACCTGCGTGGTTGTGTCGGGCGTGGCGGCGAGCGTAACCGTAAACGGCACCCCGGGCGTGAAAAACTCAGGAAACAGGCTTGAGACCGTCGCCGCCTGTGTTTTCCCGACTCCGATCACCAGGAGAAGAATCAGACGCAGGGCCTTGCCTACCGCCAAGCCGTCCATGCCGATCCCCGCACCTGGGATAAGTCCGGCGTTCCGACGAAACCGCCGGGGGATTGTGCTCATGGGCGTCATGTCCAAAACGTGGACTAATGAATCTCACTCCAAAAGACGCAGGCGGAAGAAGCGCATCACTGAAGAAGCGCTGGCCGACACGGCTGCGCGCCCTTGCCCATCGAGGGTGACGGAGCCTTCGGATTTCCACGTACCGAGGTCCTCCGAGGATTCCAACTGATAATTCCGCCCCGCTTCACCGCGCAGATCGATGCTCACCCCGGTGGGCGTTGTCTGGTGGATGGCCAGCAGTGCGGACGGGTTCTGTCCCGGCGGCCAGACGCGCAACGGACCGTCTGCCGCGACACCGTAGCCGTCGAAGCTACCGCGACCGGCAAACTCACCCACCCCATCGGAAGTCGGGGATGGAACGGCTTCGTAGGTGAAGCGACGCACGGTCTGATCGAAGAACGGTCCCCACTTGATCTTGTGGTTCGTGGAATCCCAGCGTCCATCGTGACTGATATTACGAATGGTCCAGCCGACCGGTGGCGTTTCAACCACCGCGTAGGCCTTGGTCTGGCTATCCGGAGTCACTGAGATGGAGACCGGTACGAGCTGGTTAGGCTGGTAGCTGAACGGCAGGGTGCGGGCCACTTGCAACGCTGGATCGATGGAGGCCAGTTTTGGTCGTTTGGCGTTGGTTTTTGATACGGGGGCATTCACCCACCACATCGGGGCATTGGTGGGCGGATTGTTATTGAACACGTAGACTTCCCCGCCTTTCCAAAGGGCTCCGGCACGGGTGATGTAATCTTCAATATTGGTCGAATTCAGAGCAGGTCCGACCGGCCAGGTGCCGCCGGTCTTCCACGCGAGGATGTAGTCGGTCACCTCCGCGAGGGAGATGCGGTCGTCCGCCGGGGCGATGTCAGCCGGGTGACGGCCATCTGGCACCTTCGGGTTGGTGCCCTGCAGAAACTCCTGCAAATTCGATCGTCCATCGCGATCAGGGTCGGCATTCGGATTGTTGCCGGTGATGCTGCCAAAATTGGCCAACTCAAACTCATCACTCATGCCGTTGCCGTCCGTGTCCACGGAACCGAAGTTGATTCGACTGCTCAGACCACGCTCGCCAATGGTAAGGGTTTTCTGGTCCCGAATTCCAGAATCATCACGGACCACGAGATAGACCGTGGAACCAAAGAGGACGGCGTTCGGGTTGCTGAGCGGAGCGGAGCCTTCGGCGCTCAAGAGGATCGAGTAGAAGTTGCCTGCCACGGGAGACGAGCCCATCTGGTAGCTGGCAATGGCAGGGCCGGTTGGCGAATTCCGCGCTTCGATGACGACCGCCGTGTTCGCGGCGGTGACCAGCACGCCGTTCAGAGCGACGGTACCGTAGATGCGGGCACCCGGCTCCGGAAGGCCAGCCAGAGCCAACTGAAGGTAGAGGGCACCCACGGCACCAATGGCGGTTTGCAGGAGCTTCTGCCATCGGCGGAGGACGGAGCCTATTGGGCTTACCGGCGTACTCACGCCGTCGGGGACTGGAATGACAGTTTTCATGACTATGTGGTGAAGCGGTGGAGCGTTCAGTTTCCAGAGTAGGAGTACGTCTGGAAGAACAGTTTGATGTCGCTGATCGAGTTGATGAAGGAGTCGATGCCGGTATTGCCATTGGACAGGAACGTCTGTCCCGGGATGATCAGCACCCAGTCGGTATTCCAGACACTGCGTCCGATCAGTCGGGAATCGCTGGTCACTTCGCTGGGACTGAAGCCACCACTATCGTGATAAGCACGGAAGCTGGAGAAGCGACGGACCTCGGCGAAACTGCCTCCCAGCGAGTCATTCACCGGAATCCAGGACGGCTCCTTCAGGCGGTTCGCGCCAATCGGGAACGGCACCGGCAACGCCTGATCCACCACACGCCAACCCCGGGTTACGAAGTCGTTCGGCGTGGGCGAGCTCAGCACATCGGCACCAGCCGGCACGAGATAAACCCTGGGAGTCTGAGAAAGACCCAGGCCGTTATAACCCGAGAACCACACACCGACACTGCGGACTTTCGTGGCGAAGCGGCTGGAGTCATAGGCGCTGTCGCCACCACCCAGCGGCCAGGTGAAGAAGTTCTGTCCAGCCGTGACTGTGGTCGGGAATCGGATGACCAGGCCCGGCTGAGGACCGGCGGATTCGGGGGCAAAGGAACGGCAATAGCGCCGGAATTCGGGAAGGTCCCAGAGGTTGCTGACCCTCAGGGTCTTGAGTTTTGCCTGCCAGTCCTCGGTGCTGCTGTCCCGAAGACGGAACAACTCGTTGCGGAGCGAGAAACGCCCGGTTTCCGTTTGCGGGTTGTTAAAGCCCAGCTGGGTCTTGAGGACATCAAAGTTATTGCCCATGCGCGCCAACGGATCGGCTAAGCCGGAACGACCAACCACCGGCGCACCGTTCAGCATCTGGCCCAATGAACGCTGGCGGATGATGTCGGTCAGGAAGTTGCGCCCGCTGCGGGTGTCCGTCCCAAGCAGATTGGATTCGTAGTCATAGGCGGTGGCGGCGAGGAACACGTACCGCTGCGCCAGGTCGAACGTCGCACGGTACTTTTGCAACGCGTCGTTCCGGAAGATGCGGAAAGTCATGTCCTGATAGCGGCTTTCGGTCGTGCGGGCCGCGGTCTTCACCCGAAAGGCCACACGCTCCTCGATCAGTCGCTGCCCCTTGGCCAGGGCAGCCTGGTAGCGACCGGCGGCTTGATTGACCGCCTCGGAGAGCCGGATCCCCTCAATTTTCGACGCTGCAACCTGGTGCAGGACTCGTTCGAGGTCCGCAACCTGCACTTGGATTTCATAACGAAACTGGGCCGACGCGATTTTGGAATTGACGATCCCCTCGGCCGTCGGCAGAGCGATCTTTTCAATCACCTGACTGGAAGCGTCCAGTCCCGCAGCAATGCCGGCATTGGCGTTTGCGACAATTGCTCCGGAGAATTTAATCGCCGACCGGGCGAAGGAAGTCGTGTCGGTGGCCAACCCCACATTCTTGGGGAGGCCTTCGGCCATGGCGTCGGCTGTGCGTATGACCGATTGTCCAACGCTTAGAGCATACCCGTGCGCCACCTTGAGACCAAGGATTGCCGAGACCAAACCGATTTTGGAATTGGCCAGGTCGCTGTTGAGTTTGACCGTTTCAGCTCGAAGGTTGAAACGGGAGCTGAGCAGGCCGACCTTGGAGTCAATCTCGGCGAACAGGGCATCGTCATTCTTGAGTGCTGCCCGCAGCCGCGCCTCGCTTTGGATGAGGTCGGACAGCGCCAACTGGAGTTCGCCTGGAGCCTGGCGCTGGCCATAGGAGGCCGGAGGCGTGAAGCCGTAGCGGCCCGAGGTCTGGGGATACACGACGGCCAGGATTCGGTTGGTGCTCGACAACGCATTGGTCCCGCCGATGAGGTCTTTGGCGAAGGTGTCATCGGGAAACCAGAATGAATCGTCGCTCTTGCCGAAGGCACCACTTTGGGTGTCTCCCGACCTGTTGACGCCAAGTCTTATTCTGTTGAAGTAGGCGACGGCATCCTCCTTCGGAGTGACCGCGTTGCCGTCGAAATCCGGCACCGGAACATACATGTAGTGGTAGAGGTCCGGACCGTCATACCCACTGGGATAGGTTTTCCCGGCACCAATGTCTCCTCCGTAGGGATAGCCGTAGATTTCACTCAACCTGTTTTTATAATCCCGCTCCTGGTCGGTCACGTTCGCCGTCAGCTGCTCCACGGCATCCTGATTGCGACGCAACGCTTCGGTGGATTTGTTCACCTCATCCCAGACGGACAGTGCATTCTGCATGGCCTTCAGCGCCCGATCCTGAATCTGCTCGTAGTGGGTTTTGCCGGTGGCACCGGACGTGTTGAGGACGAGCGAAGGATCGATGTCGAAGGGCACGACACCTTTGGCCAATCCGAGTGGGTTCAGGCCCGCATCGGCCTGATCGAGTCGCGTTTGTATCTCGTCGTAGTGGGCGGGGATTTCGGCCAACTCCTTCACGGTCGTCCGATCGATCTTATCGATTCCCGTGTGATCTGGATTTGGATCCACATTCGGTAAGATGGTGTTGCCAGCGAGCCAGTCGAAGTAGGCTCCCATGCCGGCACGACGCGCCCACTCGTCCACTCCCCAGGCACGGTCGGTTTTGGTGTCCTTATAGCCCTGCCACTGACCGGCCGGATCGTCCACATAATTGAGCCGGTAGGTGAGGTCCACGATCTCGGCGCCCGCCTTGGCCTTGGCGGCGGCCACGGTGGCGAATTTCCGTTCATCCAGGAAATCCACCTTGATGGCAACCCCGGCGACGTTGACCAATTCACTGCGCGGAATCCAGGTGAAGTACGGATGCCGCAGCAGTTGGTAATGCTGCTTGATGGCCATCAGGTAATGGCCCCAGGCATCGCCATGACCCTGCGGATAGAGGATGCGTGCATCCTTGTCATCGATGAATCCGTTCTGGTCCTGATCGCTGATGTTGTAGTTCTGCTGGTAGGCGACTTCTCCATCCCCCAGCGTGAAATTCCAAAAGAGCCGGTTGTAGACCGGGCTGGCACCCACACCGGCCGAGCTGTCGTCGCGTCCACGCAAGAGCGCCAACTCCTCGTCCAGCAACGAGTCAAGCTGGTTTTGAAACGCGAAGATGCTGGAAGCCAAAGAGCCATATTCCTTGCTGCCGCTGCTGAACCCGATGGTGGGGTCGCTGGCATCGGCATAGGCTTCGTTACCCAGCACCGTGTACAGGTCGCTGATTTTGGTGGCCGCCAGCAGCAGCGAGTTGTTGGCGGGATTGAAGTCCACCTGGGGGACGCCTTCAATGCTCAGGCCCTTGGCTCGTTCGAGTACCGTGGTATAGGCCTCGATCAAGCCAACATTGTTGATGGCGTCGGCACTGGGATTGAACGCAATCGGTCCCTCGTAGCGCTGACCGGCCTGGATCAGCATGGAGGCGTAGGTGACTGCAGGTGACGAATGGAAGTCACTGGTGCGCGCGTCGAATGGGTTCAGTCCCCGGATCACCCGCTTGACCCAACCTTCCGCCAGTGCGGCACGGGGTTGATCGGGCGTGCCCGAGGGATCTCCCACCCATCCACTCCAGGCAGAGGCCGAGTTCAGATTCACCGCATAGCCCTTGTACCGACAAATGAATGCATTGTCGGAGATGGTCAGGAGGCCGGATTCCCCGCCTTCGCCGATGGTGACATAGTTGACTCCGGCCCCGGACCTTCGCTGATTTCCCGAATAAGGAATCCAATTCCGCATGTCGACATTGTTGGGGATGTCTGCAGTTGGATCGGTGACGATGGGAAGGTCGGTCGGATCAAAGTCCGCCCCGATGGGCTTGTAATACCACTGAAACGTAACCGGGCCGGGGTCACCGCCAAAGTCGCTGCTGTGACGGAGGGTCAGTCGTTCATCGAACACATTGTCACCCGGCATCACTTTGAGGTCGCCAAGGGATGGGCCGTCATCCACTCGGATGACGTATAGTGAAATCGGCAGCCCGCCGAGAGTCGGATCGTTATTTTCCGCAATGGTGATGTAGCGCGGCGGAATTCCGGCTGGTGCCGTCGAGGTCACCAGCGACACACCGCCGCTCAGGGTTCCCTCATAGGCTGGCCCGATACCCAACTGGGTCGGCAAGGCATCACTTTCAATGGGGCCGACGGTTTCGTCGCACCGATACAACACTTCCAGCTTGGGTTCGGCACCAGAACCCAACTGACGCTTGTTCATTTGAGCCCGGATTTCCGCCCCGGTCCTGACGGTCTTCCAGACCCGGAACTCATCCAATGCACCGCCGAAGAACTGGTTGGTGCCCTGAATGTTGGTTCCGCAGCCGAAGCGCCCGAGCTCGACTTGGCCAAAGCCGGAGTAGGTCAGCGCCGCATTGGTTTGGGCAGCTATCTGCACTCCATCTCGGTAGATGGCTTGAATTTTCGACTCGGGATCGAATGTGGCCGCCCAGTGGTGCCAGTTGGTGTCCGAATAGGCGTCGGAGGTGGTGAAGAGGCCGGGCGAGGTCGAATTGGTGCCGAGGTCGAAGGCAAATTTACCCTTTTCGCGAAAGCCGAGACGCAATTTGCCCAGGTCGGCTGCCCCGCTGGCTTGTCCGAGAAGGTACTGCTCCTTCAACGGATTGCCGACCGCCGCCCAGAACTCAATGGTAAACGACGCGCCGCTGAGGCTGAGGTTGGTGCCTCCATTGGAGCCGACGCTGACCATGCCGCTCACACCGTCAAAGAGCAGGGCGTTGCCCGGTTTGACTTGGGCAGCCGGTATGCCTCCCATGCCCGCCGTAAGCACCTTTGGCCCAGTCTCGATGGTGGTTGCTGGGCCATTCGTATCCCGCATCAGCCCCAGGTAGAGCGCCTTGTCCGGGACTCCATCGAAGGGATTGATGTCCAGTTGGTTGGGATTGCGCGTCAAATCGTACAGCCGGGTGATCATCTCTTCCCAGGCACGGTCGCCAGCGGCCAATTTGAAGATGCGGTCGCGCTCGCGACTGGTCAGAACATTTGGAAGAAGGAGCGGTTCTCCCGCTCCAAATTTCCTATCCAGATAGCCGCTGAACGACAGCCAGTTGTTCGCCGGATCATAGCTCAGACGGATCTTCAGGAACCAGGGGAGATCGGGGAAGTAGTCCTTTCCGGCGATGTTTTGGCGTTTCAAGGAGCTGGGAATCACCACGCCGGTCTTGAGCGTCCGGGTACTGATAGGGTCGTAAAAGCGTGCCAGCGTGTTCGTGCCACTCCCCTGCTGGGCATACCCAAGCGAGTCAAAGATAACGCGGGCATTGGCCATATTGAAGACGTCGGGCAGTCCCCGCTTGGGAAGAATCAGCGTCTCCCCGATCTGGAGCGTCGGCTCATCCTCCCAACGGATATCGTAAGTGACATCGATTGGCGTTCCTTCAAATCCCAGGTTCTGATTGGGAGCCCGCAACTGGTTGGCTTTGTGATGATCCAGCCAGGCAATCGAATCGCCCACATGCACCCCGTCATAGGGATGGAAAAAGCCCGGCTGCATGGGATAGAACCAGCGAATCACCAAATTGGTGTGAGTGCCATCCGGCCCCGCCTGACGGGCATAGAACTTGCCCTTGTAATCCTTCCAACCGACCTGCGAATACGATGGCTGTTGGTAGGAATCGGTCACCAGCGGGAGCGTGCTGAGCGGGAGAGGCGGCTGCACCTCTTTGCCCACGGTTCCGGTATAGGTGAAGAAGAAGGGCGCCTCCTCGGCCACCACCTTGAACACGCGCATGCGCCAGCGACCGGTAACCGAATCGCGATATTTCAGGATGGAATAAGGCTCTGAGAGGCTCTTGACCGAGTTAAGATCATTGCGGATGGCATACAGTGTATCCGCTGAAATCAGGGCGTGTTCCTCGTTGGGATTAAAGCCCGGGAGGGTCAGGTCGGGCTGATTGTAGACCGTCTTGGCGGGATAGCTGGCGGCATCCAATGTTCCCGACCCATTATGGCTGGCGATGATGATCTTGTCCGTCGCGTCATCGGAGGGCCAAAATGGGCTGTAACGCACCGGCACACTGGCCCACGCCACGCCGATCCGGTTGGTCCGATACCACACCACCACCAAGTCATCAGGGTTGGCATTGGTATTGTTACCCGGTTTCCCCAGGTTCACCGGCAAGATTGGTCCAAGGCGGGTCCCGCGACTATAGGCGGCATCGGGACCGGAAGCATCAATCGCCGTCTTTTCAAACAGAACGTAGCCGTTCTTATCCTGGTATTCGGTGTGACGGGAATCTGTCACCTCCTGCCCGATGACACAGTTAGCCTCCGTGTATTTGGCATGCGAATCGTTCCAAGGCACGGTGCGGATGACCTCGAAATAAGGCGGCTGGGTCGTGTCCACGGGCAACCCATCATTTTTCAAATAAAACGCCACCGTGTAGCCCTCGTCGGGGCTGGTGAAGACCTTGGCACTGGGTTCCACGCTGGCCCGGTTGGTGACATAAATCAGGGATTGGAAGGTATAGTTTGCTGCAGTCACCGTCGGCTGCAAATCCACGGGAGCTCCTGCGATATGGATCGTTGGCTGCCGGGGCCAGACGTTCACCGAGATGCTGACAACACGGTTGGTGTTGGACGTGAGGTTGGTCCCGGTGCCGACCAAAACGTTGTCAGAGGTGAACCATTCAATTTTCGCGGTCACCGGGCGGATGGCGTAAAGCCGCTTCTCGCCTTCACTCCAGTAGAAGGAATTTTCGATCCGATCATCTGTCCGACCCTTTTTCAGCAGGGTGATCTGCGGGTATTTGTCGACAGCCCCCTGAGGGCGGATCACCGGGCGTCCGATGATTGTGGCCGGCAGGGCAATGAAGGCCCGTTTGAGACCGTTGTGAGTACCAGTGCCGACAATGGCACCACTCCGGTTGATGGCGTTGCCGGTTTCCAGATTCCACTGGTCTAGAACTTCCTCCTCGGGCAGCAGGTCATTCAAATCGTTGAATCTGCCCGCACTGTAGAAAAATGCGCGCTGACCGAAACCCTTGGCCGCCGTGCCGGTAATCTGACCGAAGTCGTTGATGGCGGTGGCGGTGCTCGCCCCACCACCCGACACGGTTCCCAGCGACGTTAAACGTCCGGACTGGCTTTCATAAAGGAAAGCGCGCGACGCACCGGAATCGCGACTGATCCAACTGATGGCCCCCTGGAGCGAGCCGTCGGAACTACCGGTGGCGCGATTCACGGCGGTATCGCCTCCGCCCTCATTAAAGAGGTAGTAGGCGAGCAACCCGGGCGTGTTGGCGGCCAGCCGGGTAGTCCGATTATCAGCGATTTCCGCCGCAGACCGGGCCACACTCCAGAATCGGACATCATCGATCGCCCCCTTGAACCAGCTGTTGTCGGCCCATGGCGCACGTCCGATCATCACGGGACCAGTTCCCAGGAATTTGGAAGACGCCGTGTCGGCGGCGACTTCAATGCCATCGCGGTAAATCCTCCGGGCCATGGTGACCGCGTTGAAGGTGCACGCCCAATGGTGCCAGTCGGTATCGGAATAATGGGCGGTGGTTTGTAAGTCGCTCCCGAAGAAGGCAAAGGTGAACGGACCCTCCGGGCGGAATCCGATATGCAGCGACCGGTTATTGTCTTGAGTCCCCTGCCCTGTGATATAGTTCGCCAAACCGTTTGTTCCGGCGAGGCGCGCCCAGAACTCGATGGAGAACGAGTTGCTGGCCAGCGGCAGATTGGGCAGGATCACCCGGCTGCTCACCCCATCAAACTGCAAGGCCGAATCGCTGACCGTCAGGCTGGGGGCCGGCAGCCCCCCACGGACCACCCGGGACGGGTTGCCATTCAGGGTTGCCGCCAATGCGCCACGGGCCACGCTCGTGATGGTGTTGCCGGCGGCCTCATCGAACGGATAATAGGCAACCAATCCGGTCTCTTCACCCCGAAGACGCTCGAGGTAGCTGCCGGATATTTGTGTCGCCGTGCGTGTGGTTCGCCATACGCGGACCTCATCCATGGCTCCATTGAAATAGGTTCCTCCCTGGGGGGGAGTACCCAAGGTCAACGGAATCCCCTGGAGATTTAATCCGGCGAGGGTCTTCGTCGCATAGGGCTGTCCGTTCAGATAGATGGACATCGCGGAGCTGGCCGGATCGTACGCCGCCGCCACATGCATCCAGGTTCCGAGACTGACCGGGAGCGATGGAGATGAAGCGATGTCGCCACCGAAGACGCCGATGTAAAGCTTGCCGTCGGCATTGACCTGCCATTGATGCGCACCCGCAGAGGGATTACCGAGCAACAATGGCCGGAAATTTGCGGAAGGAAGAGTATTAACCTGAATCCAGGCCTCGACCGTGTGGGCGGAGTTGCCTGCCGCCAGCGCCACTCCGTTGGCATTACTTAACAGATTGGTCTGAGTAACCGAATCGTCCACTCCGTCGAAGTTCAGCGCGGAATCGCCGGCGGCGAAAACCGATGCCTGGCCAACGATCTGATCGAACGCGTTGATGCCATTGGCCACGCTGTTGGTATCATCCGGCACGCTGAAGAGCGGTCGCATTACCCCATTCTGGTAAAGCATGGCACGCCGACGTCCGTCATTGGCCGAGATCGCCCCGACCATGTGGTTGCTGATATTGAGACCAAACGCCTCGCTTTGATCGTTAAAGGGAGCCGGAGCCACACCCAGTTCCGTCAGTGAAGCACCTCCCGGCAAAAAGGAAACCGCGCGCTTCTTGCCAGCGGAAGTGTTGCCAGTCCCAATCAGGAATCCCGCATCGTTGATCGCCCGAAATTCGGCGTAGGCACCGCCCGGAAGCGTGCTCTTGCTGCTCACCTCATCCTCCACCCCTTTGACCCAGGCAACGGTGGAGCCACCCAACCGGGCACCACCACCCAGGGTGTAAGCATTGTTGATGGCCCAGACCCGGAATGGAGAACTGAGAGGGCTCGGCCCGACCTGAACGGGCGGATTATCAGATACCACCCCGCCGTTCTCGAGACCGTTGAAATAGAAGCCAACCGGATTGCTTTCGAGGTCCACCGTGTCCGTCATGTAGCCGCCGACGGCACCCCGGTCGTTGATTACAGTTCCGAAGCTGGCGGACTTACCCGGCAGAACGCCCAGGTCGATGACGCTGAATGCGGGCTTGGGTTCAATCCGGAGGTCAAATTCTGTCTGGGTGCTCTTATTCCCCTCGTCTTGAACCACCAGTCGGATATGAACCGTACCGATGACGCCCGGCTTGGGAACGACGTTCAGCGTGCGGAAGCCCCCCCCGCCGGGGACGGTGGCACTCTGGATCAATTCCGAATTGGCCAGCAATACGGGGATGATCGTCAGGCTCGCGGGAGGTTGGTCATCCGCGACCGTAAACGGTATCTCGATCAGCGCGGTGTTTTCCTCCGCGTCCTGGTTGGGAATCACTGAGACGGTGGGGGCATCGTTCCTGGCGGCCACCACACGAAGGTTGATAAAGCCGGTGACGGGAGCATTCGATCCGGAGGAATCTTTGACGCTGTAGTTGATGGTCGCAGGCCCGGTAAATCCGACGGGTGCCAGGTAGCTAAACAGACCGCCGCCGATCTGTGTGACGGCACCGGTGCTGGCGCTGGCACCCTGCCAGCTCAGAGCGAGGCCGTTCTCAGCATCCCACGCGGGGAGGAACAGCGAATTGGTCGAACCGTCGGATACGGTGACCACTTGCAGGGCTTGCAAAGCCGCATCCGAAGTTTGCCAGCGTTGTGCATCGGTGGAGGTTTGCCAGATGGGATCATTTTCATCGCTGTCGGCAATCAGCACGCCGTCCTGAGAGCCAGCCTGCGCAGAGGATGAGGCAAAATCGACAAGGGTGCCGGTTGGCTTCTGGTTGAAGCGATAATAGGCCACGAGGCCCGGAGTGTCATTGGCCAATGACGCGTGCAACGTCGACTGGATTTCATCCCCGACGCGAGCCACGTTCCAGATTCGAAAATCCGCGATCTTGCCGGAGAAGAGCCCCAACTGCAGCGCTCTGGAAACGGGCTTGAGGGTCGAGATGCCTGGCTTGGTGGCTTCTTCGATACCATTTCTGAAAATCTTCATGTAATTCCCCGAACGGCTTGCCACGAAGGCAAAGTGCTGCCAACTGCCCAGGATGGATGCCGGCGGCGTATAAGCCAGACGTCCGCCCGAGGTGATGTCACCAAAGTCCCAGTACACCCGGTTGTCTGATGCGGGAACCAGGACGCCCAGCCGGTTGCTGCTGTCGTCGGGCACCAATTGAAAGGACGCCTGAGAGTTGGTTGCGGCGGCGCTTGCGTACTGCCAGAACTCGATGGTGACTTCGTCGAGCGGCAGGCTGGGGCTAATGCCGGGGATGCTGACGTTATTGGCCCCATTGAAGCTGAGCGCCGTCGCCGGGCCGACGTTGGGCGGATCATCCACGGCAGCAACGACAATATTGAATTGATTGGTGACGCTGAGCCTGGAAGCCACCTCGGTGACCACCACCGTGATCGTGGTAGTGCCACTGATCCCCGGGCGTGGTTTGTACGAAAGCGTGGCGTTGGTTGCCGGACTCGAATAATTGACGATGGGATTGCGAATCAGGTTGGTATTACTCGATGTGGCCGTCACAGTCATTTCCTGGGTCCGCTCGGGATCGCCGTCGGTCAGGTGGACTGTAATCTGATCTCTCAATGCCCCTTCGCTCTTGAGCTGATCCGCAACGGGGTCCAAAGTCGGTCCATCTTCCACCGGAATACCTTGAAGGTAGAGCGTACCCGGGAGCGTGGTTGTTCCGTCGTTCACCGTGTACGAAATCGAATCGGGTCCGTTGTAGTTGGGTGCCGGCGCATAGGTGACGACATTGCCGGACAGCGTGACGTTCCCGCCTTTGGCGGTGACATTCGTAGGGATCCTATAGGTCAATGAAGCACTATCGATGTCGAAGGCTGGAAGTGTCAGTTGAAGGGGGGTATCCTCGGTGTATTTGGCCACCTGAAGAGTGTCCAGGCGGGGCTCAGGTCCCGGCCAGGTCGGTAGGTCGATCAACGAGGCATTTTGCGAACCGTCGGCAGTCGCCGCATCGTTCAGGATACTGCCGGACCCTTCGGTGAACGTGTAGTTGAGGACCAGTCCGGGCGTCGTCGGCGGCACTCCGCCCCGGAAGTTCCCTATCTCTCCGTCGGTCCGGGCCACATTCCAAAGGCGGATATCTCCGAGGCGGCCATTAAACCGTCCTGACGATCCGGTTTTGTCCGCCCCAATGTACAGGGGAGTGGCACCGTCACCCGGAAAGCCGGCGACCAACGCGGTGCCGTCGAGCACGCCGTTGACGAAGACTTGCAAGAGCGTGCCGTCACAGCGCATCGCGACATGGGTCCAGGTTCTAGGTTGAATAATCGTACGACTCACGATGCTGCCGCCGTCGAGATTTTCCCCACGAAAAGTGGCCTGCAGTCTCCAAACGGCATCCGTGGCTGATTCCGAAGACGCCTGCATTCTCATTCCGTAGCCCACTTCGCCACTGACACTTTTGCCCGGTCCGAATTTTTCCAGGATGGCCATGCTCCAATCCGAGTCCAAATCGACCACGGTGTTGGGATATATCCAGGCCTCGGCGGTGATGGGCCCGGTGATGCTGACCTGTGGACTATCTCCAACCTGGGCGTACTGGCTGCTTCCATTGAGTGCAATAGCGTTGGCCGGGCCGTCGGCCGGCTGCCATGTAGGGCCGTTATTGAGCGTCCCATTCTGCGCCCCGTCATTGGTCGCAGAATCAAAGGCCGTCAGCCCAGTGCCTTCGTTCAACCGGTAATCCGCGACCAAGCCGGAACTATTATTCAAAAGGCCCGGGCTCAAATTGTTGGCAATCTGGTCCGCCGTTCGGGCGGTATTCCAGATCCGCACATCGGCCAGGCGACCTTTCATGAATTCCTGTGATCCATCGCTGGCACCCAGCCTGAGTACATGATTACCATCATAGAGCAGGCCATTACCCAAATAGTTGCCCGAGCCAACCTGCTTTCCATTCACGTAGACGGTGTAATTGTTCGGAGAAACGACGTAAGCGATATGATACCAAGTGCCTACCGAGTAATTGAAAGCAGCATCAGCATCCGTTTTCAGCCACCGGGTGCCATCACCAATGTCAGCGTGAATCTTATTGCCGCCCACAAATTTAAGATCGAAGCCATAGTCTTGGGGTGCGCGGGAGCCAAACAGGCAGATCGGCTTGGTCGAATCCTCAGGACGTACCCAGGCCTCCACAGTGAACGTACCACTCAGCGATCCGGTGGTTCCCAACGTCACCTGGTCATTCACCCCATCGAAGGCAAGCGAGGTACCCGGACCCACAACCGGCGGATCATTGGCCGATGCCACGTTCACATTGACCGCGCCGCTGCGCGAAACAGTGCCATCGCTGACCGTGTAGCGAATCAGGTCGCTTCCTGCGAAGTTTGGGTTGGGCACATAGAGAAAATCACTACCCGCGAGCTGCGACAGAGTCCCGTTTTGAGCGGTAGCCGCAGTATAGGTCAGCGCTGAATCCACATCCGCTGCCGGCAGGTTGATCAGTTGGGAATTGTCCTCCCGTGCGGGCACCACCCATTGACTGACCAAACCCTCGAGTGAGTCTGCAATCGGTCCCGGGTTGAAGGTGGCCCCGTTGGTGACAGTTCCGTTCTGGGCACCGTCGGCGGCTGCGTAGTCGGTGATGGTCGTACCCGAGGTCTCGGTAAAACGCAGATTGAGCATCAGGCCGGGGCTATTCGTAGGTACCGGAGTGAACCTGCTGTTGGCAATCTGATCGGCGGTCCGTTGGACGTTCCAGATGCGGAAATCGGCCATCCGCCCACCGGGCGTGATCTCCAGATTTCCCGCCCGCGGTGTAAACTGACTCATGCCGGTCTTGGAAGCCTCCAGCACCCCGTTGCGATAGATTTTCATCTCAAAGGGTCCAAAATCGGCAACGAACGCAAAGTGGGTCCACTGCCCCACCGGCGATACCGGAGGGGTATAGGCGAGTCGGCCACCGGCCAGGATATTTCCCCAGTCCCAAATGATCGAGCCGTCGCCCCATGGAACGTGGGCATTGATCCGGTCGGTTTGGACGTCGTTCACCAGCATGAAACTGCTCTGGTTGGTCTGCGCGTCGGTCCGCTGCCAGAACTCAATCGTCACCGCCTGTACTCCGCCGTTGAACCACGCGGTGGTCCCAAAGTTCGGGATCACTACTTTCTGATTCTTGGCGCGATCCAGTTGAATGGTATTGCCCGGAACAAAGAGGGGACCGAGAAAGACCGTGCCTGGAGGCACGGTGCCATTCTGCGCACCGGACTGATTGGGGTTGGCCGTGGAGTTGGCCAGATCGTTCACGACTGTTCCCGATCCTTCATTGAATCGATAATTCAATTGCAGGTTGGGTGTTTTGGGGGAGAGACTGACCGCCCGGTTGGCCAGCAGCTGCGTCGGCGTGCGCGCTTCAGACCAGATGCGGAGGTCGGCAAAACTGGCATCGGTAAAATTGAAGGATGGAAAATTAGCCGACTCCGTGCTTCCGCGGCCAAAATAATTGTTCGTCCGATTCACACCCCGTGGGGCAATCATTTTACCATTGGCCGTTTCAACCCCGTTGATGTAGATGTGTCCCAGACTTGTGGAGTCGCGGACGAACGCCAGATGTGTCCATGTGTTGAGCGGAATGGGCTGAGACGAGAACAGCCGATTCTCGGTTCCATTCGTTGTCACAATCTGAAAGACCGGTCTTCCGGTATCAAATAGACTCAGGGCTCCGATCACATTGTCGAGTTGCGGGCCGTTGCCAAAATCGAACAGGGGAGCATATGGCTTATTGGATTTGAGGTACACCCAGCCTTCCACGGTGAATGCTTCGCCGAACCAGACACCATCCGGCACGTCAATGAATTGATTGGTGCCATTGAGGACAAGAGCGGTGCCGGGTCCGACGATCGGCGGGTTATTCACGCCGTAGCTGTTTTCAACTGAGAGCCAACCCGCGACCAATAGCAGGAGGAGACGAATCCATCGACTGCTGGCCTGGATGGCAGGTCGGAATGGGTCCCGGACTGAACGCAATTCGGAGGAGATTAAACGTAGATTCATGGCGGATTCCTCAGGGGCTTATTGGTTCAAGACAGCGGTGGTGGCGATGCGGTTCAGGCGAAAGGTGCCGCCCACCACGATGTTGGTGCGGTGAAGTCCGGTGACCGTTTCGCGATAGAGGCCATCCAACACTCGCTCGCCGTAGCCCGGCGGCGCATTGGTTGGTGTGCCAGAGAATTGCAGCCCTATCACCCGGGTGATGTCGTAGCCCTTTTGATGATCGGGATGGTAACGATGTTTAAATGGGTTTCGTTGAAAGGTCTCCGACATCGTGTTGGTGCCGACGACCGACGAGCCGATGGCAAAGTCACCCGCCAGGGGCAGTTCATTGTCGGCAAAATCAAAGCCGGCGGTGCTCAATCGGCGACCGACCGGCACGCCATCGCGGGCCGACACACCGGTGAATTGCCCGATCAGCGAATCGTCGGTCAGAAGCACATAATGCCCCGGCGTCACGAGGACTGAATTCCCATCGACGTCGTTAGTGGAAGTCCCGTCCTGCCACATCTCAATGACCTGTTTCAGAAGGCGGGTCTGCCCATTGCCGTCCACGTGGAGGAGGAGACGGAGATTGAATTCGCTGCCGGTGGGTGTGGGAGCCATGGAGGGGGAGGTCCTCGTCAGCGAGTTGGGAATCCGATTGGTCGTCACCTTCCCGGTGGTGGCATTGGTTTCCAACTGGATGGTAAAGCCCATAACGACATTGGTGATCAGTGGCCCGGAATGGGCCTCACTGACTGCGTTCACTGTCGCCACACCCACCCAAAGACCGACATGCGAGGACACTTCTGCCGACGGCGGTTTGCCCAGGTCAGCCGACCCAATCTTTCTCCGATTGGTACTGGCCCCAGCTGTGGCTGCAACCGGACGGAACACCGTCATCGGCACCAGTTGCCGCGAACCCAGTCCGTCCGTCACTTCGAGGACGGTCTCAAAGAGGTTGGCCTTCATGTCGGTGCGCCGGACGGAAATCCGCACGGGAACCGTCGTACCGGCGGGAACCGCCTTCACCCAGGGCGACGGCAGCGACTGCCAAAGCAGGCTGAGGTTGGACTGACGCTCGCCATACCACAGCGGGTTGGCGGTGGGTGCCCCCAGATCGGTCACCGTGGCGTTCACACCCGAAGTGCCTGAGTTACGAAAATTGAGGACCAACTCATCAGTCCCGGAATTGAACACGAATCCGTCGCCGAGTTCGGGTGCGGCCACAAACGGGGCCACGTAGTCGGAACCACCCCGGCAATAAATCCAGTAGGCCTCACCCCGGCGCACCAGATCGGTCGGTGCCACCCGCTGCCAGACCCCTGACGGGTCGAGCCGGAAAATCGCATTCAGCCCCGCCGAAGCCGAATAATGGGCGGGCGATGGGCCAAAGAATTTGAGGAAGGTCGGAGGAATGGCGGGGTCCACAGACAGGCCCCGAAAATTGTAGCTATCGGGGAGCCACTTCGGCTGCCGGGTCGTCGGCGTACCGACGAAACTCAGGGTTCGCGCGTTGGTTCCGGTGTACCGGATCAGATAGGACTGATTCACCTGAATCTGGAACAGGCTGTTCTGAAAGGCATCCACCCGATTCGTGGGGACCCAGGAAAACCAACCCGCCTTGGCCAGTGTCTGCTCGGTGAGTTCCTGCACAAAGTCGGGAGATCCAAGGCCGTTTCCATACGCCCACACGCTGTCCAGTGGGACGCCATCGAAGACGGCATCGAGATCGGGATTTGGCGGCAGGACGTCAAAATGAACGGCGTTCCACCCCGGCTTGAGCGTGATGACCTGCGTCGTGGCCGGCGAGGCCTGGAGGAACTGGCTGACCCACGACAGGATCATTGAGCACAGCACCAGATTTCGCAGACGACGAAGGGATGCAATAATCTTCATAACTCTGAATGGATGTATCGGATAAAATCAGGGGATCACCGGTGGTTGTTGATCGGCGCGGGCGACGACCGGCGTCTCCGCCAGGGAGGTGGTATTGGTTCGGATGTCGAGTCCGGCACACATCCGGGCATGAAACGCAGTGGTCAGTTGTTCCCTCTTTGCCTGGCGAAGCTGATACCGGATGACTTCGCTGACCTCCGCCAGCGGTTTGGTGCCTGCTGCTTTGATTTCGGTCAGGCGGGCGATATAGAAACCCTCCGGAGTCTCGATAACCGGGGCGTATCCACCCGGCTTCGGGATTGCCCAAAGCGCCTTGACAACGGTGGCATCCCATCCGCCCGCGTTCTGGTTGGCAGTCTGCCAGCCTGTGTCCCCGCCCCGGTAGCGTGTGGGCTGGTCTTCGGAGTGCTCACGCACCAGCCGACCAAAAGTCACGGCGTCCCCCGCGATGGCATCGGCCAGGAGTTGGTCTGCACGCTTTTTGACCTCCAACCTTCGTTCCGGGGTGGCTTTGGGACTGGACTTCAGAAAAAGCACGCTGCCACGTACCTCCGCCGGGGTGGAGTAGCGGTTGGCGTTGGCGATATAGGCGGTACGGATCTCCTCGTCCGTCACGACGGGCGCATCGGCGTTGGCCAGCTCCCGCTCCTGATAGCGCGCCACCAGCATCCGCTCGACGGCATCGACCATTGCCGGGTCGTGGTCAAATCCAGTGGCCCTGACTTGAGCCAGTGTGGCCTCATGCCGGATCAGGTCACCGAGCACGGCCTCCTTCGTCGCACCAGTCCCTCTGCGAGTGAGTTCCGATTCCAATGCAGCACGGGTAATGGGCCGACCCGAAACCACTGCGACCACATCGGGACCCAGTGCGGCTTCCGAAGGCACCCCATTTTGCCGACATGATGTCACGACGACTGCGATCAAGCCCATGGCAAGGAATGCAAAGGTGGTTTTCATTTCAGGCCGGAGTGGAGTGAATCAACGGGAGCAGCAAAAGAAGATCGCTCTTGTTCACAAAGGCACGCGCACCCGCCTCGCGGGCACTGGTGCGCAGTTCGGGGTCCTCGAATTGTGAGATGACGATGACCTTGGCGTCAGGGTACCGGGCCACGATATTCCGGGTCGCCGCCAATCCCCCACCGGGCTCCATCCGCACGTCCATGATCACCCAGTCTGGACGTTGCTCCTGGTACGCCACTTCCGCCTGTGTACCATCCTCCGCCTCCCGCACGTCGTCCGCCGGGATCGTTAAAAATTCCCGCAGGGTCCGCCGCATGGGGGCGTGGTCATCGACAATGAGGAATTTGAGGCCAGAACGATTCAATGCCTTGCAGCATAGATAATTTCCTAGGAGTAAGGATATCCGTTCAATTACTCAGGAACGGGTCCGTCTGAATGACTACGTGTTTCCACGCAGGCGAGGAACCCATTGAACGCAAGCCGCATTGGCCCTCTTTCCTCATCCGAGTCCGGGGGTCGCAACTCAATCGCCCTCCGATTGGACTTTCGAGAACCTACAACTGATGTTTGTTGTCGAAGGCAAACTTTAGTAAGGAGTGGCTTCCACTGAGGTGAAGCTTGTGGCTCATATTTTGCCGATGGGTCTCCACCGTCCGCGGACTGACGCCCAACGCATCAGCAATCTCCTTCGTCGTCCGGTCCTCGGCGATGAGCCGGAGAATCCGCCGCTCGGACGGAGTGAGCCGGTCGAGTCCGGGCTTTTCGCGGCGCAATTCATCCCCCATCTTCCGACGCTTCATGAGCAAGCCCGCGATGATGGGGCTGATGAAGGTTTGCCCCACCAGGACGGCCTGCACCGCAGCGAGGAGGTCTTCCACCGCGCTCTCTTTGAGCACGTAGGCCGATACGCCGAGCGCCAGCGCTTCGTCCAAAAGATCCTCATCCTGGTGCATGGTCAGCAGCACGAGCTTTGTCGCCGATTGCCGATCGTTCAGTGTCCGCGCCACTTGCAGTCCGCTGAGTTTCGGCATGTTGATGTCCAGGATGGCTACCTCCGGCTGGAGTTCCATCACCAGACGCAACGCCTCCTCCCCATGGCCGGCCTGGCCCACGATCCGAAACAATGGATCGTGTTCAATCACCTCGCAGAGGCCTTTACGAAAGATCGGATGGTCATCGGCAATGAGGACAGAAATCATCGGATTTAAATTTAGAGCGGAACGGTGACAGTAACACGGGTCCCCTGCCCGTGTCGCGTCACAAATTCCACCTGAGCGGACATCGTCCGGGCACGCTCCTGGATACTGGACAGGCCGAAACCACCCTGCGGTACGCCCGTCATCGGCAGGATGGACATGGAAAAGCCCCGTCCGTCATCGGTAACCATGAGGCAGACCATTCGATCACTCCGTACGACAGAAATTGAACAATGGTTGGCCTCGGAATGTTTCACCACGTTGTTGAGGCACTCCTGTGCGATGCGATAGAAATTGATTTCGTGCTCTGGGGAAAATGTGTCGTGCAATTCTGCAAGGTCGCACTGGAATTGAATCGGGGAGGCTGCCCCAAGTTTCCGCACCATTGCCGCCAGGGCCTTGGTCAATCCCAACTCATCGATCTGAAACGGGCGCAAATTCTGAGAAATTTCCCGGACTTCCCGGAGCGCGTCTGTCGTCATCAAAGCGGCTTCGGCGAGTTGCTCGGCCAGTTTCAGCGGTTGGTGGGACTGTTGTTGCGCCAGGGCCACACGGCTTTTAATGACCAGCAGGTTTTGTCCCAGACTGTCATGCAATTCGCGGGCAATCCGGGCTCGTTCGACCTCCTGTGACGCCAGTAACCGACGGGAAAACTCCTCCTGCTGTACCCGCGCGCGGTTCAGTCCCCGCACTCGCCTATGGTATGCCCCTAGTACGACGGCCAACGGCAGCAACCCGGCAGCGATACGAAAGGTCCAGGTCTGCCACCAGGTCGGCAAAAACGTGACGCTGACCGCCGCGCCCGCTTCATTCCATACCCCATCACTGTTCGCGGCGAGTACGCGGAAACGGTAGGTTCCTGGCGTAACCTTCGAATACTGGGCAACGCGCCGGGTGCTCGCTTCGCTCCAATCGGCATCGTAGCCTTCCAACTGGAAACGAAATCGATTCCTGTCCGGATTGGTAAGACTCAACGCCGTATAATGGAATTCTGTTCGTGCCGTGCCGGGCGGAATGATGAACGCCATCTCGATTCCATCCCTGACACCGGAATACAGGGTGGTTCCATCGGCCACAGCCTCTTCAATCTCCACCGCTGGAGGGAGTGGATTCACCCGGATTTGCCCCGGGTCCACCACGCTCACCCCGCGACTGGTGGCAAACCAGAGTCGTCCATCCTGCGAACGCAGTCCGGCGATGTGCCCACCCGATATTTGAGCCGATGCCAGGCCATCTCCGCCCAGATACGTGATGCCCTCCAATTTCTTTTTCCCACCTTGGGCCACCGCCTGCAGTTCATCCCGGGCGACCCGGAACACCCCATGATTCGAGCCCAACCAAAGATGGCCCAGGGTATCATCGAGAATGACGGCAATCTCGTTGTCGGGGAGCCCCTCCTCGATGGAAAACTGACTGAAGAATCCGTCGTGCATCCAAGCCAATCCTCCACCCGAAGTGCCAATCCAGAGCGTGCCGTCTCCGTCCGCCAGGAGCGAGCGAATGGAATCGTTCGGCAGACCGTCTGCCCGCTTGAACGTAGTCACTTTTCCTGCCTTCATTCGGCTTAGTCCACCGCCGGTAGAGCCAATCCATAAATTTCCCTCCGAATCCTCCGTCACCGCTCGAACAGCATTGGAAGGAAGTCCATGAGTGGCGGCAGGGACAAGTTGTCCACCGTCCAGGCAACTGAGGCCCGATTCCGTGCCAATCCATATCGCACCACCGCGCCCCTCATAGAGCGACAGCACATCTGCAGAAACCAAGCCTTGGGCAGGTGTCCATTGCTTCCATCCATTCGGGTCAACGGCGAACACCCCCTGCCCATACGTGCCGATCCAACGTCGACCTGATCGACCAAACAGAAGCGAGAAAACCGCAGACGGTGGACCCTCGCCCGGAACCTGGGGGAGCAACTCCCAATGCTCTCCGCTCAACTCGAATACCTGGCCCTTCATAGCCCCCTGCAATCGTCCGCTCCGGGTGTCCTGCGTCAGGGTTGTCAGCCCTGCAGGAGGCAGGCCATGCCGGGCATCAAAGCTCCTAAAAACGCGCCGTTTCAAGCGGATAAGTCCGGCACCATCCGTCCCTAACCATAAATTACCTTCTCGATCTTCCAGAAAGCAGCGGATTGTGTCGTTGGGAAAACCATCAAGGGTTGAATGGCGACTGAACGCACCCCCGGGCGGACAACGAAACAACCCTTCCCCCCAGGTGCCTACCCACAGATTCCCCTGGGAATCTTCCTGCATGAATTTGACCGCACTATTGGTAGACCACGGTTGTACTCCATAGTCCCGGATCCAATGGCCATCCCGCAGCAACTGGATGCGCCCCTCTGTAGCCATCCATACCCCCCCTTGTCCACTCATCCCCCACCCGGAAACCTTTAACGGGGAAATTCCTCCCGGTTCCTTCAGGGGCATCCACTGTTCGCCTTCCAAGGTCCCCAAAATATCCTTCCTTCGGACGAGTGGCCGGCTCGCCAAGTGACCAAACAGGTTGCAGCCATAGGTGGCCGGTCCGGTTTCGTCCGGCAACAAACGTTGAAAGCGTTGACCATCGAAACGAAACAAACCGCCCTCCACGCTGGAAACCAGCAATCTCCCCATCTCATCTTCACTAAAGAATCGAGCGCGAGCCCCCGACCACCCGTTTTCCGCCCCGAGAACGGTAAATTTGCCCCGGCTATGGCGGGCAATCTGGCCATATTCCATTGCGATCCAGAGGGCGCCCTGACGGTCAAGAAAAAGTTGCACCACCCGACCACTTCCCAACCCTGCCACACCGGCATCCATCCGTTGGAAGCGGAGACCATCGAACCGAACCAGACCATTAAAGGTGCCGAACCACAGGTACCCGTCGGGCGTTTGAACGATGGCATTCACCGAGTTGTCCGGCAGACCGTCCTCGACCTGCCAGACATCCAGCAGATATTCATCCCGCAGCGACACTCCTTCGCCGACGACAACGGAAAAGCCCAGGACGGCTGCAAGCCAGAGCAGCCTGCCCAGAAAAAGGCGAATCCATGTTAAACAGTGATTCAATAGCTAATTTTCCCCAATTGGACTGAATGATCCAACCGAAATTTCCCCGGTCGTGTTGACGGTCACCAGCCGGTTCAACCGATCGTAGCCGTGCCCCGGGGCGGTGGGAGGAAAGGCGAGCCAGAGGCCGAATTGAAACCGTGGACAGCTCCCACCTTCAACCCTACGCATGCCACCTTGTCTGCGGATTGAGATAAACAAACGCAATCAGAACTGGAAATGGTGACAGACTTAACGCCCGATAAGGAAGAGGCCGTTCACATCTACCAAAACGACAAAGAATCCAGGCAACTACATTTAGGATATAAGAGATCTCACTCCGCCAGAAAACGGCATGGGCCTCGTTTCAATACCTCTTGACTGTCCTTGATTAACCCTTGAGTTTCAATACCCGCATCGGATGATCCCTTTCTAAGTTCATATGTACGAGGAACAAAAGAGCCCAAACCCGGGAGTTTCTGCCCCTATCCGTGGGGGATGCCCATTCAAGCCGGGACTTGAACGCCATTTGGTGCCCTCCGGCAATCCGGAACGCATTGTTACGAAGGAAACCTCGGACTATATCTTCGGCTCGGACGGCCTGGGATTCGCCGATGGCGTTTGGTCGAAGATTATCAGTTGGCTTGCGCGTAACGGTATTCAGGAACAGACGGGCTCAAAGCCGGACGAGACGGATATCGAAGGCTGCGTGAAAGGGTGGGGACAAGGCCCCTATTCGAGTCGGGTATTCAATGTCGAAACCGGTGTCGATACCCGGCAGATGGAGCGCTTGATTGCCCACCTCAATGGCCTTGCTGTCCATCTGAAAATCACAAATGGCCGCATTACCGATCGCGTTCTGGCAGCTTTCGTGGAAAGTCAGGCTCCCGAGCTCTATTCCACATGGACCGGTCTGCGGTCGCCAGATTCCCTGCGCAGTCGGCTGGGTGCACGGTTCCGCGCTCACATCCAATGGCAGGCCTTTGTGGAACTCTGTGGGGTGGTCGATGAACAGGGCGTCAAGCATGTAACGCCCTGTCTGATTCGCGAATTCTTCCAGAGCGAAGAGCCGTTCTTCGAACGACTCAAACGTCGCCGCGCGCAATTACGGAACGGGACAATCAAGGCGGGAGAACAACTAGACCTGCCGGCAAAGATCGAACCGTGGGTGGACCGAAAAGCATCCGACATCGAGCTGTCTCGTGACAAGGATGGCGGGCACTTGGTGTGGAAGATCGCGAAATTCATGTGGGTCCGCGAAGGTTCCAGCCTTCCACCTCTGACCACCGAAATCGCCGGCACACCAACGCATCAATATACCATGACTGTGGTGGTGCCGGTTCTGGAACCGGATGTACCCCAATTGCGCACGCAACTCGCGTCGTTCAATCAGGAGATCGTCGGACGCATGCGTGGTGGCAATACCGTCTGCAGCCTTCCATTGCACGAGGTCGAAACGTTACACTATGGGCGTTTCGTGTTGATCGATGCTTCACCGGTGCACGACGATCCGGCTCTCCTCGTCTTTTCAACGAACTTCGATGGCCCGAGCGGTGCGCCGATGCGGGACGAAGCGATGGCCCGACAATCGCACCTCAATGAGTTGGTGGAGAAGGCATACGCTGGACTGGACACCATCTACGGCCATTGCGTTGGGTACCAATCAGGTTCCACAGCCTCTGATCTGATTGGCTATCTGGCGGATCCAGCTCACCAAATTCCATCGCAGACCTTCTACACAGGGGCCTCGGGCCGTAGTCGAGCGCAGATACTCGCGGAAGCCGAACTTCGGGAGTCCGTCGAGGCGGCCGCCGACGTCGTCGCCAGGAAGACGCCGGCTGGCACCGATCCTGAGCAGGTCCGCGAAGCGATTCTCGTGGAACTCAAGTCACGGGGCGTGTCCATCCCTCCACCGTTTCCGCCCCAACCCGACGGCAAAGCGCACATTCACAGGGTCGTGCTCCTGACTTTGGGCATCATTCTGCTGACGTTGCCCGTTTCCGTGCCAGTCATTGTGGTGCTTTACCTGATTCTGCGGTACAAAGAGGCGACAGATGTTCCGGAGGCGCCCCAGCACAACGAGGCGTCCGTGCGACATGTCGAATTGGCCTCCGTTGGCGAGAACGAATTCTTGCAGAATCAGCTCACCCATTTGGTGGACCTGAAGGATGGTTGGTTTCGGTTGCTGGCAATTAAGGGCGTTTTCGTCGTCCTGCAGTTCCTGGTGACCTATCGCTACAACAAGGGTCGCCTGGGCAACATTCCATCCATTCACTTTGCGCATTGGGGATTCCTCGGCAAGAAGCGTCGAGTGCTCTTCTTCAGCAATTTCGATAATTCGTGGCAAAGTTACCTGGGAGATTTCATCGATCAGGCAAGCAACGGGTTGACCGGGATTTGGAGTAACACGAAAGGCTACCCCAAAACGGAGAACCTCATCTACGCCGGTGCACGCAATGCGACCAGCTTTCTGGCATGGACACGGGCGCACCAACTTCCCACGGACCTTTGGTTTAGCGCCTATCCGGCGCAATCGATCCGGGGTGTCAATGCCAATACGATGATTCGGCGCGGCTTGACTGATCTTAAGGGAGTTCCAGCGCGCGATTGGCTTCGCACGTTGGGAGGCGAGGACGTCGCGCCGCTGGAAGCACCAGACGCGGTGGATCCCAAGCCGAATCCGGTCACGCTGCCGTTGGACGACATTCAGGGAATCATCCTCAAAGGTTATGGCTTCCTGGAGCACGCCGCCTTCTTGATGCTGAAGGTTGAAGCCCCGGAAAAGGCACGCCGATGGCTCTCGCAGCTCCCGCTGACACCGGTATCAAATGGATCGAAAGATGACCATCACCATAAGAGCGCCAGCGAAAAGCCCACCTTCGTCAACGTGGCCTTCTCGCACGCGGGTCTTGCCGCCCTCGGTGCCGACAGCACCCTCTTGGGCGGATTTCCTCCCGAGTTCGTGATGGGCTCTCATGAACCGTACCGGTCACGGGTGCTCGGCGACGTGGGCAAGAACGCGCCGGAAAACTGGCGGTGGGGCAATGCTGATTTTCCCGTCCACGTGCTCCTGATGGTGTATTGCTACACGAAGGAGAAGCTTCAAGAGGCACGCCATAAATATATCACGGAAGCGAAAGCCAATGGACTGAGCATTGTGGTCGACCATCTCGATGGCTACCAGCTTCCCGGTCGAAAAGAACACTTTGGTTTTCGAGATGGCATTTCACAGCCCCGCCTAAGGGACTTCCCGTCCGACGAGAGCAACGAGGCAACCGATCTGGCCCCCGGGGAATTCCTGCTTGGCTTCCCGAATGGGTATCATGCCCATTCGGACACCGGCGACACCAATGTGACTTTTGCCCCCAAGACTGCCGACGGATTCGAGTTTTGCAAGGGAGGCAGCTACCTGGTCTTTCGGCAGTTGGAGCAGGACGTTCCGGCGTTCTGGCGTTACTGCAAGCAGGCGAGTGCCCAGGCCGGGCTTTCACCCGTGGCACTCGCCAGTAAAATGGTGGGCCGTTGGCCCAATGGTGAGCCGCTGGTCCTATCACCCGACGGAATGCGGCACCCGAAAGAGCCCAGCGACGAGGACACGTTTGGGTATATCAGCGGCGAACCCTCCGATATCCAGGGTGAGCGTTGCCCGTTCGGTGCGCACGTGCGACGCACCAATCCCCGTGACTGGCTGCTCGGAAATAACACCACCGAGTCAGTGCGATTATCCATGTTGCACCGCATCATTCGACGGGGCCGACCGTACGGCCCACCGCTCCGCATCCACCCCGCGAGCGAGCACGAGATCGATGACCTCATTGATCATCCTGGGACCGGTGACGGCGCGCAACGCGGCCTTCAGTTTCTTTGCTTCAACGCCAATATCGAACGCCAATTCGAGTTCATTCAGCAACAGTGGGCCAACAATCCCCAATTAGGTGCATTGCACGCCGATGCCGACCCGCTGATTGGGGGTCAAAACCTCAGCAATCGTGGAATTGGCGCGAGTCCGTCTGTGTTCACTTTGCAAGCGGACCCGATTCGTCACCGTTGCCCTGGCATGAGCGACTTCGTCCAAGTCAAAGGCAGCACCTATTTCTTCATGCCTCCCATTTCGGCCGTGAGACACCTGAAACAGGAGAGCGCCGCATGGGGTATCATCAAGAAATGTTAGACCGCCTCCGGGCCCGCCTGGCACAGGTTCCGGAGTACGACAAACTGCGCTCCTCAATCCACCAAAACGCCCCATTGCCCATCCAGGAAGCTGAACTTTTGAGCCGAAGCGTGATGGGAGCGAGGAGGCGAATTGAATTGGCTCAAGAGTCCGGATTCATCTCCAGCCCGCGTTTTGATCGCGGACCAAGAATCGAACTGGCCGCCGTCCGTTCTTCCGTGTTTGTCCTACAGGGACAGGACCATGCCGCGTTGGGAGAGCCATGCCAGGATGCTGCCATAATCGACCAAAACGAGGATCGAATCCTGGCCGTCTGTGCCGATGGGGTCGGCAGTGTGCCATTTTCCGACATTGGAAGCGCATGGATGGCCCGGGCCTTCGTCCATCATGCGGATTCGCTTCTCGGGAAACACAATGGTTCGATCCTTGACCCGCATTTTCTAGGTCGGCTGCATGCGGTCCTCTATCTGGAACAACATGCCTGGAGCTCGGCGGCAGGGCTCTCCCCGACCGACGCCTATCATCTATTTCTGGCGACGACTCTGCAGTTCGCAATCATCACCCCGAGCGAGACCCTCATGGCGGGCCTTGGGGACGGTTCGATCACGCTGCAAGGTCAGACGTTTCCCGTTCTCGAACGCTCCGTACGTCACGAATCCCTGCGTCAAAGTAGGGTGCCCCCACTGCTGGCAGCTGCCTATTGCCACGAAAAGGCGATTCCTGAGCTGTTGAAGGGTCTCGATCCCTTGGTTGCGATGCGCAGCCCGGTTGAACCGGGGCCCAGCCGTGATCAATTGGAGGCTGAGCACACTTTCGGACAATTCAAGGAGGCCGAGGCATTCTATGTCTACGGCTATGGCAGCACCCCACAACTTCTAAGCGACGGGATCGAGCTGACGACTGATGGAGTCGCTTTTGCCGATTGGAACAGCACATCGCCCGGAGCCAGGTTCCCTTTGCGTGCGCTGCTCTCGATGAACGAGCCGGAAGAGGTGAAGGCATTGGCCCAGCTGCATAACCTGGTGACGCTCCCCGACCACTACTCCATCGACCGGCTCAAGGATTCACTTGCCCGGTGGCTGGATGCCGTCCTTCACCGTCCGAAGAACCTTCTTCCAGCACGATTTTACGAAACCTGTCGGGAATCCCTCGCCATGGACCGTGAAATGGAGGACACATTAAAGCACTACAATCTTTTAAAACTCGCAGAAGTTTTTGACGATGGTCAAGTTATCAAACCGGGTTTTGAACACGCTGCGGCTGCCATCCAGATGGCACTGTTGTCCTTTGCAAAACGGTTCCTTGCGGGACAACTTGGAATCCGAGGACTGACGGTCAACCATGCTCCGCCACTCCGGGATGATATCGCCGTGCTGCGATGTCGATTGCATTCCAATTGACCACCGTTCCTGGAGGTTCCGTGACCTTGTCCGGTTAACCTCTACGACCAGAAACTTGTCCCACTTTATCCCTCTTGACCCGCCCCATCCTCTACGGTCTTCTCTGCGGGCTGGCACTGTCCTTTTGAACCTGCATCTGCTGCACTTTTCATTCGACGGTCACGCCAGACGATCAGGAAAAAATGCCCATGCCCTTCTCTCATCCGGCCCGTTCATTCACGCGCCGCCAATTACTGAAAGCCGCCGGCGGCATCACTTTTTCCGCATTGATCCCAATGCGGCGGGGCGTTTTCGCCGCCTCGTTTGACCCGGGCCATGCCTCCGGCCATCTGCCGCCGCTTCCGGTCTTTACCGCGCTCCCCTACCTCCAGCCGGGCACGGTCGCCAGCGGACTGCGAGCCGGTCAGGAGTCGATGGTGGTGGCCTGGCAGACCAATGGTGTTGGCGCGACTTTCGATGTGGAATACGGACGTGCGACCCATGAAGTCCGGAAGGCCGTGGTCAGCAGGCAGGAGCGCTTCAGTGCGGACCGTGATGAGGGCGGACGGCGCTTCAACCATCTGGCGACGCTGGAAGGACTGGAGCTTAACAGCCGCTACCACTACCGGGTTCGGATGAACGGCGAAAAACTGGTCGAGGGTTACTTCACCACCCGCAAACCGCGCGGGGTGAAAACGCGATTCGTTTCCTTCGGTGACAATTCCTGCGGCGACATCAGCGATCACGCCATCGCCTATCAGGCTTATCAGGCCCGTCCGGACTTCGTGATGAACACCGGCGACAATGTCTACAACAACGGCCTGGACGGTGAGTACGCCCGCTATTTTTTTCCCGTTTACAATGCCGACGTGGCCGGGCCCCACGTTGGGGCTCCCCTCCTGCGCTCCGTCCCCTACTATTCGGTGATCGCCAACCACGACCTCACCGGAAACGACCCCAACACCCACCAACCGGTGGTGGACTTCAGCCGCCATGTCGACGGCGGTGCCTACTACACCAATTTCCATTATCCACTGAACGGCCCGGTACCAACCCATCCGACACTGGCGGTGGGAGATGCCAGCGCCGTGGACCACTTCAAAGCCTGCGCCGGGCCGCGCTACCCGGGCATGGCGAACTACTCTTACGACTATGGGGACGCCCACTTCCTGTGTCTTGACTCCAACGTCTATGTGGACCCCACCGATCCGGTGCTCCATGCCTGGATTGCCAAAGACCTGGCCGCCACCGATGCCACCTGGAAGTTTGTGGTCTACCACCATCCGGCCTTCAACGTGGGCGATGACCATTTTACCGAGCAGCACATGCGGGTTCTGGCACCACTGTTCGAACAGCACGGAGTCGATGTCGTTTTGAGCGGGCACGAGCACAACTACCAGCGCACCCGCCCGATTCGATTTTCCCCCACCGACGAAGCAGGAGCCAGGAAGGTCAACAGTGGGAAACGCTTGGTCCCGGGTAAATTTACAGTCGACCGTCGATTTGATGGCAAGACCGTGACCAGGCCCGATGGTGTGCTTTATATCGTCACCGGGGCGGGCGGCAATAATCTCTACGACCGGCAGAGCAACGATAACCCGGAAAAATGGCGTCATGCCGAAGATGACCTTGTGGAGTATGTGGAACGCCTGATCTCTGATCGACACTCCCTCACCGTGGTGGACATGGATGCAAAAAGTCTGCAATTCAGGCAGATCGACGAGTGGGGCCGTGAAATCGACCGCTTCCGAATCACCAAGGTCTGAAGACCGGACACTTCGAAACCCCACGAGGGGTTTCGGCTGACTTTGAAGTTACCGACGCCACAAACTTGGAATTGAAACTGCTTCCTCCGTCGCCCAATAAGCCTATGACGCACCTCAGGACATGGATTGCACTGGCCCTTGGCCTTTTGATTTCAGGGCGAATCATGGCCGCCCCGTACGGTCTGACCGCGCGACCGGCAGTCGGACCCTTCCTGAACGGCAAACTCCCTTCGGCGGCGCCGGCCATTTCGGGAAACTGGTCGACCGTGCCGGCGTTCAGCAACCTTCGGTTTACCAACGCCCTGGGTCTGACATTCGTGCCTGGAACCAGCAATCTGGTGGTCTGGGAACGCGAGGGGCGCGTCTGGTCGTTTGCCAATGTGTCAAACACCACCGCAAAGACGCTGATGCTCGACATCCGCAACCGTTGCCAGGGATGGGATGATTCCGGGTTGCTCGGCCTGGCATTTCATCCAGGCTTTGCCACCAACCGCTACGTTTTCATCTACTACACATGGGTAATCCCGGGAACGGTCGTTGGCAGTCCGCAGGTTCGTCCGCCGACGTTTAAGACCGACGCGTATCACGACCGATTATCCCGCTTCACCCTGGATGCCAATGGCATCGCCTCGCCGAACTCCGAATTGGTCCTGGTCGACCAGTCTGCCAGCAGCGTCTGGCACAATGGCGGCGGCCTGTTCTTCCATCCGGGCAATGGCTTTCTCTACTGGACCGACGGTGACGACGAATCCGGTCCGACCCAGATCATCAACCAGAACCTGCTCTCCGGAGTCTTTCGTATCGACGTCGACCAGCGCGGCGGCGATATCAGCCATCCGATCAAGAAGCAGCCAGCCAATGGCTCGACCGCAAACTATTACATCCCGAATGACAACCCGTTCGTAGGACAAGCCGACGTCCTGGAAGAGTTTTACGGTCTGGGTCTGCGGAGTCCGCACCGGATGACGATTGATCCGCCAAGCGGACGCATCTTCATTGGCGACGTCGGAGCGGGTTCCCGCGAGGAGATCGACGTGATCGAGCCGACCGAAACGAGGGGATTGAATTTCCAGTGGAGCCGGATCGAGGGCCTGAACGGGGATCTTTCCCAGCCCTACATCGGCGTGAACAAGCGGCCCATCCTGGACTATGGCCACGACGAAGGCCAGGCCGTCATCGGCGGTTATGTGTATCGCGGCAGCGAGTTCGCGACCGATCTCGGCGGTCGCTACATCTTCGGCGACAACGTGCAGGGCAAAATCTGGGCCCTGGACGAAACGAGCGTGCCCGCCCGCAAGACACTCCTCTGTGTGCTTCCCAAAGGACCCGGTTTCAATTCCGGTGCCGACTACACGGGCTTGTCCTCCTTTGGTACCGACGCGTCCGGCGAACTTTACCTCTGCCAGATGGGCAATCTCGGCGGACAGATCTTCAAGCTCAAACGCTCGGGTCCACCGCCAGAACCCGCTCGCGATTTTCCGCCGCTGCTCTCGCAGACCGGCGCGTTTACCGACACTGCTGCGCTCACGCCCTCAGACGCGCTGATCCCTTACACAGTCAATTCCCCGCTTTGGTCCGACGCCGCGGTGAAGAGCCGCTGGATGAGCATTCCGACCAACGGCACCATCGGTTTCGCGCCAACCGGGGAGTGGACCTTTCCCGCCGGAAGTTTCTGGGTGAAGCACTTTGAATTGGTGACCAACGAGACGAGCAGCATCGGCGGGCGACGACGGCTCGAAACCCGTCTGCTCGTCCGCGACACGAATGGGACCGTCTTCGGCGCGACCTACAAGTGGCGGCCCGACAACAGCGACGCCGACCTTCTCGTCAACAACCTCGACGAGAATATTGTCATCCAGACGGCTGGTGGTTCCCGAGTCCAGACGTGGCATTACCCGAGTCGCAGCGAATGTCTCCAGTGTCATACGACAGCTGCCAAGGGCGTCCTTGGCGTGAAGACCCGCCAGTCCAATGGCAACTTCCACTACGCCAACGGAGTCACGGACAACCAGCTTCGTGCGTGGAATCACATCGGCCTCCTTTCTCCCGCGCTGAACGAAACCGACATCGCATCCTATAACCAACTCGTTTCCGTCGCGAACACTGCCGCAGACCTGGAACTGCGGGCCCGCTCGTATCTCGACGCCAACTGCGCCCACTGCCACCGGCCCGGCGGCGTCCGGGCGTTCTGGGACGCGCGCTTCGACACACCGTTGGCGAGCGCAGGCATCCTGAATGGCACGGTCTCGCAGAATCTCGGCATCGCTGGCGCGAAGGTCGCCGTCCCTGGGCATCCCGAGAAGTCCATCCTGCTTCAGCGCGCTAACAGTGTGGACCCTGCGATCCGGATGCCGCCGTTGGCCAGGAACGTCGTGGACACCGCCGCCGTTGCGGTGTTGACCGAATGGATCTCCTCTCTGCCGTCGGTGCCCGACTCGATTCCGTCACCCTGGTTGCACACGGATATTGGTGCCGTCGGCACGCCAGGTGACGCGAGTTACGTCGGCGGCACGCTGACCGTCAGTGCGAGCGGCGACGATATCTGGGGCAATGCCGACGCCTTTCATTACGTCTATCAACCACTGCCCGGCGACGGCGAACTGATTGCCCGGGTCAATACCCTCGATAACACCGACGGATGGGCCAAGGCTGGCGTCATGGTCCGTGAAACGCTTCAAGCCGACTCGCGCCATGCGATCATGGCCGTAACGCCTGGAAATGGCACAGCCTTCCAACGCCGCGCCACGACCGGAGGTGGAAGCGATCACACCGGCGGGCCTGGAGCAGCAGCACCGTATTGGGTCCGATTGGTTCGCGCAGGCAACACTGTCACCGGGTACGTCTCCCCCAATGGTTCGACCTGGTCCAAGGTGGATTCCATCACCTTTTCACCGACACTGCCAACCAAAGTCTATGTCGGCATCGCGCTCACCGCTCACAACAACTCTGCGGTCAACGTCGCGACCATTGATAAAGTCCGGGCGATTGGCACCGTAGCTCCGCTCAATGCGCCACCCCAGATTGCTCTCACCGCTCCCGCCAAGGGCGACTCCTACGTTTCACCGGGAACCGTTGGCCTTCAGGCCATTGCTTCCGATACCGACGGGTCCGTGGCCAAGGTCGAGTTCTTCGACGGGGACGTGAAGCTCGGTGAGACCACGGTGTCACCCTTCGGTCTCCTCTGGAGAAATCCAGATTTTGGCCCGCACATCCTGAGTGCGCGCGCCACGGACAATCTCGGCGCTACGACGACCTCGGCGGCAGTCAATATCTCCGTCATTCAACTGGCCTTAGGGGTGCCCACCTTCACTGTCGGCAATGGCACCATGCAGTTCCAATTCCCCGGCCAGAATGGAACGAGCTTCGTGATCGACGCCTCGTCCGACCTAAGGCATTGGGATCCGATCAGCACGAACGTGGTTGTGAACGGTCAAGTACAGTTTACAGACCCACTCCCGACACAGGACAAACGCTTCTACCGAGTGCGGATCTGGCCGTGAGAGATGGATCGGATCGGTCACCCACGGTCTCGATTCGCAGCGGTTGGTCCCGCAATGAACTGGAAGCCCCAGCCCGAAAGGTGACGACGTCATGCCGAAAGCGAATCGTTGCCTTGCCGGCGCGCGAAAATGATCAAGTGGGACATTTTCTCGCACCTGCGGCGTAGTCGACAGGGTTATGACAACGCATATATCAGGGACACGAAACCACCTCCAAGCCATCCCAACCAGCCCAGCACCCAGAACACTAACTGGACCGTGCTGGCGCCTCGTTTGAACGGTAATTGGACAAACTGAGGTATAACTCCCATCAGAAGAATGCCCGCGCAGTAGGGAAGCAGTGCCCAGGAGAATGCCACGCAACTCGCCTGAGACGGCCGGGCAATCGCTCCAATAAACGGACCGGAAGCAACCAGCGCCGTGGCTGAAAAATTGTGATTGTCGCGCCAGTCCGACGGTGACTGCCGCATCAAGATACCCAAAGTGAGTGCACTGAAAACAGCGATGAGCCCAACAAGAACATAAAATGGGTTCTACGGAATTGATGATGGAATACGCTCATATGCCGATCCTGAATCCCCCACCTGCCATTGCGCGAGAATTACCGCCATCCACCTATGGTAGAATGGAAACCTTAATCTCATGGCGGTTCGCCAAAACCGACCGTTAGATGCCCGTGGACTTATGATCATCTCCATGGAGGTTGGCAATCGAAGGGGACTTTTGCGGACTTGGATGAGTTGTCGAGCAGGTGGAATAAATCGGTGCGTATCTTCGTTGGATCGGAGTTCCAATGTTCGTCCCAGTGGCCGTAAATCTCCCAGCAAATACCGGAGAGCCGATGTTCGTGGTAGGCACACCAACGACGAACCTCGGAATGAGCGTCACCGAGGCGCGCATACGGTCCAAAGTGGGTGGTGGCGACGACGCGACCGGCAGGCAATTGTGAGCAATGAACGCGGTCATTGCCGGGAAATGGCTCCGAAACCTCCGCCCCGACCTCAACCCACCCCCCATCCAGATAGAGAGCCGTGTGGCGTCCTGGACGTGGTAAATGTGCAGAACGAATGAACGACCAGACCTCGCCGCACGCAGCGGGAACAAACTTCGAAAGGTCCCCAGGCGCGACACGGCTTCGGATGACCGCCGTGCGGATCGCCTCAGTCGTCGTCTCTCGGATTTCGTAGGGCATCATCGGTGGTTCATAGAGAGACGGCAAAAAGCAGCGCGCGTGAAAGGAAGTACAAACCGCCAGTTTATCTAACAACAGCAGCCTTCACACCGGGTGGTGGCGAGTCGGGAATAGTTGGCCTGCCACAACAAGCCCTCTGATCCAGTCGATAGGCAATGCTTGAAAGGGTTGGTAGTTCCTTGAACTGCTCGCCATTCAGGAAAAAGGACGGCCCTTGGAGGCCTCTTTGTCGGCCTTCAGCAACATCAGCTTCGATTCGTCCCCTGTATCGATGCCCGCTCAAGGCGGACGCGAACCGAACGGTATCCAGGCCCAGGTTCCCGGCGACGCCGTTCAACGTTCCAGGTTCCGTTGGAGCTTTGAGGACGAGAAGCTGATCACACATCTCCCAGAACTGATTCTGCTCCGACGCTGCCATCGCGGCCTCGTGAATTTGAAGACTGGCCAGATCACCCGACTTGGGAAAATGCCGGAACTGAACCCTGACACTCGGTCGTTCCCTGACGAGGTCTCTAAGAAGAGCAACCCACGCCGCGCTGTCTGGATGCCCAAGGTCAATGAAGGCCTCGATATGCTCGGGTGCCTGCAAATCGCCAAGACTGGTCGGCGATTCATCCCCCTGCCCCGTGAAGACGGCCTGAGAGCCAAGGAGTTCATCGACATGTTGCTTCAGAGTCTCCAGGGATTGCCTGCCCACCAATCGCTTTCCGTTCAGGAAGGTGGTTGGCGTGGCCCGGATTCCAAGTTGTTCCCCCTCGGCGACGTCGCGCCGCAGGATTGCCCGCTTTGCCGGGTCATTGAGGCTTTTTTGAAAGAGGGTGAGATCAATTCCCATGGACTTGGCTCGATCAAACAAATCGTCCCCAGGCTCCAGCGGCCGTGCCATGATCGATTGGTGCATCTCCCAGAACTTCCCCTGGTCCAGCGCACCCAGTGCGGCGACGTGGGACCGCATGCCGGCACCCTCCGGCTCAATCGGGTAGTTTTTAAACACTCGATAAATCCGACCGGGAAATGCCGCCACCAGCTCCGTGATGACCCGGGAATTAATCCGGCAGAAGCCGCAACGGAAATCGGTGAACTCCACGATGGTGATGGGAGCGTTGCTGGGCCCGCTTGTCGGGGAACCCTCAAAGTTTAACGCGAGCTTTTCGACGGGCGTGTCTTCCCAGGCAGGAGCGGCAGGAGGTGCCGGGGTTCGGACCAGGGATTTGAGCTCATCCAATCCCTGAACCCTGGTTCCGTTCAAAAACACGGTGGGCGTCACGTGAACACCGAATCCGCGTGCCTCTGAAATATCGCGAATCACAATGTGTCTGAACTCACGTTCGTCCAGGGCGGTTTCGAACTGCTTCAGGTCGAGATCGAGTGTTTTGGCCAGACGAAGCAAAGCGCTACCGGCCGGTCTCGATTGTTTGAACAGGAGATCGTGCATCTCCTGAAACTTACCCTGAGCACCGGCGGCCAGCGCGGCCTCATGAGCGGGCAAGGCGGACGTATCCGACGGGGCATGCTTGAAGAGCTTCTGAATGGTGACGTGCCTCGATTTGGCCAGTTCATCCAAGAGCCCATTCACCTCCGCGCATGCCGGGGAGAAAAAGTCCGAAAAAATAACCGCCGTGACCTCGGTGGGATTGGATGCTGACTCGGTTGAATCGGCGGCGCGAGCCACTGCTGCAGAGTTGGAAAACGTCAGCACCAAGGCCAACACCGAAACGAAGCGGTCCAACCACCCGGGCCATTGGAAGGGACGAAACAGAGTCTTTTTCATTCGAGTGCCGTGTTGCCGAAAATCCCTTGCGGCAAACTGTAAGCTATTTCGGAAACACGACACTAGGGCACCACTTGGAAGGTCGGTGAATTGCCTTGATAAGGACTTATATTTCCAAAGGTATCGAGAGAGAACCCGCGGTGGACGATCCGGTAGATGCCCAAGGCAGCGTCCGAGCCCAAGGCCCATGTCACCTTGAGAGAGGAAGCGGCAATGCCCACCCGGGTCCACTCAAAGGTCGTATCCCAGTCCGCGTCCGTCCTGACCGTCTTCCACTCTGATCCGGTGAGGAGCTGCACCTCCAGGAACGTTGGCAGGGCGTCGAGCTGGCGGTTTTTGACCGTTCCAAAAACGTTCTTGGGATGACCTCCCCAAAAACTGATCGCCACCGTGGTGCGCTGACCTCGCGAATACACCCGCTCCTTATCGGGTCGGAGCCACAGCGGATCGATGACCTGGTCCCCAAAGGCGGCCTGCGGCCCTGTGCAGGCTTCCGGGCTGTCCACTGGATTCAGGTTTCGGGTCCATCCGTTGCACGACCAGCACTCGTTTCTGCCGATATCCAGAAACCAGTCTGGACCGCGATCGGCACAAAAATATTTCCCGAACTTGGTGGCCGTCGTGGAAACCGCTGGAATCACCTGTTCACAAGCGGTGGATCCGCCGATGACGAAGATGGTTCGCTTGTACCCAGGCGGACAACTCCAGCAGTAGCCGGTCCCGATATCCCAGAACTGTCCACTGGGACACAGACCGTCGTGCCGCGTGGCACTGGTGTCGACTGCCGGGATCACCGTCTGACAAGCGGCGCCTCCGCCTATCGGAAACACCGTGCGGCTATAACCACCGGGGCAACTCCAGCAATAGCCAGTTCCAATATCCAAAAATTGTCCATTGGGGCAAAGACCATCATGGCGGGAGGCTCCGGAATTGATGGCGGGAATGGACTTTTGGCAGGCCGCGTCGCCACCAATCGGGAAAATCGTCCGGTTGAAGCCGTCAGGACAGCTCCAGCAGTAGCCGGTACCGATGTCCAGGAATTGACCGCTGGGACAAAGCCCGTCATGGCGTGTGGCCGTCGTATCCACCGCCGGATTAACATGCTCACAAGCGGCACCGTCATTCCATGACCGGAAGATTAGTTTGGCGAAACCGTCGGGACAGCGGTAGCAACGTCCGAGAATAAAATCAAAAACGTATCCCGCAGGGCAATCGGTCCCGAAAAAGCCGCTTCCACGGGTGCTTAGAGCGGCGGCGTAATCTGAGTAGGCGGGCTTTTCGCACGCAGCCCCACCAGTCACCGGAAAAATGGTGCGGTTATACCCATCGGGACAACTCCAGCACGCCCCGGTGAAAATGTCGAAGAACTGGCCCGGCCCGCATCCCGCCTGCCCGTGCTCGGTGGCACGAGCATTCACCGTCTGCGCCGGTTTCTCACACGCTGCCGCCCCATCCACGGGAAAGATGGTGCGGTTATATCCGTCCGGACAACTCCAGCACGCCCCGGTCAAAAGATCGAAGAACTGACCTGGACCACATCCTGCCTGACCGTGCTTGGTGGCGCTGGCATTCACCGTCTGCGCCGGCAATTCGCAGGCCGCCCCCCCGTCCACAGGGAAAATAGTTCGGTTGTAACCTTCGGGACAGCTCCAACACGCTCCGGTAAAAATGTCAAAAAACTGGCCCGGTCCACATCCCGCCCGCCCATGCTCGGTGGCGGAGGAAAAGACCGACTGGGCCGGTTTTTCGCAGGCCGTAGCGCCGTCGATGGCAAAGATTGTTCGGTTGTACCCCTCCGGGCAACTCCAGCACGAACCGGTGGAAATGTCCCAGAACTGGCCGTCCGGACACCCCGCCTTCCCCTTGTACTCTGCCGGACGCGCCTGGGGCAACGGCGGAAGATCCAGAAGGGGATCCGCAGCCTTCAAAACAAACAAACCGGGAGGATCTGTCCGGGGCATGGGAAGAGTGCGCACCTTATCACCTGCAGCCATTGCCCGAGCTAATTCTGTAAACTTCGTCTGGTAGCCTGCCAGCGTGAAGGCACCAAACTGGGTGGACCCGGCCTCGTAGCCCTGCTCCAGTAGCCCTGTCTCACCCGGACTTTGATAGAAGTATTCCTCGTAGGTGGTGATGTATCCCGAATAATCGTTGGCGAGCCCTGCAATGACCGTATGCGTGTCCGGCCCTAAAATGGACTCCACCGTCTTCCGAAGCCTGGAGCCAGCCATGCTGGTGAATTCACCCGGAACCGCAAGGATGGCGAGATTTCCAATTCGAAGAATGGAGACGGGCAGAACCTGCGGAGTCCAGGTCATCCCTTCAATCGCCGTGGTTCCGGTGGTAAGCGCGATATCCTTCGGATAATGATAGTAGGAGAATTCAGCCGTGGCAGGATCGGTGACAATCCCGGTCACCAATCGGAAGGCATCCACAAAGAATTGCGAGGCTCCCTCACCATCCAGAGTCCCTTTGGCGAAATCGATACCCAGGGCACCGATGTAGGTTTGCCAGGGAGGTTTTGACGATGATCCGGCAAACCCCACCCCGGGGACATTGTACGGGTAAAGCTTGGGTGGATTGACTTTCAAATCGGCAAAAGAGATGTAGGCATGCCGAAAGTCAACGGAACCGAACACCCGTTCCGGAATCCCCTCCGTTCCCTTGTAGAGCGACATGGACTTTTCGTACTGGCGGGTGCCGATCTGAGTCGCCCTCCTCTCGTCATCTTTGCCATTTGCAGGCCAACCGGGCTCCAGGGTCCTCCGATTTGCCGTCAAATCCCCGGGGTTTGAATTGGCGAAACCCGCCACAAAGCCGGACGACTTTGTCTCGCTGCCGTGGCCCGGGTAGTAGGTTCCCATCTGCCGCTCAAAGAGATAGGCCGCAAGCCCCTTGTTGTCCCCGGTCAACAGATGGTTGTCCTTGGAAAAGGAAACGCCATGAACCGGAAACCAATTCAACATCCCGATCTCCTGGTGATTGACGTGTTCAAAGCGCAAACAGAGCATTTCGGTGTCCCGGTTGTCGTTGCCGAACGGGTTACCGAGGTCGGGGTGAGTCACCTCAATATTCTGAAGAAAGCCTTTGGCCTGCCGATTTTCGTTGGCGTTGTCCAGATGTCCCTCGTTCAGCGCGATCCGTCCTGGCGCGAGGTCGCGGTGCGCCTTTTTGATGGACATGTAAATACCGTGGACGATGGCATCGTAGGTCTGCCAGGCGAAGCCACCAATGGAAATGTTGTACAGCACATGATGGGAATGCCCACCCGCCCCACCATGAGTATGGGTTGCGCTCAGGACGATGTTCTCGGCGGAATAGTAATCCTTGAGCTCGTCGTCGGCTTGAATTCGGTCCAAAACCCCCTGTGTGATGGAATGAAAAAGCTGCCCCGTGTCCACGACGACAAAGGCGACCCGCTTGTCGCCGGGCTGGCGACCGGCCACGATGAACGCACGAGCCCATTGTCTATCGTGGAGACCCGCCGATTTTTGTTTTGATTCAGCATAGCCCATCATCCCTCCATCGGCAGCGGGGCCGGTCACATCGTGCATACCCCGCCCAACGAGGTAGGGGTAGAGCGCAACATTGGAGCCATCGAGCTCATAATCATCGATGTATTTCCGTCCCGTGATCGGTGATAATTGCACAGCATCCTTGGGATTGAAGGCATCCAGCGGAGGATGATTCCGCTCATACAGGTCATCAATCCCATCGTGGTCGATATCGCCAGGATTGTCGTTGGGGACACGCAGCACCCGGTAGTATCCAGCTGCGGACGGTGGGTTTGGATCTCCAAGGCTACCTGTTAGGGGTGTGCCTGGTTCCAGTTCAATCGGAGTGGCCACTCCCGCCCGCAAATCCATCCGCTCAAGGATATGATAGTATTCGGAGGAGGACTCATGGTGGATGATGACCCGACCATCGATGCGCGTGACGTCCGTGATCCGAAAGCCTTCCGCCAAGGTTTTACCCACTCCCGCCCAAATAATTAGTGCCAGCAAAACCATCCCCTTGAGAGCATCCGCTCCGAACAATTCTCGCTTTAGGATGCGTCCGCAGTTCGAACTCCAGAAACCGCACAAATCCGAGCCCAGCATATTGTAGACAGTCCTCAATCCGCCGATTTTTTGCAAGCGTATTCCATCGGCACCAGCTGACCAATTTGACTTCATCCAAAGACATCCTTATGGGTGCTCCGGCAAAGCCCAGGGTGGGCCGAATCATGCCTATTCCGCGCATGGGCACCCATCGCCGGGACGCCGCTGCCACTCTGCAAATCCGTAAGGCCGCGTGTTCTCACCCTTAGCGCAGACATTCTTGTCGGCAGGGCGGGACCCCGTCCCAAGACCCCGAGTCAACCCGTCGGCCCGGCAGGTTTGGAAACCTGCGGTACGGCAGCATCCCACCCGTGGCGCTCCGGGGTCAGGCCGGGTATAACTTGCGATGCGGACGTGGAACGGACCGCCGCGGCTCGACAGGAGCCTCGCCCTACCGATGTGACTGTGATTCATTAGGTTGCAGACGAATCAACCGTTGAGGTCAAAAGCTGTTATTTAGAAGGATGGAAAGCCTGTGCTACGTCGCATGGCCGCCGAACTGCCCAAAAAGTTCCTTCTCCTATTTCACCGTTTCCAATGGTCGGGGTCTCCTGCCGAGCCGTGCATGGCCCATGAGTTCCAGAATGGGCTGGCTTCAAACCCACCTTTGAAAGGCCCCAATGGAGCTGATTCTGTATTTGCCAAACCAAAGGATTCAGCTCTTATTTGGATGAACTGACCGGGCAGCTGAATCATCGGAGAAACGAATCAGATATGAACCTTCCATGTGCTGGACTCCACCGGCGGGGAACCTCCGTTCATGGTTCTCAAGCCACATACCGGGATTCGGCGGGATTCACACTCATCGAGCTTCTGGTGGTCGTGGCGATCATCGCGTTGCTGGCGTCGATGCTGCTACCTGCAATGGCCAAAGCCAGGGAGCGCGGAAGACGAACCGCGTGCTCCTCCAACCTTCATCAATTCGGCGTGGGCACCGCACTCTACGCAAACGATTTTAACGGAGTTGTCCTGCAAACCGTCTCATCAGACGGCATCTACCGGCAACCCTCGGTTGTCAATGTGTTCAGCAACGTTCGACCGGACCTGCCGGACCAGATATGCTTTCAGCTGCTGGCTCCCTATACGGCCGGTGTATCGGCCAAGCCCGGCAATTTCGATTCCCTCGCGGTCTCGGGAATTTTTTGGTGTCCAAGCGCTCCACCGCGCACCATCAGCGCCATCCGAGACCAGGCTGCCACCTGGGGATTTGTGTCGATTGGTTATAGCTATTACGGACGCGCCGATCTTTTTGATCCGACGATGGTGAATCGCCCGGTAGAATTGACCCAGCGGGAGTTGCTATCGGACCGTCTCCTGATGTCCGACACCCTGTTTCATTGGGGTGGTGATGACCAATACTATTTCAACCACACCCCCTCCGAACTTGGACATGCGGATTTGACCACGTTTCCCGGGCTAAACCAATTGTTCGGAGACGGTCGTGTCACATGGAAGCGGAGGCAGCAATTCGACATACCCAACACCCACCCTACCAGCACCCAAGTGGGCTGGGTGGCCGGGTACGGCACCGATATATCGTTTTTCTGAATGATTGACGAACCGTCAGCGGAGGACCGACGACGACCATCACCGTTTACTTACGTTGCTCATTCCACCTTCACGGCGCACGCCTCACCCATTGGTCCGAATGAATGAGGCCGAGACTGAAAAGGCGGCGTTCCACAAGTTGAAATCCGGCGTTGCGCAGAAAATCATCCGGCGGCGTCAGCCGTCTGGCCGAAAGCCCGGTTGCCGCCCGGAAGAAGGCATACATGGTGGCATGAATCGCCAGGGCGCGGAAACGTCGCCAGCCCCGCTTCGGAATACAAAAGTCTCCCAGAAGCCAACGGGCATCGTCGGTGGCACTATCACCCAATTTACCAATGAGGCTCTCGAGTTCTACCGGACCGAAGCAGTCGAGGAAAAAATGTGTCACGATCAGATCAAAGCCTCGGACGCAGGGATTCCAAGTTAAGGCATCCACTGCCAGGAACTCGACACGGCAGGCATGCAATCCCTTTTTCTCAATCCGACTTTTTGCCTCCCGTATCATCCCCGGACTTTGCTCAACCACGGTGACTTCGATGTCGGGGGCAGTCCGCAACAGTTCGACCAGGAGACGTCCCGGCCCCTCTCCAACAAGCAAGGCCCGCCGTCGCCCAACCGCTTCAGCCAGGAACGAGGTCCGGCACCGTTGCATGATTCGACCGGCCAATACCGCCTCCATCGGTCGGTAAATAGGTGCCAGCCTGTCAAAACTCACCCTTCGGCCTCCGATTTGGCCTTCGGCCGATGATTCCACCATATCCCGGCCACCAAACCGCCAGCGACATAAGCCGCCACGTCCCACAGGTCTGCGGTTCCCCGATGAAACCAGACCGGACCGACGAATTCGCAGATGACCGACCAAACCACCAGATGAAGTGCGATTTCGGCCCAGGAAGGCATCCCATCATCGGACCGAAGTCCCGTACGACGCTGCACCCATAGAATGACCGGCAGCGCCGCCGGAATCAGCAAAAGGTCATTGAAATGGCCCCGGAGAAACGCTGAGTCCACAAGCGGCTTGACCACCCATCGATTGATTGCGTAGCCAATCGCTGCGGTCAGGAATAGCCCGTCGCAAAAATAACGGAATCGCCTCACAAGAGCGCCCACAGGACGAACCCGGAGCCGATCGCGAGTAGAACTTTCATGAATGGAATCATTCTGGCGCAAATAGAGCCGAACTCGCTGGAAATACAAGCCGACTCTTTGCCATGGACTCGCCTCGGATTCAATTCTAGCGTTGCCCGGCCAAACAACTTCCACAGGAAGTCAAATCGTCATTCCGAATGAGCATCCTTCTCAAAAAAGAGATCAGGCAACTGACCGCGCGGCTGGACAAAATCATCTCGGAACAGGCCGGGGAAAGCGTGTTCAACCATCTGGACAAGGTCCGGAAGCTTTCGAAACGGGCTCGGCATTTCGGCAGCGAAGCGAGTCGACAAACCAAGCACCAGTTGCTCGATCGGCTCAACATCCACGAAGCCCATCAACTCGCCCATGCCTTCAGCCTCTATTTTCAGTTGGTCAATCTTTGCGAGGAGCGGGCCCGCGAACGCCATCTGACCTCCAAGGCCATTGCGCCGATGTCGCTCCGGAATTTGTTCCTCGAATTGAAGAAATCAGGCGTCACCGAAGAGCGGTTGCAAACAGTCTTGAATGAACTGGAGATCGAACCGGTGCTGACGGCCCACCCGACGGAGGCGAAGCGTCGTGCGGTTTTGAATCAACTCGCACGACTCACCCAACAATGGGATGACCCCGATGAGGTCCTGGAGGCCCTTTGGCAGACGGAGGAAATCCGTGAACAAAAGATCGGTCCCCTTCACGAGGTGGAAACGGCCCTGTATTACTTCAACCGCACGATTTTTGAGACGGCAGCCAATTTTTACGAAACGTTTGATGGGGAACTCGCCCGGAATTTTCCCAGCGTCAAACGCACGCGACAATTCCTGACCTTCGCGAATTGGGCGGGTGGAGATCGGGATGGCAATCCGTTTGTCACGCCGGACATCAGCCGGACCGCATTGCAGCGGCAACACGATGCGGTGATGGAATTTTACCAGCGGGAATGTCTGGCCTTGAGCCGCGAAATCACCCACGCCGATGCGAATGAGGATTTATCCGTGCCCCACAACCGGGCGCAAACCTCCCAGACCTACCAACCCTACGAGAAATTTCGCACCCAGATTGGTACGCTCCGTCGCAAATTGGCCGAAGGGAAGCACAACCATGTCGAATTCATCGAGACCCTTGAGGAGATTCGCCAGGGACTGTTGAACCAAAAGGCCACTCGTGCTGCCAACGGCCGCATCCGCCGATTATTGATTCAAGCGAGGACGTTCGGAGTCCACCTGGCAGAACTGGATTTTCGTGATCACAGTGGCAAGCTCGATCACTCCGAGTCGGAATTGATCGATGAGCTCCTCGCCATCCGCGACATTCAAAAGAAGTACGGCGCACAGGCCGCGAGCCATTTCATCGTCAGCATGACCCGGAGTGCGGACGATATCCTACGGCTTTACAGACTCTCAAAGCTGGCAGGTGTTTATGACATCGACCTCGTGCCGTTGTTTGAGACCATTGAGGATTTGGAGAATTCGTCAAAGATTCTGGGCGACCTGTGGTCGAACGTGGAATACCGGCGGCATCTCAAAGCCCGCGGGCGTGTCCAGGAGGTGATGGTCGGCTACTCAGATTCCAACAAAGACGGGGGCTACCTTGCGGCCAATTGGTTTTTGTACCGTGCGCAAAAGGAGATGTCGCGCGTTGCGGATGAGGTCGGTGTGAGGCTTCGCTTTTTCCACGGCAAAGGCGGTACGATTGACCGGGGCGGCGGTTCAAGTTATCGCAGCTTACGCGCGCAACCACATGCCGCCCACGGCGGCCGCCTCCGCATCACCGAACAGGGTGAAGTCATCTCGTTGAAGTACTCCAATCCGGTGATTGCGCAGCGCAATCTGGAGCAGCTCACTTCGGCTGTCATTGCAGTGCAATGTCTTCCCGAGGCCGAAACCGCCGAATTGCCGAAATGGGAGGCGAACGCAGGTTGGCTGGCCAGGAGTTCTTTTGCTCACTACCAAAAGCTTGTCTACGAGACGCCGGAGTTTGCGGAATATTTCTGGCAGGCAACGCCCATTGATCTCATCGAACACCTGCGGCTCGGCTCGCGTCCATCCCGGCGTGCCGCCACGGCGGACATCCGCCAATTGCGGGCGATCCCGTGGGTCTTTTCCTGGACGCAATCGCGGCATTTGATTTCCGCATGGTATGGTGTCGGCACGGCTCTCAAGGATTTTTCCGAACACGCGCCCGACGGTCTCGATCAACTTCGAACGATGTATCGCCGGTGGCCGTTTTTCCGAACGCTGTTGGATAACGCCGAAGTCTCCCTCGCCAAGACGGACCTGGGCATCGCGCGTCAGTACGCCGCGCTGGTGGAATCCAATGCTGTGCGAACAAAGATTTTTGGTCTGATCGAACAGGAATACGTTCGTTCTGTTGAATTGGTGTTGTCCATCAATGAGCGCAAGGAACTCCTGGAAAACCAGCCCACGCTGGCTCAATCCATCCGTCTTCGGAATCCGTATGTGGACCCGCTCAACTATTTGCAGATTCGGTATCTGTCGGTCTGGCGGAAGGCCAGTGAGGCTCAGCGCACCGAGCACTTGCGTCGGTTACTGGCCCTCACGGTCAAAGGGGTGGCCTCGGGCATGAAGAGTACTGGATGAGGTTCGAATCGCCGGAGGTTTGGCAACTGCCATCGCCTGGAAGTCGTAACCGCCGTTCGTCAGACGGCGCAAACTTTACTCAACCGGAACCCGATGTTCGGCGGATCGGCGACTCTGTTGCCCTATAACACGGCGACACTGACCAGCGAAACGCCGCCAGTCTATTCCTGGGATGCCAACTCCCGATCGATCAGCGCCGCCTGACGGACGGACGGCTACGAGCCGCGGTGGTTCGGATCGCTTCCGATTGCACCCGTCTCCCAATGCTTTCCACCGCCGTTTTCCGCATCACAGGTTTTGCTCCCGATTCGCCACCATCCTCTGACCAATGGCCGCGCTATAATCCCGATTGAACTCGCTCACCTCTTCCATCCGCCGCCGAGTGAGCGATACAGCGCGACGGCGTTGAGCAGGCGCGCCCCTTGGAACTGCAGCAGCGTCTGGCGGGCGATATAGAGGTCTTGTTGCGCGAGGAGCACGTCGAGGTAGCTGTCCACTCCCTGCCGGTACCGGGCATTGGCGAGGTCAAACCGCTTTTGCTGGGCATCCAGCAACAACTCCTGGGCCGTGAGCTTTTCATCCAGGATCGAACGGACGGCCAATGCGTTGGCCACCTCACGAAAGGCGGCCTGGATGGCCTTTTCATAATTAGCGATCTCAATCTGTTTTCCGATTTTGGAGACCTCAATAGCTGCTCGGCTGGCATCGCCGCGAAAAATCGGGACGATGATTTGAGGGGAATAACTCCAGGTCGCCGAAGGGCCGCTGAACAGGTCTGAAAGGGAGGCACTGGCGGTACCGACAGCCCCGGTAAGAACGATACGAGGATAGAGGGCAGCCCTTGCTGCACCGATATCGGCGTTGGCGGCCAACAGAGTGTGTTCAGCTGCCCGAATGTCGGGTCGGCGCAACAACACCTCCGAGGGGACCCCGGGGGGAAGGGAGGCCAATAGATGCTGCTGTTGGAATGATTTCCCGGACGGGAGGTCTTCGGGGAGCGGACCGCCGACCAATTCCACAAAAGTGTTTTCAGATTGGGCCAGCAGTTGGGCGTAGTTGGCAATACTTACGCGCGCCGCCTGCACCTGCGCCAACGACGCCTGCAACTCGAGTTCGGAAGCAACCCCGGCCTCGTAACTGTGCTTGTTCAGGTTGTACGACGCCTCAACGGTATCCAGCGTCTGTTGGCCGATGGCCTTGGCTTCCCGGTATTGTTGCAGGGTCAGGTATTGAGAGGCGACCTCGGATACAAGAGCGATCTCGATGCTTCGACTTGCCTCTTCTGTCGCCAGATACTTCTCCAGAGCCCCGGTCTTGAGGCTTCTCACCCGACCAAAAAGATCCAGTTCGTACGACGCGCTCAAATGGATGTCGTAAATGGTGACGACGTTGCCGCCATCGAAGGCAGAAATCGCGCCGGAGAACTTTTGCCGACTGCCACTCGCGCTGCCGTCGATTGTGGGAAAGAGGTCCGCCCGTTGAATTCGATATCGGGCCCGGGCCTGCTCCACCCGCAGAGCGGAAATCCTGAGTTCGCGGTCGTTGGTCAGGGCAAGTCCAATCAGGGCACGCAGGCGGGGATCATCAAAGAAATCGTGCCAATCGATTTCCGACGGATCGCCGGGGATGGCACCGCTGGAGGCGGCGCGTCCGGGCCAGGCGGCAGCGACCGGTGCAACGGGCTTCTCATACTTCGGCGCAAATGAACATCCGACCACCAGAGCAAGGAGGCATGCGATGAAAATCGAAATCCTGCTCATGGGACCTGTCCCGCCTTGGCGTCGGATATTCCGACGTGTGACTTCGGTTTAAAGACACTTCGGACCACGACGTAGAATACGGGAATTAAGAATATTCCTATGGCGGTGGCGGCAAACATCCCGCCGGCCACACCGGTACCGATGGCGTTGCGGCTGGCAGAACCCGCGCCGACGCTGACGACCAACGGCATCACCCCAAGAATGAAGGCAAAGGAGGTCATCAGCACCGGACGAAGCCGGAGATGGACCGCCTCGATGGTTGCCTCCACGGCAGATTTACCAGCGGCCTGGAGGTCCTTGGCATATTCAATGATCAAAATGGCGTTCTTCGTCGCCAGACCGACGGTGGTCAAAAGGCCCACCTTGAAATAGACATCGTTGGGCAGGCCGCGAAGAGCGGCGGCGGCCAGTGCTCCGAGGACTCCCAGCGGGACGACCAGGATCACCGATAAGGGAATCGGCCAGCTTTCGTAGAGTGCCGCAAGGCAAAGAAACACCACCAACAGCGACAGGGCGTACAGCGTGGGGGCCTGCGAACCCGACAGTCGTTCTTCATAGGATTGTCCGGTCCATTCATATCCAATGCCACGCGGAAGCTGCCGGGCCATTTCCTCCATCGCCTGCATGGCCTCACCCGTGCTCTTTCCCGGGGCGGCGGCTCCCACCAGTTCGTAGGACGGAAAACCGTTGTAGTTCTGCAACTGCGGCGAACCGAATATCCACTTGACGGTGGTGAAGGCGGAAAGGGGGACCATCGACCCTGCGTGATTCTTCACATAGAGCCTGCCGACATCTTCCGGTGACATGCGGAATGGCGCGTCCAGCTGAACAATCACACGCTGGACCCGATTCCCGTTGATGAAGTTGTTGATATAACTCGAACCGAAGCCGGTTTGCAGGGTGGTATTGATGTCGGTCAGGGAAACACCCAGGGTGGTCGCCTTTTCTTCGTCCACCTCCACCTTCAATTGGGCGGCGTCGTCAAGTCCCTGAACGCGGACGCCAACCACCACCGGATTAGTGGCGGCCATGGCAAGAAGTTGATTTCGCGCAGCAACCAACGCGGCATGACCGAGGCCCCCAAGGTCCTGAAGTTGGAAATCGAATCCGGTGGAATTGCCAAGTTCGGCAATGGCTGGAGGATTCAGCGGGAAAATGATCGCATCCTTGATGGACGCGAAGGTCCCGGCGGCGCGTGCGATCACCGACTGGACGGTGTGCTCCGGACCTTTCCGCAGGCTCCAGTCCTTCAGTCGTCCGAAAGAAAGCGCGGAATTCTGCCCCCGCCCGTTAAAGCTGAAGCCGGCCACCGTGATGAAGCTCTCAATTTCGGACTGCTTGAGGAAATAGCTCTCAACCTGTCGGAGAACCTCCTGGGTTCTTTCCTGGGTCGCCCCGACCGGCAACTGGATGTTGGTGATAAAATAGCCCTGGTCCTCAGCCGGGAGGAACGAGGACGGCATCCGGGCGTAGAGGACTCCGACCAAACAAACAATGCCGAGAAACACAGCCATCGACGCCCTCTTGTGGAGCAATATCCGTTCCACCGAGGATTGGTAGCGGTTCGTCGCCGAGGAAAAGGTGCGGTTGAACCAACCGAAGAAGCCCCGTTTCTCGTGCTTGCGTCCTTTGGGTATTGGCTTCAGCAGGGTGGCGCACAGGGCCGGGGTCAGCGACATCGCCAGGAAAACCGAGAAGACCATCGAAGAAACCAGCGACAGGGAAAATTGCCGGTAGATGGTTCCAACCGAACCGCTGAAGAAGGCCATGGGGATGAACACCGCTGTCAGAACCAGGGTGATGCCGATCAGAGCGCCGGTGAGCTGGCTCATCGCTTTGCGGGTCGCCTCGATAGGCGAAAGGCCCTCATCGGCCATGATCCGCTCGACGTTTTCAACGACCACAATGGCATCGTCGACGAGGATGCCAATGGACAGGACCATGCCAAACATCGTCAGTACGTTGATGGTGAAACCGAACGCCAGCATGGAGGCGAAGGTGCCGAGGAGCGCGACCGGAACGACGATGGTGGGGATGAACGTTGCCCGGAGGTTCTGCAGGAACAAGTACATCACCAGAAACACCAGGACGATCGCTTCCAGAAGCGTCTTGAGGACTTCTTCAATGGAAATCCGGACAAAGGTGGAAGTATCCAGCGGGTAGTCGACCCGAACTCCCGCCGGGAAAAAGCGGGAAAGATCGGCCACCTTGGCGCGCACAGCCGCGGCCGTGTTCAAGGCATTGGCCGTGGGCGAAAGTTTGATGGCGACGGCAGCGGAGAGATGCCCGTTGACCCGGGCCTGAGTGCCGTAGTTTTCGGCACCGAGAGCGACCCGCCCGACATCCTTCAAGTAGACCCGCGAGCCATCTGAATTGGCGCGGAGAATGATCTTCTCGAACTCGGGCACGGTACGAAGGGTCGTCCGGCCCTGCATAATCACGTTGAGTTGTTGTCCAGGCACGGAGGGCACCGCCCCAATCTGTCCCACTGGAACCTGGGTGTTTTGTGCCTGAATCGCGGCTGCGACTTCGGACGCAGTCAGTCCAAAGCTGTCCATTTTGGCAGGGTCCAGCCATACCCGCATGGCGTATTGGGAACCAAACAGATTGGCCTCTCCCACACCACTTACGCGGCGAATCGGATCGAGGACACTGGCGGAGATGTAATTGCCCAGTGCGACCTCATCGAGGCTGTCGTCCGTGGTCGACAGCGTGAAAAACATCATGAAGTTCCGCGTGGCCTTGGCCACAACCACACCTTGCTGTTGGACGGTCAGCGGGAGACTGGGCGTGGCCAGTTGCACCTTGTTCTGGACTTGAACCTGTGCCGTGTCGGGATTGGTCCCTGGAAGGAAATACAGGGTGACGGTGGCGGTGCCTGCCGCGTCACTGCCCGAAGTCATGTAAAGCAGATTGTCGATTCCGTTGAGTTGCTGCTCAATGACCGAGGTCACGGCCTCCTGCAACGTCTCGGCCGATGCGCCGGCATAGTTGGCGGTGACCGAGACCGATGGCGGTGCCACGCTCGGGTACTGGGCGACAGGCAATCTGGCAATCGCCAGCCCGCCCAGCACCATGATCAGGATCGAAACGACCCAGGCAAAAACAGGCCGATGGATGAAAAAATGCGCCATGGAGGGCCCTAGTTGGGCTTGACGCCGCGTGCCGGCTGAACAAAGGGAACCGGACTCACGAGCGAACCCGGAAGCGCTTTTTGGGAGCCTTCCACCACCACCCGTTCACCACTTTTCAGCCCCTTGGCCACAACCACTTTACTCCCCACCGCTCGATCAATTTCGATGACGCGCGACTCCATCTTGTTGTCCACACTGACCACCAGAACAGAGGCCTCCCCCGCAGCGCCACGGGTGATGGTACGCTGGGGAATCGTCAGAGCGTTGGTGCTCACCCCCTCGACAATGCGGGCACGGAGAAATACCCCGGGCAGAAGAAGGTTTTCCGGATTCGGAAATTCAGACCGGAGGGTGATCATGCCGGTGCTCGGATCGACCGATATATCGGTAAACAGAAGCCGCCCAGGATGGGCATAGGGCGTGCCGTCCTCCAGGACCAATGTCACGCCCGCGATGCTCCGATCCGCAGTCTGGAGATAACCGTTTTCGATGGCTTTCCGCAATCGCAACAAGTCGGCACTCGATTGGGTGAAATCGAAATACACCGGGTCCATCTGGCGGATGAGGGCCAATTGCGTCGCCTCGGTCGCGCTGACCAAGGCCCCCTCGGTGACCATCGCCTTGCCAATCCTCCCGGATATCGGGGCTGTGACGTGGGTATAGCCGAGATTCAATTCCGCCGTTTGGGCCACCGCCTTCGCTGCGAGGAATTCAGCCTCGTTCTGGCCACGCAACGCCACCGCTTGATCATAGACCTGTTTGCTGATCGCGTTGATCGGAACCAATTCCTTGTATCGGTCCACGTTGGCCCGCGAAACCTGCAGCGCCGCTTCGGCTCTGGCGGTGGCGGCTCTGGCGGCTTCCAGGCTGGACCACAACGGGGCGGGATCGATCTCGAATAAGACCTGTCCCTCCTTGACATTAGATCCTTCCTCGAACAGGCGTTTCTGGAGGATTCCAGAGGCGCGGGCGCGGACCTGAGCCTCGCGGGTGGGGGCAATCCGCCCCGGATATTCGGATGTGCGCTCAACCGCCTCCGACGCCACGGCCACAAAGGATACCTCTGCCGGTGGACGCTCCAGCGCTATCGGCACGCTCTTGCGGCATGCACAGAGGGCGAAAACCAGCCCCATCGACGAAAGCAGGCGTGCCGCCGGGTGAAAAGAGGGGCGCATGTTCTTACTTCCAGGCGTTGTGGCGACAATCAGAAAAAGGTCTATTGGGTCGTTACCCGATAGAAGCGGAATGGCGATGGCGGGTTTGTTGGTGTCGGGACGCGAATGCGGTACGGACTGGAAAGGGGGAGAAAATTCGTCAGAGGCTGCCAGGTCCGTAGGTTGGTCGAAGTTGAAAGAAAATTGGTCTGGCCTGCGGGTCCATCCGAGGTGAAGTCGATGCCCCGGGTCACGAGGGAGGGGGAAGATAACGTGATCGAGGGTGGAAAAGACAACTCCCAAATGCTCTGGTCTCCACCGTATTCAATCACGTAAATCCTGTTCCCGATGATCGCGGCGTCGACGGGATTTGAGAATCCACCGACAATGGTGGTCACCTGTGCCTGGTAGTTGGTCTCTCCCAGCTTGGTCAGATTCAGATCACTGAGGTCCTCACCAGCGTCCTTAAAGGGACCAACGACACTGTCGCCATCCGGATCGCCATGGGTCCAGCCCAACACAAAACCGTGCTCCTGATACGGATAGGCCAGGGCACCCTCGACATCGAAAACAAGCCCCAAGGGCGACCGGTGAGCCGTGAACGTGCTGAGACTTTGGCCCTTGACGGACTTGTGAATCGAACCATCGGGACTTCGATAGCTGTTGGCGTTGGGGCCGAGGTTGATGACCGGTTCCGAGAAAAGGGCCGACGGCTTCGGAAAGGTCGGGTCGTTCTTGTAGGTACCCGCTTTAACCGCTCCGTACCGCAAATCCAGAAGGTTGTCCTGCGCAGGGTCGTAGTCGGGGAATTGCTGAGGATTGTCGGCTCCCCCCATACGCCAGGGAAAACCGTAGTGTTGGCCCGCTTGCAACCAATTCAATTCGTCGGACATGTCGCGATCTGGACCATTGTCGGTGGCAAACAGATCGCCATTGGGAGCAAACCCGAGGTCGAAAGCATTGCGAGTGCCCTCGGCGAATACATAGCCGGCGCTCTTAAGTGCAGCGATATCGTTGGTCAGAATGAGGTCCTGTCCAGAGGTGGGAAGCCTCAGAATCTTCGCGGTCAAACCGGTTTCCCGAAGGTTCGGGTACAAACCGCCGGTCGATTCGACTTCACCGTGGTCTGTGCGAGAGCCGAAGTTAATAAATAACCATTGTCCATCGGGGCTCACGACAAGGCCGTTGGCCAGGTGATCATAGGCCGTTTTACTCAAAGGGTACGGCTGGGTCTCTGCAAGGGTGGTCCACTTCCGTCCGGCACCGCTGGGAACGCCCTTCATGATTCGAACCCAGTTTGCATTCCCGTTGTTCGTCCTGCTATTTCCGGTGACATACATGGTGCCATCTGAGCCAATGGCAAATCCCTCGACGCTGGTGGACAAACCGTGGTCGGCGGACGTGTAATTCAAGATGGCCGTGGAACCTGTGCCCGGGGCAAGATTCACCCGGTAAATTTCGCCGTTGGCCTTGAGATAGTACAGTTCGCTATTGCGCGGATTTTTGGCAATTCGAACCGATTTGGCCCCAGAGTCTGCCACGGTCGACAATACCCAGCGGATTTGGATTTGGGGATCGATTGCAATGGGGGTGGCGATCGCCTGAACAGAAATCAGGAGGAAGAGACTGGTCATGCTGGTCCGGGCAATTGCCCTCCAGCGACGAAACGCATGAAAAACCGGGTTCATTTGCGGAGCAAGGCCTGCACTTGATGTCGAGATGTACCGGAAGACTACCTTGCGGACGTAAAAAAACCACCGGCGAATAAAAAAAGAAACTCGCGACACCCATCGTTCGCCAACGCAGTCATGAAACCGACCTGGGAAGAAAAGGCACCAACGAGGAACTGAACCAGATTTTTCATCCGAAAGTCACCGGGGGTATTCCAAATCCACATGGCTGAATTCGGGTCGGTAGTCCTTCAATTTGCCCGCTACCTTGAACTCCAGTTCCAACCATACGGCATCAGGTCCCGCCGCCGTTGCGCGGACCTCCAACCCCATGGCCTTTGCCTCACCTTCAGTGATGCTCCCAATGGACCTCATCGCCAGGCACTCGACGAATGCAAACCCGAAGAGTACTGCACACACCCATGGAATGAGAATTGCCTTCATGCGGATTGGACGTTTCGGGCCTGATTTTCTTAGACACATTCGTTTTATCGTGCCGTCCAGAATGGCAGACCACTTCCGCACCCACCGGCCGGGCCTGATGGGTATGAGGTTCAGGAATCTCGCTTGTAAGAAAGGAGAAAATGCCCTTATTTCTGAAACATTTTCATGGACATCCAGTGACGAAATGGTTTCATGACAAAAGTTCCAGTTTCATAACCCGCATAGTGCCCGTTTAGTGACCTAAAGCCTATGAACCCAGTCAAACGCAGCCTCATGAAGTCGGTGAACTGTGCCGCATTAGTTGCCGCACTGGGCACCCCAGTCATCAACCAAACCCAGGCCGCTCTGTTTAAGATTGATTTTGGTCATCTTGAAAACGAACGCCCTCCAGTGGATGCCAATGGTGATCCGATCATGGATAACAATGGAAATCCTCTCCCCGCCCCCGCCAATCTCATTGATTGGACGATCCTCCCCACGTGGACCTATGCAGATCCGGTGGCCAACGTCACCCCTGGAAGTGCCAGTGCCATAGGTACTCCCAACCCTGCTGGGACGGAGGTAACCTGGCCGCTCATCGATTCGTCGTTGCCCGCCAAAACGAATGTTACCATAACGATTTTGGACAACAAAGCGTTGGCCGAATCCCTGGCGCCCGACGCCCCTCCGTACATGACGGGCCAGACCGCCAACAATCCCACCAAGGAAGGGATCGATGTCTTGTATGACGGGGTTCGCGTCCCGTTCACCGTCAAGGACGATTATCTCTACCGGGCGCCGGATACGGCCGGAACAGAAAGCCTGATGCGGATCGCCAATCTCGATCCGGGAACCTACAACGTGACCGTTTTCGAAGGCCGCACAACCGACAGCAACGGTCGTTTCGGAAAAATTTGGGTGGATGGGATAACCGCCACAAAAGAGCCTGCCACGCAAAACACAGGGAATTACTCGGGAGTCGATGACTCCGGGACCAAGCTATACAAGGGGCAGCCACGGACGGTCACCGTCACTCTCAAAGCTGGCGAATACCTTTGGTTTGCCGAGATGGAAGACAGCTCCGGCGGCATCAGCGGAATGATCATTCGCAGCGCGGACCCCGTGGATTCACCGGGTCTCTTCAAGGTCGACTTCGGCCAACTCGAAAATGAGCGGGCACAGACAGCTCTCGATGGAACCCCGAAGCTGGATCCGGATGGTGTCGAAGTGGGTGCCCCAGCACCGTTGAAGGATTGGAATGTCATCCCGACATGGACCTACGCTGATCCCAATGCCAATGTGGTTCCCGATAGTGCAAGCATCTCGGGCACGCCCAGTGCCGATGGTGCTGAAGTGACTTGGAAGCTCACTGACTTCTCCAAGGACGGCAATGCGAACGTCACCTTAACCATCAAAGACAACAAGGCGTTGGCAGAATCCGTCGCTCCCGACGCCCCTCCGTACATGACCGGCCAGACCGCCAATAACCCCACGAAGGAAGGAATCGCCGTGGTTTACGACGGCGTTTTGGTCCCCTCCATCGTCAAGGACGATTATATATATCGCGTACCCGATACTGCGGGCACTGAAAGCCTCCTCCGCTTCGCCGGCTTGAAGCCTGGCAAATATAACGTAACAGCCTTCGAGGGCCGGACGACTGACTCCAACGGTCGCCATGGCAAGATTTGGGTGGATGGTATCAGCGGCTCCAAGGAGCCGGCCACGCAGAACACCGGGAATTATTCGGGCGTGGGCGACGACGGCACGGTCCTCCCATTTGGCCAACCGCGCACGGTCACGGTCGACATCAAGGCTGGAGAATACTTGTGGATGGCCGAAATGGAAGACAGCTCCGGGGGCATCAGCGGAATCATCATCCGCGGCATCCCAAGCGCACCAACTGCCGTTGAACTTCAGGGCTCATCCACCGTGAAGGGACCCTATACAACGGTGTCCAGTGCCGTCATCGATACCGCCGCCAAGTCGATCAAAGTATCGGCCACCGGTAAGGCTCAGTTCTTCCGCGTCCAGGGGAGCGACAAGATCACCGGTATCTCTCTCGCCAACGGCGTACTGACCATCACCTACCAGTGATCGGAAGCTTGGAGATGGCCAATCTCCCCGAGACGTCTTAATTATCCGTCGTCGGATTTAACATCATAAGGGCTTTGAGGCGGTTTTTGCCTCAAAGCCCTTTCTGTATCCGGCTTTTCGTTTCATGAACTACCCACCGAGCCATAGCCCAGAGATTCTTGTCTTCCAAATAACAGCTTTTGACCTCAACGGTTGATTCGTCTGCAACCTGATGAATCACAGTCACATCGGTAGGGCGAGGCTCCTGTCGATCCGCGGCGGTCCGTGCCACGTCCACCCCGCAAGTTATACCCGGCCAGACCCCGGAGAGCCACGGGTGGGATGCTGCCGTTTCGCTGACTTCCGGACCTGCCGGGCTCGTCCCGGTTTCCGAGGCTGGGGGACTTGCGGACCAACTGGCAGGTTGGAATCCTGCGTCGGACTCTCGCATCGGTCACAGCCATACCGCTTTCGGCATGACTCAATTGGGCAAACGGCCACAAATCCTTTGGATGGCCTCGGCTCCGTTGAATCGCAATCCCACCGTGCCCTCCGGTCCTTGCGGTTCCCGGGGATTGATTCGCACCAAGCTCGCACCGAATTTTTCCGCCACCTCCTCCGAATGGAAACGGACCGTCGGGATTTCAGTCCCAGCTCCAATTTCCACCACAGCCACTCGGGCTTGAAGTTTCTTGAGACTGCGTAACCAGTCCAGGAGGCGAAGTTGCTGTGGCCGGGTTCGGCCTGAATTCCAAGTCCCATCGCCAAACATCATTACGTTGGGACGAGCCAAACCGCTACATTTTGGGCAGGTCGGCAATGGATTCATCGCCTGGAACCGTTCTTCATCGACGATGACCCGTTCATGGGCGGCATCCCAAACCTCCTCGCCGCACGGGACACAGCATTGAAAATGATGAATGGACCCGTGGCACTCCACGATTCGATCCGATGAAAAACCCGCCTTCTGGAAATGTCCGTCCACGTTTGAAGTAAACACGAAATAGCCGTGAGGTTTGAGAGCCGCCACACGCAGCAATTGCAAAAATCCCGAGTGCGGAGAAGTCGCCCGGTAAAGATTCAACCGGTGACCGTAGAATGCCCATGCCAGCTCCGGCGACTTCACGAACCACTCCGGGTTCGCAATCTCGGCGAACTCCAAACCTAGCTTGGCGATCGCTGGGTAAGCTTTCCAGAAGCCCACTGTCCCCCGGAAGTCTGGCAACCCGGAATCCACTCCCATCCCCGCTCCCGCCGTGATCAGAAACGCATCGGCGTCCCGAATGGCAAGGGTGGCCCGCTCAATCTCAGATTCCGTGGAGATATCCTCATCACTCATCCCAAAGGCTAGGCTCGATGGACAGCTATCAGCCAGAACGGTTTTTCATCGATGCGTCATTCCGCTGATGAACTGTTCCCGGCTCCAGCGTATGAACCATCCTTGAATGGCTTCCGACCCTAATCCGCTTCGAAGCCAAAACTGCCAGACGAATGGGAGAGGGAAGGCACCGATGAAAATGGTCGATATCAATATCCGGACGTGCAGGAGCGCATCCCTCCGAACGCAAGTCACTCCAAACGAGGGACATCCAACGGAGGGATGCGTCCCGCCATTGCGGGACAAGTCCCCAATCACTGCCGGGATCATCACCTCCCCCGACTTCAAGGCACCTCGGTATCGAGGTTGCCGTTCCGCCGACTTTCCGGTCGATGGCGTTGCCCGCCGAAGGCACTCAGTCCCTCAAGACATGACAATTGTAGCCACCCGGATTCTTCACCAGGTACTTTTGATGGTAGCTTTCCGCGGAATAGAACGCCGATGCCTTGCTGATTTCGGTCGTGATGGGGCGATTGAATTTCTTCGCCGCCTCCAATCGGGTCACCACCTTTTCAGCAGTGGCACGCTGCTCATCACTGTTGTAAAAGATGGCCGAACGATACTGGGTTCCCACGTCGTTATGCTGACGGTTTTTGGTGGTCGGATCGTGCATCCGGAAGAAATAGCCCAACAAACCTTCGTAGGTCAATTTGGCGGGATCGAACTCCACAAGAATGGCTTCGGCATGTCCGGTGGTGCCGGTGCAGACTTGCTCATAGGTGGGATGATCCGTAGTTCCCCCCGAATAGCCGACGGTCGTTTTGGTGACACCCGGCACTTTCCGGAGGATTTCCTCCATCCCCCAAAAACAGCCACCCGCCAGGATAGCGGTCTCCGTTCCGGAGGCAGTCGCCAGACCTGCGGCCACGAAGGGTGCCAGATACTGTCCGTAACCAGCGGATGCCATTTCGGCGACCGGGATGAACTTCAACGAGGCCGAATTGATGCAGTAACGCATGCCACCCTTATCCTGGGGTCCATCGTCAAACAAATGACCCAGGTGAGAATCAGCAACCTTCGAGCGCACCTCGGTTCGAACCGTTCCAAAACTGGTGTCCTGCTTCTCAGCAATTCCAGCCGGAGCAATGGGCTTGGTGAAACTGGGCCAGCCGGTTCCCGAATCAAATTTGTCGAGCGAACTGAAAAGCGGTTCTCCAGAGACCACATCGACATAGATACCCGGCCGGTGATTGTCCCAGTAGGCATTCTTGAAGGGGGGTTCCGTTCCACACTGTTGGGTGACCGCGAATTGAGACGGCGACAATTTCTTTCGAATTTCGTCCGTATCGGGCTTTTTGTACTGGTTCATGCCTTCTGTGGTTAAGCCTGCCGACTCTTTTGCGGTGGTGCGCGATGGCCATAGTGCGATCACGCCGTAGCAAAAGAGAACAGCCGCCAAGATACCGCTTGCTTTCGATGATTTCATAGACGAGTTCCGGAAGAGTTCAGCTGCGTCTCCTCAACCGAAGCAGACTGGAGCAGATATTCCCTCCTTGGGAGTCGAAACTAGTGCCATGTCCTTACCAACAATCTTGATTTTCCCCTTTTTAAATCGGGTTGTTCTTGATCCGCCCACACCTTCATCGACTTCCGATATTTGGCAACGGGGCAATCCATTGTAAGTTTACAGACCCTCGGCCTCAACCCCGGACTGCCCGTTGATGCCGTTCGGCAACGGCGTCCCAATCGATCACATTGTAAAACGCAGCAATGTAGTCGGCCCGGCGGTTCTGATAATTCAAGTAGTAGGCGTGCTCCCAGACGTCCAAGGCCAGGAGTGGCGTCCTCCCGGACGAAAGTGGGCTGTCCTGGTTGGCGGTCGATTCAATGGCAAGCGCATGTTCCGCATTGAGAGTCAGCCATGCCCATCCGCTTCCAAATTGCTTCAAAGCCGCGGCTGTGAACTTTTCCTGAAATGCCGGGAAGCTGCCGAAGGCCTTGTCGATGGCAGTGGCCAGCTCTGCGGCTGGCCTGCCACCCCCATTTTTCTTGAGCAATTTCCAGAACAGAGAGTGATTGGCATGACCGCCCCCCTGGTTTCGAACCGCTGTGCGGATCGCTTCAGGAACAGCAGACAGATTCGCCACCAATTGCTCCACCGTCTTGCCCGCAAGGCTCGCTTCACCGGCCACAGCCTTGTTCAGGTTGGTGACGTAGGAGGCATGGTGTTTATCATGATGAATTTGCATGGTATGGGCATCGATATGTGGCTCCAACGCATCGAAAGCGTAGTCCAGGGGGGGAAGGGTAAAGGGTCCGCTGGCCTCAGCCGCCTGGCTGGACTGGACGAGGATAGCCGGAGCCGCTACAGCGAACCCGGAAATAAGAGTGATATCCTTGATGGCTTGACGACGATTCATGGGATTACTGATTTGGGTGATTTCGTGGAACTTGAAATTCGCTAGACGCGACAAGAACTGCAATTAGGTCATTTCTGGACCCTTTATGGGGCTGCTCCATTGGACGAAAGGACCGACGAAGCGCTCAAAAGAGGGCAGCGGACGTTCTGACAGCCGTCCGTCGGGGCCGTCCGCATCCCGTCGCCCTTCCTTTCGGTGGGCTGAAAATCGCGGAGGGTGTGCACCATTGGAGTTGACCCGATGCCGCTTCAATCGGCCAGCAACCGAACGTAGGTGGCCCTTGCCCCGAGGGTCACCGAATTCGTGTGCAGATGATCATCTCCGACAACGACCGGCCCGACAGGAGTCCACTGAGCCTTTGAACCCAGCACCGGTGAGGCTTCAAGGGTGTAATGGGTGGCAGGTCCCTCCCCGGAATCGGGGATGTTGGATGGTGCCGCAAAGACAATGTCTGCTCCGGCCGGTGTTTTCTGTATCCGGGCAATGGTCAAATCGGCCTGGAAATAAAGGTCAAATGGGGCCGACGGGGCCTGTATCGGCCCGCCACCCGGACCATTGGTTGAGAGGTCCACAAATCGCCAGGTGGTCACGTAGAAGCCCGGACGGTCGACCGTGTAGATCCGCCCGTGCAAGTGGCCGTAGGGATCGGCGGTCGGCGAATCTGAAGACTGGGTCACCGGAATCAGGTTGGTTCCGCCGACCAGTGGAATCGGCAGAGTCCAAGTCCGATTCGTGCTGTCCACTTCATCCTGGAGGGTCTCCCAGAATCCCAAATGAGCTCCCGTCGGCCCCTGAATGCCCAACAACTGCACGGCAATCCGGGTACCAAGTCCTGCCGCACCGGGTTCGGGACCGCCGTAGTCCGGTGTCGCAGCCTGAGCGACGAACACGAGGTCGTTCATGAAGTAATAGCCCTCGTACGGTGAGCCGGGATCACCGGAATCGAGATTGAACACAAAGCCATAATCTCCGCCGTAGTCGGCATCATTGAGGAAGGCCAATGGGGCTCCGGGTGTGGGAGACAAGACGCCTGCTTCCAGGTGATCATGCGCATGAAGGGTGGGTGCGACGGCAGGCGCCACCAAAAGTGCCAGCAAAGTCGGACTCGTCTTCCAGTTTGACAGAATGGTTTTCATACGGATTTGCAAGTTTTCGTGTGCTGAGGTCCGACTCATCGAGCCGGAGGAATTGCGATGGATGGATTCAATTGGGATGCGGAAACAAAAATAAGCACATGGACAAGGGTCCAACGTGGTTTGACGGAACTGAGGAAGGATCGGTGGGAATTGAATCCACCGGACCGGAGAGGTCCCAAGTCAGGAGCCGCAGCACCATGGAAGCGGGAAGCCTGAATCGGGAATTGCGAATGGGAACCCAGTGCAGCGGCTGCGCACCAAGGGATCAACCCGGCCTAAACCAACCGGGGAGGAGGAAGCACCGGCCGGAGTGTGCGGCTGGGTGGCGTCGAAGCCTGAGCAAAGACGGGTAACGGAACGGGAACTCGAGGAACAGCAACTCCGCTGAGCATCGGAACCACGCCTTCAACCTTTGATGCCAGCTGGATGGACTTTGGCTGTTGTTCGTTGGACGCGGTTTTCTGCGCCAATCGACAAAGCTGACATGGATGCCGACCATCAAAGGTCCACGCCACAGCCGTCTTCAGGGGAGCCTGTTGGCCGTAGGTCACCACCATGGAACACCAAGCCAGCCCTTGCAAAACGGTGGAATTCCACCCCAGCAGCAATGCCAGGGAAAAACCGACCCCGATGCGAAGGACCCGATTCATTTTCTAAAACCCTTGGAAAGGAATACCCCTTTTCACTTCCAGTCAATTCCTTTGCCTTCGAACCCCGGCCAACGTGGCAGTGGCTTTACGTCCGCTCGCGATGGACGGCAGACGCCGCCAACGGTCCGCTTGACTGCGGCTTTGGCGGGTTGTGAGCGGCTGGAAGAAGCTGCTGCTTTGAGCTTTGCGGCCTCAGTGGCGTACAGTTCATTTCGGATTGAACAAATAGAAACGTACAGGATACTGTCCACATGAAGTCCATCACCTATACCGCAGCCCGGGAGTCGTTAGCCGATACCATGAATGAGGTTTGCAGGGATCGGGCTCCTCTCCTCATTACCCGAAATCGGGATCAATCGGTGGTCATGATGTCGCTCGCCGAATACGAGGCGCTCGAAGAAACGGCACATTTGCTTCGCAGTCCCGCAAACGCGCAACGACTCATCGATGCCATTCGATCGTTGGAGGCGGGTCAGGGCACCGAGCAAAAACTGAGTGGCGAACCATGAAGCTCATTTTCGCGGAACAAGCCTGGGAGGATTACCTCTATTGGCAGCAGACAGACCCAAAGATCATTAAAGGCATCCATGAACTGATCAAAGAGACGAATCGGAATCCAACCGAGGGTATTGGAAAACCTGAGCCGCTACGATACGCACTGGCGGGATATTGGTCCCGGAGAATCACCGGGGAACATCGAATGGTTTATAAGCCCACGACCGATGGATTATTCATCGCACAATTGCGATATCATTACTCGTAATCAGACAGACGTTCCGAACGGTTGACCCCAGCTCAGTTCTTGAACTGCCCTGTCCTGCGCTTTGAAGTGTGAGGCCCAGCGCTGGCAGGAACTTACCGACTTCCACGCAAATGAACAACTGAGCCTCAGGACGGGGAGCCGGCATCGAACGAGCGATCAACAGGAACCTGCAATCCCGTTGCCAGTTGATTGGTCTTGACCGCGAGCGCGACAATCGCCAGGAGCTCGGCGTGCTGGGCATCCGGCATGCCCCTGGCCCGGGCAGCAGCGGTATGAGAGTGAACACAATAGCCGCACGCGTTGGTGACCGAGACCGCGATGTAAATCAGTTCCTTGGTCAGCGGATCGAGGTGTGTCGGGGTGGCCATCAGCGACTTGACCTCGGCCCAAGCTCTTTCTAGAAGGTGCCGAAGGACAAAGTCCAACATTGAATCTCCTTCTAACCACGAGAATCTTGAAATGCAGCATCCAACTTGTCCAAGACACGAAGTGCTTTCTGCTTATCTCCCTTGCTTCCAAGGAGCCGGAAGCGATTCTGCGCGTCATACTCGGTCAATGCCACCGTCGACCATTCCTCAAACAGTTTGTTGAGGCTGATCCCACGCCGTTCGGCGAGACGCTTGAGGCGCTCGTGCTTATCGTCAGAAAGGCGAATTGTCATCGTTGCCATAGGTCACCTTTTGGTCCAAGAAATCGGCCAAGAGTTATAATCTCCACCTCCGGAAATTCCAGTTCACCAGTGAAATCAACAAACTTGTGAGTCATGATGCTCGCTGCACCGCAAGCTAGTGTCGTGTATCCCAAATAGCTTACAGTTTGCCGCGAGGGATTTTCGGCTCCCGCGAGGCGACGAGCATACCCGCAGCGGTCTGTGAGGAGTGAGCAACGAAGCGGGAGCCGAAAAGAACTGCGGCCCTTCGGGTTGCGCCTAAAATGCCCCAGGGCT
>CAITXU010000202.1 GCA_903896505.1 uncultured Verrucomicrobiota bacterium | reverse complement strand
CGCGCTCCTGCAAGTCCCTATATCGATTTTTACCACCGTTGCTGGGGCGACGCCTTGACCCTTCGTGCTCCGCATAAAGCCTCAAAACTGAACCTCGATCTTCGTGCTGGAGGCTCTGTTCAATTCCATCGTGTTCAACGCGGAGGAATGTCACACCCAGAGACATCCCCGAAATCCCCGGACGCGATAGTAACAGTGGGCGCTATTCTGATAGACGAAGACTCGTCCATAACGGCGATCCCCAAAAAGAGCGCCTCCCTGTTGCCTGATTTCAAGGGGCGTTTTGAGCCAGCTCGAAGTTTTGGTATCGAAGTCCCCCAGCGATTGCAGTGTCTGGTACTGCTGTTCGGTCAAAAGTTCAATGCCCATCGCTGCCGCCATATCCATGGCGCTGTTTTCTGGTTTGGCTTCCTTCCGGGAATCAAGGGCTTCCCGATCGTAGCAGACACTGATGCGCCCTTTGGGCGTCTCCGGCGAGCAGTCAAAAAAGAGATACGCGTCCGCCTTTGGATCATGCCCCACCACAGCCGGCTCACCACCGGTGCCTTCCATCTCGGCAAGGGACCGGAGCTTTTCAGGCGCGGACTCCAATCGCGCCTGGATTCTAGCCCATACGAGACCCGGGTGGCGGCTCATGTGCTTCTCAAACCGCGTCCGTAAAACATCGAGTAGCCATTCGGTTTGCACGGGTGGTAAGTTCACAACCTTCAAATTCACGAGCAATGTGGTCAAAATCAACGGAAAACTGGGTGTCGCTCAGGCTGGGCATGTCGCTGTTGGCTTTGATATCAAGGATGTAGGACCAAATCCGAACCGTCTGCCCATTGAGCTCCTCGGCGGGATGGGCCATCGCAAAACGCGCATGCGTGTCATATAACGGACAATCGAAAACGACTCATTCCTGAATGAGGCACCATGCATGGCGCGGAGGCGTTCGATGAAGGTAACCGAATTGCGCAAGCAACTCGAAGAGCTCCACGAATTAAGTTTCGGATGGGCCTTGACCTGCTGCCGACAGGATGCGGCCGAAGCTGCGGACGTACTGCAGACAGCCTACCTGAAGATTCTGAATGGCCGCGCTGCTTTTAACGGCCGCGCAAGTTTCAAGACATGGCTCTTCGCTGTGATCCGGAACACTGCAATTGACGAGCATCGCCGCCATTGGCTTCGCCTGCTGCGGTTGGGCGAATATTTGCGAGAGCGTATGAGCCCATCTGAACCGAGCTCATCGAATGGCGGCGAAGAGCAGGAAGAGAGCATCCGGGTGCTTCGGGTTGCGCTGGTAGAGCTTCCTCGCCGACAACAGGAGGTCCTGCATCTGGTTTTCTACCAAGGGCTAACCATTCAGGAGGCGGCCTCCGTCATCGGTATCCGGGTCGGTTCAGCGCGCACACACTATGAGCGGGGGAAAAGGCGTCTCCGCAAAAAGCTCAGCGAATCAAAGTACTTTCATGAACATCAACCCAACGGAACCAGAGTTCCAACGGCTCTTTGTTGAGCTCAAACGCGCGGACGCCCTGCAGACACCGGCTTTCGAGCCTTTAACCCGGACCGAAGCGCCCATGAACGGGACGGTTCCTTCATGGTGGCTTGTGTCTGTGTCACTTGCGGTTTTTTTCGGGGTTGTGCTCTCGCACCAGAATCAGATTCGGCCACCGATGATTGAAAACGATTTCCTTCAATGGGCTGATTACTCCACTTGGGCAACACCAAGTGACGAGTTGCTCGGAGTCGTGAATTCAATTCCAACCGGCGAGATGGAAAATCCTAATGAGATTAAATAACGGACGATATTATGATGAAGACTCCTAGAAATATCATCGCATCGCTGTCCTTTGCTGCGATCTTCTGTTTCGCAGCCACTGTGGCAGCCCGGGAGGGGCACCCGGAAACCGGTCATCAGGAAAAAAGGCGTGCCACAGATGGTCCGAGAATGGAACCAGCCTTCTTCCAGCAACTCTATCCAGCTGAAGTGGTGATGCGCCATGCCGACGCCATCCGACTCAGCGACGAACAGAAGGCAGCTATCCGAAGTGCCATGCCCCAGGTTGGCAAGAGCGCGGATCGCGAACGGCAGAGCACGGAGGCTCGGAAACTCGAACAATTGCTGAAGACTGACCAAGTGGACGAGACTCAGGCGATCTCACAACTCAATAAGCTCTTGGAAGTCGAGGATGACTTCAAACGCAGGCAACTTCGAACGCTGATCCAAATCAAGAATATCCTGACACCCGAACAGCGTCTCAAGATCGAGGAACTTCGGAATGCACACTCTGGTTCCCGTCAGGGTGAGGAACCCCGGTTCGGTACTCGCGAAAGCAGTTCAAAATAAAGCGAACTCATGAGCAACAGACTTCGTAGGATTTTTATTTGGACACATCTCGGCCTTGGCTTATTCGCCTCGCTTTTCTTCCTCGTCATGTGCGCGACCGGAGTGATATTGGCGTTTCGACCCCAGCTGGAGCGACATTTGAATCATTGGGGTGCATCTTCGCGGCCTCCCATATCCGGCGCACAGCCGTTGCCGATTGAAACACTCATCCAACACGTTCGAGAAATAGCCGGAGGTTCACCGCAATCCGTCACAGTGTATCCAGATGCTCACGCGACGGTGGATGTTTATCTTGGACGAGACGATGGAACGGTTTACGTCGACGCCTACACCGGGGCCGTTGTCGGTCGCCCTTCGAAGGCCGTCTTTGCCTTCTTTGCGGGGCTCATGGATTGGCATACCGCCATGGGCCTGCACGGGAATAAGCGTCCGGGGGCGACTTTGATCGATGCCGCCAACCTGCTGTCGTTTGTGGTGATTGTGATCGGGCTCTATCTGTGGTTTCCCCGGAAATGGACCTGGCACCATGTCAAGGCAGTGCTGGTGTTTCGTCCCCGGTTGACCGGGAAGGCGCGCGATTTTAACTGGCACAACGTGATCGGCATCTGGACGCTCATACCGCTGGCGATCATGGTTTGGTCCGGCGTGGCCCTTTCCTATGGCTGGGCTGATCGGATGACTTTGAAGGCTGTTGCACTGGTGCAGCGAGCTGAAGCGGATCGTCCACAGTCGCGGAAGATGGGTGCTGTAAATCCGGATGGAGAGTTGACGTCGTCTCAAGTCAAAGCCGTTGGCCTCGATGCCCTGCTCGATCAAGCAAAGTCACGACTTCCCGCGTGGAAATCCATTCGCATTACCGTTCCTGAATCAATCACGGAGCCGGTCCATTTCACCATGGATCCGACGGGCTACGGCCTGCTTAAAGGAGGATTTTCATCGCAATTGCAACTGATGCGGTCGGGAGAGGAGGTGGGATTCCAAGGTCCCAGGCGCGTAAAGGGCAGGGGAATTTACCGATTCGCCCACACGGGGGAGCTCTGGGGCGAGGGAGGGCAGACCGTGGCGATGTTGGGAAGTTTCGGAGGCGTTGTTTTGGTCTGGACCGGAGCTTCCTTGAGCCTGCGTCGATTCCGATCATACTTTCAAAAATCGGACTCGCATTATGGGATCCGTCGAGAAACGGCCTCATGATGATTCGAGAAGCCCCGTTTATGTGTGTAAGTCAGATCGCCTTGCGATTAAAATGCCTGGCATTTGCTGCCGGTCTTATCCTATGTGTCGCGCGACGAGCGGAGGCGCAAGGGACTACTACATTTTGGAATCCTGCGGCCAATCCATACGGCACTGGTCAATGGAATGGAGGGGCCAACTGGACGGGCGGTTCAATTCCCAATAGTTCGAACAAAGTGGTATTCAATGTCTCGGGAGCAGGGACCTGCTTCGTGTCCCAAGCGGCCGTCGCGGGGCAATTATCCATGGGCGACAATGGGCCAGGGGGCACGCTCATCGTCACCAATGGCGGCAGCCTCAACGCCGGCATTTCGGATTGGTGCGCCATTGGCTACAACAACACGAATCTGACACGGATTGAAGTCGGCGGCTCGGCCCGATTTGGCAGTCATCTTTGGATCGGATTTGCTCCAGGTTCCGACGGTACACTGATCATCCATGGGGGAACGGTGTCGGTCGGACAAATGTTTGGAATCGGCTGGAATGGCGGAAAGGGCACTGTTCGTGTTCATGGTGGTACCATGAATCTTTCTCAATGGAGTTCCAGCAATCCCGGTTCGATCTCGGGATCGTCAGTCTTGGACCTGAGTGGGGGAACGGTATCCATCTCCGGCAATCAAGTTGCCTCCGTTGAAGATTTCATTCGTAGCGGCAGGATTATTGGCTACGGCGGTGCTGGAACCGTGAGCAACGTTTTCGATGGTGTGGTTACAAGGCTCACAGGCATCCCGGCGGTTCCCCCGCCTGTGACCCATGATATCGGAAATCTGACCATCCAACAGATGGGTTCCTTTGGGGTAATCTCGTGGCCGGTCACTTCCAGTTATTTGGCATTGGAGTCCACCTCAAACCTTTCGCCCTCCGCAGGCTCCTGGAAAACCATGACCAACCGGGTGACCCACGACAACGGAACGAATTCGGTGACTCTGAATCTGGCGAGCCAACGACAGTTTTTCAGACTGGTTGCGGGTGTTGATCCCTCCACCATGAACCACAAGTTGCTGATGGGCTATCAAGGCTGGTTTTCTGCTTCAGGCGACGGCTCATCCCTCAATAGCTGGGTGCATTGGTTTGGCAACAACACCCCCACCGCCGCCAATGTACACGTCGATCTTTGGCCGGACACTTCCGAACTCGACGCCGACGAACTGTTCAGCACACGGATGACCTATTCGAACGGTTTACCGGCGAAACTTTATTCCGCGTACAAGCAAAAGACGGTGGTGCGCCACTTCAAGTGGATGCGGGACAATCATCTCGATGGAGTCTTTTTTCAGCGCTTTCTCGCCGATCTACCGGGCGGAAGCCTTACCGCACTCCGCAATCAGGTCGCAGCCAATGTCCGGGTGGGCGCTGAAACGTACGGACGTGTCTTCGCCATCATGTACGACCTCTCGGGTTATCCCACGAACGCCCTCGTGAGCAAACTTACCAACGATTGGCTCTATCTGGTGAACACGCAGCACCTGACGAACAGCCCTGCCTATCTGCACCACAAAGGAAAGCCGGTCGTTGCCATCTGGGGTTTTGGCTTTGCGGGTCGCCCGGACTCGCCTCAGCAAGCACAGCAGGCAATTGATTGGTTTAAGGCTGCCGGCTGCACCGTCATGGGTGGCTTGCCGACCGCCTGGCGGACATTGACCGGCGATTCTCAAACCAATCGCGCTTGGAGCCCTGTTTTCAGGTCCTTTGACATCATCAGCCCTTGGTCGGTTGGACGGTACGGGGATGGCGGAGGAGCGGACGCGTTTCGCGACAACCAAATCGTTCCAGACCTCGCCGATTGCACAAGCTTCGGCATTGATTATATGCCTGTGATTTTCCCGGGGTTCTCGTGGGCCAACCTCAATGGGGGGCCCCTTAATCAAATCCCGCGCAATGGAGGTAAATTTTACTGGCGTCAAGCGTACAATGCCGTGCGTTCAGGGTGCACGATGGTCTATGGCGCGATGTTCGATGAGTTGGACGAAGGGACTGCCATGTTCAAAATGGCCCCGACCGTCGCCGAACTGCCGGCGGAGGGTCGATTCGTTCCGTTGAACATCGACGGCTACAACCTGAACAGCGACTGGTACCTGCGTCTGGCCGATCAAGCGGGTCGAATGTTACGGGGCGAAATCCCCGTCGCGAACAACATTCCCATTCAAGCACCCTGAACCAATTGCCTCGGAGCATGGACGAACATCGGTCCGTAGTTTTCCCGATCCCACAAACGATTTACCTGGGTGAAAGCGGTGGGACGCCGCTTCGACGTTCGCGTTCTCGGCCTATTTCGGTTGATGTCCTGCAATCTTCTGGACATTCCTACCCTTCCGTTTCGTAGGTGGCGGCGGAGGTTGGTCTCCGGAGGGACGTGGTGGGCGTGGTGGTAACGACCGGAACTCGCAGCGAAAGGCATCCCGCGAAAATCCGAACCCTTCGAGGAATCGGTCCACCGGTGCCCGGATGGCCACCGGTTTCCGGGTGAAAGGGTCCAGGTAGGCAAGGCCTGTCGCCCGTAATCCCATCAGACCGCCTGTCGGATCACCGTAGAGTTCATCCCCCTCGATCGGGCAATCCGCCGCCGCTAGATGCAGCCGGATTTGGTGGGTCCGCCCGGTCACCGGTCGTGCCTCGATGAGGTATCGGCCCGGGCTTGTGCCAATCACCCGAAAGGCCGTTTCTGCCTCCTTTCCAGCCTCGTCAAGTTCCATACGTCCGTAGTCGCCCTCGACCGGTGCGATGGGGTCCCGACAGACCCAGGCTTCTTGTTGAGGTTTGCGATTGGTTACTGCCAGATAGACCTTTTCCATCCGACGGGCTTCGAAAAGGTCGGCGTAGGTGCGCAGACCACCGGAACTCTTACAGAAGAGCAGAACGCCCGAGGTTTCGGCATCCAGTCGGTGGACATGTTGCAGGCCGGTCAGTCCGCGAGAACGCGCCCAAAAATGGCCGGCAGCGATGGAGGAGGTCAGGGCCGCCTGCAAATTGCGCGAGGTCCGCTGCCAACTGAATGGGACCAGCATCCAACCGATGGGCTTGTCGATGGCCAGCACCGAACGGTCCTCATACAGAATGGGAATCGGATCGCTGCCCTGCAGAGGGATGTGGGTTGGTTTTGCCAAGAGCATCCAGCTAATAGGAGATGGGCCTCCTGGGCAAGCCGTCGTGTCATCGGCGATCTCTGGTTCATCCGGTGTTGGAGTCATTGAGGGCGTTGCTTGGCGATTCCCGTCCTATCCCACTTTGTTTGGGTCTGGGGCGTATTCTTATTTATCCGAGGCCCCGGCTGAGATCAGGGACTTGCAGGGGGCGTCCGGACGCAAGTCCCTCCGAAGGAGGGATATCCAACGGAGGGACGCGCTCCCGCAAGTCCCCAATCATTGCGGGGATCATCACATCTCCCGACCTCAAGGCCCACACCCTTTTCCTTGTTCGGAAAGGACAAGGGCCCTTACCAACGGAATGGGCTGGAAATTGACACTGACAAATGGCGTCCGTAACGGTTTGCTACCTCCATGAAATCCGCCGTTCGACTGGTCTTGATGACCACCGCCTCCCTGGCCATGGCCCGGGAAATTCCGACCTACCTCACCCCGGAAGCGGGTGGCCCCGATTATATGGCCCAAGGGGAATACAAGAATGACTGGGGCGGCTCACAGGTCATCGCGCTCGGTGACAACAACTTTCAAATGGTCACCTATCCCGGAGGGCTTCCGGGTGCCGGATGGAATCAGCAGGTTCGGACCGAAGTACCCGGAAAACGGGACGGCGACGTCATCCGGTTTACCGGCGAGAACGGCTACCACGCTGAATTGTCCGGAGGAAAAATCACGGTCACCACGGCATCTGGCGGTCCGTATTTGATGGAAAAGACCGTGCGTCAAAGTCCCACCCTTGGAGCCAAGCCACCCGCAGGTGCGGTGGTCCTTTTTGACGGCACCAGCGCCGACGGTTGGGAAGGTGGACATCTCGATGACCGGAAGCTCCTGTTTGCCGGCTGCAAGAGCCGCCAACTCTTCACCAACTTCACCGCCCATGTGGAATTCCTTCTGCCATTCAAGCCGCTCGGACGCGGACAGGACCGCGGCAACAGCGGTGTGTACGTCCAGGATCGCTATGAAGTTCAGGTGCTCGATTCCTTCGGATTGAAGGGGGAAAACAACGAGTGTGGCGGCATCTACACCCAGGCCAAACCTGCGGTCAACATGTGCTTCCCCCCGCTGACCTGGCAGACCTATGACATCGATTTCAAGACGGCCACCTTTGATGCCACCGGAGCCAAAACAGCCAATGCGCGGTTGACTGTGCGGCACAACGGGGTGCTGATTCACGAGAACCTCGAACTCAAAGGCAACACCCCCGGTAATGGGCGCAAGGAAAGTGCTGAAGGGGGGCCGTTCTTCCTCCAAGGCCACGGCAATCCAGTATTCTTCCGCAATATCTGGGTGGTCCAGAAGTAGCCGTGCTCCAAGCCTCGCTCCCCCTTTATTTCGTCCCACCGTTTCCATGAGATTCCTTCGCCAGTTTCAGCGCGTTTGGTCCATGGCTGCGGTGGGAGTTGCATTCTCTGTGGTGCTCACGGCAGCGGAGACAGCCAACCCGCAGGCGTCAGGGGCGGCCCGAAAAGTGTTGGCCTATTTCCATGTGCTGGCGGCCCGCACAGAGGGCCCCCGGCTCTTATCCGGCCAATTCAGCGATTTTGGCGACGGTGCCAGTCTTGGCCTGATGGATCAAATCCATGAACGGACGGGTCATTGGCCGGCGATGATCGGGGTGGATTACGCGGATTTTGGTCGTGGTGGCCTGACCTTCACCAAGCCCAACGCGGCGGCCACCGCTTATTGGCGTCAAGGCGGGTTGGTGACTGTCAGCGCTCATCTCTATAATCCGGCGAATTCCAAGGGGGGAGGGCTGCGGGACAAAGGTGTCCATTTTACCGCTTTGCTGGAGCCAGGCGAAACCCGTGAACGATGGTTGAAGGAGATGGCGCTGTTGGGCGACGGACTTGAGGCGCTCCGGCGCGACGGTGTGGTGGTCCTGTGGCGTCCCTTCCATGAAATGAACGGGGGCTGGTTTTGGTGGGGTGCCCAGGAGCCAGCCCAATTCATCGCCGTGTGGCGTGAGATGTTCACCTACTTGTCCAAGACGCGGGGTCTCGACAATTTGCTGTGGGTCTATGCGCCCAATCACGGAGACAAGACAGCCGTTTATTACCCTGGGGATGCCTACGTGGACCTGGTCGGATTCGATGCCTATACCGATTTCATCGACGCCGATCATATTCGTGGCTACACCGAACTGGCGGCGTTGCCCAAGCCATTTGGTTTTTCCGAGTTTGGCCCTCATGGACCACAGCACCCACCCGCTGACTTTGACTACCGGCGCTTTCTGACCGGGGTCACCAATCATTTTCCCAAAGTCCGGTACTTCAAGGCCTGGAACGGGGGCTGGAGTCTGGGAACCAACCAGTTCACGCGGGAATTCCTCAGCGACCCGGTGGTCATCAATCGGGAGAACCTTCCCGCCGGACTTGCGGGACCTCCGGTCGGTAAATAAACCGATCGGCCCTTTGAGTTTAGCCGGTATCGCCGGGTTTCGGGAACCGTATTTCCGCAGGTCTCCCAATCATGGTTAAGTGATCGCAGCGAATGCAGCCTCAGTTCAGATCGATGTCTACGGCGTCGGCGGAAGTCTTGGAAGCTTTAGCTACAATGGGGATTCCTCCAAATCACCAGCGCAGTTCATTGGCGTCACGGACAAAACGAAGGAGATCACCAGCATCGTCGTCTCCCTGACGTCCGCACCCAATAGCAGCAGCGTGAATGACTTCACCGTTGGAACGCTTTATCTCATGACCGCAGTTCCCGAGCCCTCCGAATATGGGGCTGTGGCCGCTTTCCGCCGATTCCGCCGCTAGTCGGCGGTTCGCATAAAAGCGTCGTCGAAATGTTAGTCAGCCCGGGTGCAGTCCAATGAACCGCATCCGGGCGTAGCGGGTGTGAAATCGTTTGGAGGGAAGAACTCCGATCGACCTCGTGCTTGAAAAGAGGCCTTGACCGATTCTGGGGAACCGGTCGAGCGTCCTTTGGTTCGCGCATCTGGTTGCGTCCAGACGGCCTGATTAAAACTGTTTCCCAGCCTCCGCATGAAGATTCATTGGAAGAAGTTCGCCATTGCATTGCTGTCCCTGCGTCTTCTCGCGGACTCCCCTCCGCTGCTCTTTCAGCAACCGACCTTGAGCCGCGATTTCGTTGTCTTCGTCTACGCCGGGGACCTTTGGCGGGTGGCTCGCGGCGGTGGTGATGCCGTCCGGTTGACCACTCATTCGGGGCGCGAACAACACCCGACCTTCTCGCCCGATGGACGGACGATTGCATTCACAGGAGAATATGACGGCAATGCCGACGTCTACTTGATTCCTGTGGAAGGGGGGATTCCCTTCCGGTTGACCTCCCACCCCGGTGCCGATGTGGTCGTGGGCTGGACGCCCGATGGAAAACGAGTCCTCTTTCGGTCCGCCCGGAACAATCCGGTCGATGGTGACCGCCTCTTCACAGTGTCCACCAATGGCGGACCGGCCGCAGAGATTCCTCTGCCCCTGGCCGAGGAGGGCTCTTATTCCGCCGATTCCAGTCATCTGGCCTACGTGCCACAACTGCAGTGGCAAAGGGCATGGAAGCGCTACCATGGCGGGCAAACCAAGCCCATTTGGATAGCCAATCTGGCGGATTCCTCCATCGAGAAGCTGCCCCGGGAAAACTCCAATGACTTCAATCCTCTCTGGGTGGGCGAAACCATTTTCTTCCTATCGGATCGCCTCGGTCCGGTCACACTTTTCGCTTATGATCTCAAGACCCGCAGCGTCCGGGAAGTGGTCAAGAACAACGGTCTGGACTTCAAATCGGCGGGGGCGGGGCCTGACGGCATTATCTGCGAGCAGTTTGGCCGGTTGCTGTTATACGATTTGGGTTCTTCCCAGACTCATCCCATCGACATCCGGTTGACCGCCGATTTTGCCGAGGTACGACCCCATTTCAAAAAGATTGACGGGAAGGAACTCAAGGCCGGGCGGCTTTCGCCCACAGGCCAGCGGGCCGTCTTCGAGGTTCGGGGTGAAATTCTCACGGTCCCGGCTGAGAAAGGTGAAACGCGCAATCTGACCCGGTCTCCGGCTGTGGCAGATCGCGATCCGGCTTGGTCGCCGGACGGCAAATGGGTCGCCTATTTTAGTGATGCCTCCGGCGAGTATGCCCTGCATTTGCAGGAGCAGAGCGGTGCGGGTGAACTTCGGAAGATATCGCTGGGACAACCGCCGTCCTTTTTTTACTCCCCGGTCTGGTCGCCGGATTCCAAACACATTGCCTTTAGCGACAAGCGGCAAAATCTCTGGCGCGTTTCAGTTGAAGGCGGCACGCCCGTTCTGGTCGACACCGATCCCTACATTCGGAACTTTGCTCCGTCCTGGTCTCCTGACAGCGCATGGATCGCCTATGGCAGGACGCTCCCCAACCGCCATCAAGCGGTGTTCCTTTACAGCCTGACGAACGGCGTCAAACATCAGGTGACCGACGGCCTGAGCGACTCCCTCAGTCCCCAGTTTTCCGACAGCGGTCAGTACCTTTATTTTGCAGCCAGCACGGACAATGGCCCGACTCTTGGATGGGGTGACCTCTCCGCCATCAATCACCCGGTGACCCGGAGCCTGTATTTGCTGGTTCTTGATAAGACACTTCCCTCGCCTTTTGCCATGGAAAGCGACGAGGAGAAGGTCGAAGGAGACAAACCGGAAAAGTCAAAGCAGGGGGAGAAACCCAAAGAGGGAGATAAACCAGCTGGTGCTGATGCTAAACCAGAGGTGCCCGACACGGCAAAAGCCCCCGATTCGCTAAAAAAGGACGAGTCCGTACCCGGTGTCTCAACCAACTCATCCCCTGTCGCGGTGCGAATTGATCTGGAAAACCTCGACCAACGCATCGTGGCCGTGCCCATGCCGGCAAAAAACTACCTCGGGATCGTGGCCGGTAAATCCAATAGCCTCTGGGTGATCGAAGGGCCGACGGTGGACCCGCTGGAGGGCGAGGAAGGACCCGAACTCACTCTGCACAAGTTCGACCTGTCCAAGAGGAAATCCGAAAAATGGTTGGAAGGGATTAAGGGGTTCTCCCTGGCGGATAAGCGGGAAAAACTGCTCTATCAGAAGGATGATGGATGGTTTATCTCGGGTATCGATGCTGCACCCAAACCGGGTGAAGGCGGTTTGAAATTTGCGGATGTCCAGTTGGCCATCGATCCACGGGCTGAATGGAAGCAGATGTATGACGAAGTCTGGCGTATCGAGCGCGATTTCTTTTACGACCCGCATTATCACGGTCTCGACTTGGCCACCACAGCGGCCAAGTACCGGCCTTATTTAAATGCCCTGACTTGTCGCTTCGACCTGAACTACCTCTTTGAAGAGATGCTCGGGGAACTTTCGGTGGGTCACATGTTCGTGGGCGGGGGAGACATGCCAAGCCCACCCAAGGTCAAGGTCGGCCTATTGGGAGCAGACTTCATCGTGGAAAATGGTCGGTATCGGTTTTCCCGCATTCTTAACGGCGAAAACTGGAATCCGGACCTGCGGGCACCACTCACGGAACCAGGGGTCAATGTGGCGGTGGGCGATTACTTGTTGGCCGTCGATGGCGTCGAATTGACCGGCAACGAGGAAATTTACGCCCGCTTCCAGGATAAAGCCGAACGGGCAACCACCTTGCGGGTTGGGAACAACCCCGACGGCACCGGTGCCCGGGATGTCAAAATCAAGCCCATCTCCGACGATCACGCCCTCCGCTACCACGCCTGGATCGAGGACAATCGGCGCACTGTGGACCGATTGAGCAACGGCAAGATTGCTTATGTGCATGTGCCCGACACCGCAGCCGAAGGGTACACCAGCTTCAATCGCTATTTCTTCGCTCAAATCGATAAGTCCGGATTTGTCATCGACGAGCGGTACAACCACGGAGGTCTCATCGCCGATTATGTGGTCGATTACCTCCGCCGCACCGTCATGAACTACTCCACCACCCGCGAAGGGGAGGACCTTTCCTTCCCTCTCGGCGCAACCCCCGGTCCCAAGGTGATGTTGATCAATGAGTTTGCCGGGTCTGGCGGCGACGCCTTGCCGTGGCTATTCCGAAAAGCCGGCGTTGGCACGCTCGTGGGAAAACGGACCTGGGGCGGATTGATCGGAATCGGCGGATATCCACCTCTGTTGGATGGAGGCCATATCACCGCGCCGCATTGGGCTATTTACGGAACAAAAGGCGAATGGGAGGTTGAAAATGTCGGCATCGCCCCTGATGTCGAAGTGGAATATGACCCCAAGGCCTGGCGTGAGGGTCACGATCTTCAGCTGGAAAAAGCCATGGCCATTGCCCTCGACAGCCTGGCGAAGAATCCTCCGGTCAAACAGCGTCGGCCTGTCTACCCCAACTATCATTCCAAGTGATGGGATGTTTCAAACCGCACCCGTTCAACGGCGGCCTAGCCATGGGAACCGTTGTGTTTTAGGCCGGGTCACATGACCCGGCGTCCCGGTGCGTCCGGGATGGGGGTGACCCGGGTCTTGACAAAACCACAGGGAAACGTTGGAAATTAACAAAGTAATTCCAATACCGTCAGGCGAGCCAGCGATATTCACTGACAACCAGCACATCCACTCATGCTATGAACCTCGTCGAAAAATTCTCACGCAGTTGGCAACTCTTTCGGGCCTCGGTCAGCGTTCTCCAGCAGTACCCCAAATTGCTGGTGTTCCCGGTGGTGACCACCGTTTTCACCGCCGTCATTCTGCTGTTCTTCATGAGCCCGCTGGCGCTGCAACCCACCGGTTACCGCTATACCCAGCCTCAACATTGGCAGGCGGTTTGGGAGAGCGTGTTTCAGGGTGATTCCGCTGCAGTCGACCCTTCCTCTGGGACTGCCCTGTCGAATGGATCAGTTCCTGCGACACCTCCATCGACCGCCCACCATCGATTCGGGCGAGCCCATCGTCCTGGTCATGGCGGTGCCGATTCGGAAAATAATGTTCAACTAACCCCATTAGGTATGGCCTATCTTGCGGCTGCCTACCTGGTGTCGATGATCCTGGCCACCTACTTCAATGTGGCCTTCTATCATGAGATTCTGGCGTCACTCCGGGGTGACGGAGTGTCCATCCGTCGCGGACTTCTTTACGCTTTGACCCGATGGCAGGCGGTTCTGCTTTGGGCCTCGTTTGCCGGCTTGGTCGGTCTCGTCATTCGCCAGCTCGAAGAACGGGTCGGGATCATCGGCAAGCTGGTGTTGGGCCTGGTGGGTACCGCCTGGAGCGTGGCCTCCATCTTTGTTATTCCAGTGGTGGTGACGGACACGGAGTCCGTCAATCCCTTTCACATGTTGAAGAAATCCGCCTTAACGTTGAAACAAACCTGGGGAGAGGCACTGATTGGGTTTGCAGGCGTGCAGTTGGGAGGTTTGGTGCTGACCTTGGGTTCGTTTGTCTTCCTCGGCCTGGCCTTCACGGTTTCCATGGTCACGGGGAATTTTTGGATTATCGGAGTCACGGGAGCCCTCTGGCTGGTCGGTATGATCGTGTTCAGCTATGTCATCAGCGTTGCCAACCATGTCTATCGCTGCGCGTTGTATCTTTACTCGACCGAAAAAACCATCGTTGAACCATACAATTTGGAGATGCTCCAGATGGCCTGGAAGATGAAGAAGTCAAAGTAACCGGGAGCGCGGGCGGCTCGCCCGCATGGCTTTGACTGGAGCGCGGACGTCTCGTCCGCACCACCGGGGGGTGGGAAAGTAGGGGTTGCGAAATTGGGCTTGCCCGACAAAGGTGCTCTCTCGCAACCCCGATTCCATGCGTCACCTCAAGAGCCTCTATGTCCAGGTCCTCATCGCCATTTTCATTGGGGCGGCTGTAGGGCATTTCCGGAGCGATTGGGGCGTTGAACTAAAGCCGCTGGCCGACGCCTTCATCAAGATGATCAAGGCGTTGATGTCGCCGATAATCTTTCTGACCCTGGTTTCGGGAATCGGTGGAGTCGGGAATCTCCGCAAGGTCGGACGCATGGGGCTCAAGACGCTGCTTTACTTTGAAGCTGCCACTTCCGTCGCCCTCGTGTTGGGGTTGGTGGTGGTCAATCTGGTTCGGCCTGGGGATGGACTGCATATCCATCCGGAATCTCTGGATACGTCTGCGGTTCAGGGCTATGCGGCAGCGGCCAAGAAATTGACGGTAGCCGATTATTTTCTCAATTTGATTCCAGAAGCGGCAGTCGGTGCTTTCGCCTCCAGCGACGTGTTACCGGTCCTGGTTCTGGGATTGCTCGTCGGTACTTCACTGGTGAGGCTGGGCCCTCGTGGACAGGTGGTTCTGGACCTTACCCAGCGGCTTTCGGAAGTTCTGATGGGCGTCGTGGCCATCGTGATGCGCTTTGCCCCTCTGGCGGCCCTCGGCGCCATGGCCTATACGGTTGGCAAGTTTGGACTCCACAGTCTCGTTTCTCTGGCTCGATTGATGGCCTGCGTCTATGTCACCTGTGGACTTTTCATCGTCGTGGGATTGGGCTCCGTCCTTCGCCTGCTTGGGCTGCGGTTGTGGCCGTTGCTGCGGTATCTGAGGGAGGAAATATTGCTCGTGGTGGGGACGTCCACTTCCGAGTCGGCGCTGCCCCGTATGCTCCTGCGCATGGAGCAATTGGGCTGTGGCAAATCCGTGGTGGGTCTGGTGCTACCGGCGGGCTATTCGCTGAATCTCGACGGCACCTGCATCTATCTGACCATGGCTGCGGTCTTTATCGCCCAAGCCACGGACACTCCCCTGCCGTTGGAAAAACAGTTGGCCATGCTGGCGGTGTTGCTATTGACGTCCAAAGGAGCCGCCGCCGTCACGGGAGGTGGCTTTGTGACCCTGGCAGCCACTCTGACGGCCACGGGCTCCCTGCCGGTGGCGGGTTTGACTCTTTTGCTCGGTGTCGATCGGTTCATGTCCGAAGCCCGCGCCCTGACCAACCTGATTGGCAATGCCGTCGCTACGGTTGTCGTCTCCAAGTGGGAAGGAGAATTGGACCACGAAAAACTTCGGCGCGAGTTGGGAATGAACAACCGGAGTTGAAGTTGCACTCGTCTTCGGCCAACGCGAGGCATTCGTTACAACCTCACTTTGCCGTCCTCTGGATGCTCTCCATGAACCGACCACCGCGCCGTAGTGCAGACATTCCTACCTTCCAATTAGCCGCTTTTCTTTTCACCGGTCGCTTCGTCTGCAACCTATTGAATCAAAGTCACATCGGTAGGGCGAGACTCGGTCGAGCCGCGGCGGTTCGAAACCACCGTTCATCCGCAGGCGCGAAGCGAATCGGCCGTCCGCAGGACCGAGGCTCCGTCCGAGCTGCGGCGGTCCGTGCCACCTCCGCCCCCCAGTTATACCCGGCCTGACCCCGGATCGCCACGGGTGGGATGCTTCCAATCAACAACGTTTGACCCGTCCGCGTGACTCAAACGTACGCCATCGAAATCAGGTTGTTCTTTGAGCCCTCTGAGCTCTCTGTGGTCCAACTCTTGGTCACTGTCCTGAGGGTCAACCACAGAGCGCAGCGGGACTTGCCGACATCCCGACAAGTGTGGAAACCTGCGCTACTTCGGATGGCCGCCGGTCTGCCTGACCGGTTCATGTTCTTGATGCAAATCCAGATTCTTGGGGTGTTCACTGCCCAGATGCGCCCCAGCCCAATCAGGCGGCGACTGGTCCTCGGGCCAGACCAGATAGGCGGTATAGGCTGAATAAGCCCAGGCCCGCATGAAGGTGTCGGGGTCGATTTCCCGGTGGACCCGGACCATGGCCCGTCCCGGGTCGGCAATGACCACCTTGCCATCGCTGGTTCCCCCACAAACAACAATGAGATGGCCGTCTCCGGGCGTCGGTTTCGGTCCACCATTCAAGAGGGTAAGACTCACAGAAACACCGACTGGATATCCCGCCTCAATCCAGGAAACCAAATCTTGCGGGCGATTCGCCCGGGCAACGCACCCGCGCAGACCAGCATGCGACCCCACGAATGCCATATTGAATGGCCAATTGCCGGTGCCCGGCCATCCCGGGTCGAATACAGCAGCAGCCGTTTCGGGAACCGTGTGCCGCCAATCGGGTCGATTTTTCTTGGTAGCCCAATAATCGAGGAGCATGGCAGTCGTAGTCGGGCTGCACCACTTGTCGATTCCCTCGGGAAAGTCAGCCTGGGATTTCTCCGGAACGGGCAAAGCCGTGGTGGGCAGGCGGGGCAGGGGAACCACCGCAGGTTCAGCGTCACTGACACAGACCGTGAGAAACTTGAGCTTCGATTTCGAGTCGTGGGTGATGGCATGGACCTGGAAAACATCCAATCCCCCGTTGACCAGCAGAGTATCGGTCGCCACGTAGCCGTTGGTGGTCCGCTGGGCATCCCCACTGCTTCGGGTGCGCTTGCCTTCGGGTGTGAGCGTCCATTGCCCAAGGCAATAGGTGCCGACGAATCTCTCCTGGCGATAGGCAGTCACTTCGATTCGGACAAATGAAGGCCCCTTCAGATTCCACGAAACGATCAGCTCCTTCCATGGACGGGAATTGGTGACCCATGGCGAAAAGTAACTCATTCCGCCATCGGTTCCGTGGGCAGCCCTGCTCCAGTTGGTAAAATCGTCCCAGGCAAACAGTTCGGAGGCGGCCCAAGAGCAAGGTGTCAAGATGCTGCCAAAGACTGAAATCCAAAGGGGAATGTTTCCAAAGGGTCGTCCATAGATCGGAATCACAAGCGCGTAAGAAGATCAAAAGAAGTGCCCAAAGGAATCGTCATTGGTCAAACGGAAAACCATGATAGGAGTTGGTTGTGCAAACGAATATACGCCGGATCAACACAACGACGAAGGCTAATGTTCTGGGCAACTTTACGGTAGAGAGCGGAAGAGCGCGGTAATGAAGAAACTCTAAGAGCGGCCTCCAAAGCCTCTTTAGGGCGCTTTGGCTTGGCATTGGCATCGAATGCATGGCCTTCTCTTTTTAACCAATCGCGCAGTCGTATTCCTTCGGTCCATTGAATCGTACCTTCGACCGCATTATCCGAGCCCCAAATCCAGACATCTAGCTCCGGCTCAATCACAATGGACTTGGCTTTACGATCCCAGTGCTCTGCCAGGCGGCCGTCGAGCTGCTCCTCAAGTGATAATGCATTCGGCAATTCAGTTCCACACCCCTCAAAATCAAGCACAAGTAGGGCGTGCCTGGAACGATGTCGATCCCGGGCCAGAATCTCCGGTCCGGTCTTTCGCGCTCCGCCGTCCCTTCCCGGATGTACAAGAACTTCGAAATCGATTGCTCGAATGCCGAGAGATTGGTGACGCACGATCGCACCTTTCAGGGCAAATTCAGCATTTTTGTCAGCCACTAAAATCACGAGGTCTTTCATGGCGGATAATCAACTCAGAATTCCTGAGGCAAACAGCAAGCCTAAGTCGGGCTCCCCCTTTTTCCACTGCCGCAGGGCGGGATGAAGGTCACCCGAGACAATGTCGGTCGCTCCATCTATGTCTTTTGCAAAACATAGAATGTCGCGTGCCTCCAGCATATTCAACGCAACCGGACTGTGGGTGGCGAGGAGCACTTGGCTTTTGTAGATGGAGGATAACGACTGCAAAACAGTTTCGATGGCACGGGGATGAATTCCGTTTTCGGGCTCTTCGATCAAGAAAGTTCCCCTGATATCGGGAAGATATGCTGGAATTGTAAGAGTTAACAATCGCAGCGTGCCGTCAGAAGCCAACCAGGAAGGAACCTTTGCCCCATTCATGTATTCGATCACAAGGTACCGGTGCTTATCCTCCGGACGCTCAACTGTGTCCACATCTTTAATATCTTCCAGAGCTGTGCGAACATGGTCTAGCCATGCTTGGAATCGCCCCTCGTCGCGCCGCAACTCTTGAACCACCCATGGCAGGTTGGAACCATCGGTCTGAAAGCGTCTTCCCATGCCTGGTGGGCTCGGCTGACGCATGAATTGGCTGTTCAGTATAAAGGGTTGAACACCCTTTTCCAGTAGGTCGCGAAACCAACTGCTGACCGGGAAACTTTCAGTGTCGGCTGGTATGTTTGCAAGCGCCGACCTGCCCCTTCCCAGCTTAAACGATGGCATGTAGGACTTTCGCCCTTCTGTATAAAAATTATCGTTGCCGCCAGGAGTCTTGGTAAGTGCTGCCTTTTGGCCCTTTTGTGGTTTATTGATGAGACTTTGACTTGGTGGCTGAGGACTTGGGAACAGATTCCGCTGAACTGGCTGTTTCTCAAAATCAGGTTCCTTCAACCAGAGGGTTTCATGGTTCAAACCGATCTCGTTACTTTCGGGATCGAGGCCAACTTCCACCTCATACCGGACACGCGTAAACCTTTGTTTGTCTTTGGCCAGCAGCCTGTGCACCCCCTCCGGGATACCTGCCTCCAATGCCAGCTGAAATGATTGACCCTTTTCCATCCACAGCAGTTTCTCAAAACTGCTGCTTCGTTCGCGCACTGTAATGATCACCTCTCCGCGGTTTCGAACGAGGTCACCTAGAAATCCGATGACATCCAGAAAGGTGGTCTTTCCGCTCGCGTTGGGACCTACAAGCGCGCGAAATGGACCAAGTGTCTGGTCCACCGACTTGAGGCAGCGGAACGAACGGGCTTGGATGCGTGAAAACATAAAGGGATGTTGGATTATCTCCCGGTTGACTACAACTCGCCATGATTGAAGCCGCGCGAACCATGGAACAACTATCCAGCCAACAATCGATTTCGGTTCTGGTAGTGGACAAGGGTAAACTCCGGGGTGTCCTCGACCTCGCCCAACCGGACAAACCGGTCCTCAAACGGGGGAAACAGGGCATCACCAGCGACCTCCTGTTTGACGTGAGTCATGAACAGGTCCGAGCAATGGGGCAGCAGTAGGGCATAAACCTCGGCACCTCCCGCCACCCAGATTTCGCGGGGATCGTCCTCGATCATGGGGAGCAAGTCCTCGATTGACCGTGCCACGGCGACGGTGGGCAAATGAGTCAGACTACGGCTCAATACAATGGTTTGGCGACCAGGAAGAGGTCGACCAATGGACTCAAAGGTCTTGCGCCCCATGACGACGACCTGTCCCAGGGTGTTTTGTTTGAACCACCGAAAGTCCGCCGGGAGATGCCAGGGAATTTTACCGTGGTTCCCGATGACCCGGTTGGATGCCATGGCCGCAATAGCCTTCAGCGAGCGCATTCCCACTTGTAGCGCCTCGCGGCGGACGTCACTAGGAACAAAAAAACCAAGGGACGCTTTCGTTGGAAAGCGTCCCTGGGCGGGAAATTTGTTTCACCGGAGGCCGGTGATCCAAAGAGCGCCGACTAAGCGGCGACGGCCTTGAGAGCGGCGGCCTTGGTTGCCAGCCCGTTGAGGGCGGTCTTGACCAGCTCCAGGAAGGCATCGTGGTCGGTGGCAGCAAGGTCGGCGAGGGCCTTGCGGTCCAGAGTGACGCTGGCGGCCTTCAGGCCTTCAATGAGGCGGCTGTAGGTGATACCGGCCGGACGGGCAGCGGCATTGATACGAGCCTGCCAGAGGTACCGGTACTCCCGCTTCTTACGGCGGCGATCGCGGTAGGCATACTTCAGGCCGTGATCGACGGCGTCGCTGGCGTAGCGGTAGAGTTTGCTGCGCTTAAGGCGATAGCCTTTGGCGAGCTTGAGCATCCGTTTCCGGCGTTTCCGGGATGCTGGGGCATTGGTAACACGCATGGCGTTCTAGTGCGAAAATGGTTTTAGCGGGACCGTTTAGTGCGAAAACGGAAGGCTCTGTTTGATCTTGTATACGTCGGTTTCGTGGAGTTGCTTCCACTTGCCGAGACGACGACGACGCTTCGACGACTTGCCGGAGAGCAAGTGACGCATGCCGGAATGGCGGCTCATCACCTTGCCGCGGGCGCTGATCTTGAAGCGCTTCGCCACCGATTTTTTTGTTTTGATACCCTTGGGGCGACGCATAAATAGCCTGAGTTCGACTCGTTAAAGGGCGGGCAGCATAGGGTTGAACTCCCGGTGTGCAAGGGAAACTTTTCGTCGAGGGAGAGTTTTTTGGAACGTCCCGGCGGTTGGGCCCTATCAATCACCGCTCAATCCTACGGCAAAAAATCGACTTTTGCGCTTAATTCCGGGGTCAAGTGGCGGTCGGGGTGCTCGATTTGTACCTTGATTTGCAGGGTTCCCTTGGCCCGGTTGGCCTCCGGAGCAATTTCTGCCACGCGCCCGTCATACTGCAGTTCCGGGTATGCCTCGGGACTGACCTTGCATTTCTGTCCAATGCCAATCTTGGCCAGGGCCTCTTCGCTGACGTCCACTTCAACCTGAAGGTCATTCAAGTCGGCCACAGCCAGCAACGAGGTGCTCGGGCCCCGGGTTCCGCCGAAAGTTTGCGGCGATACCAGTTCGTTGGCCTTGGCCAGTTTTTCGAGCACCACCCCGTCGACCGGCGAACGAATCACACACCAGTCGATCCAGGTTTCAATCAGTTTTCGGGCACCCTGAATCTGCACGATTTGTGCCTCGGCAGACCGGACGGCCAGTCGGGCGTCGTCGAGGGTCTTGGCCATTTCCACCTGTTTCTTGAAGAGTGCTTCAGTCCGCTCCAGGTCGAGTCGGGCCTTCTCCAATGAAACCCGCGCCACGGCGAGTTGACCATCGTTCTCCGCGAGGCGTGCCTGGTATTCCGAGTCATCGAGTCTCACGACGATGTCTCCCTTTTTCACCACATCGCCCTTCTTAACGCCAATCCATGCCACCACGCCCATGAACCGCGGGCTGAGTTCAATGCGCTCATGGGCAACGATATGTCCCGAGAAGGTCAGCAGGGCCCCTGCAACCCGATCCTGGGCCGCTACTGGTTCGCTGGTTTTGCTGTCTCCCTTCGTTATCGCACCGGTGGCTTTTGCCCGGGCATCCGCTTCCACCGTGGGTCGTTTCGATAAGTCGCGATCTGCCCGGGCGACCGTCGCTTCGCGCGAAGAGCCGCCGACCACTCGTGTCTGATCGCTTTTTTGTGGCAACGAAAGGCCTATGGCTGTGCCCACCAGCAAAAGGACCACCAGAAGGATGACCCACCATGTTCCACGGCGATGCCCTTTTTCGTCCGGCTCTATCCGTAGTTGGGCCAATCGCTGGTTGTTCATAGTGACTTTAAAGCCGAAATGACGGGAATTTGTGACGCACGCCAGGCGGGCAAAATGCTCCCAATCAGGCCGACGACAACGCTGAAGGCAAGGCCAAGGAGCAACAAGGCGGGCGGCATCGAGAACTGAAAGATGGTCTCACTGAAGGACTGAAAATTCATCGTACCGAAGGTGATTCCTCGAAGAATGACATACTGGTAAAGCCCATAGGAGACGGCGACTCCGATGAAACCGCCCAGCAACGCCAGTAATCCGCCTTCGAGCAGAAAGCCACAAAGGATGGACATCTTGGAGTAGCCCAGCACCCGGAGGGTGCCAATTTCCCGGGTTCTAGAACCGATGGCGGCATACATCGTGTTCATCGCCGCGAAAACGGCACCAATCGACATGGCCGAGCCCAGGAGGCTGGCCAGGATTTTGATGGGAACGGCTGTCAAAGTCTGCTGGGCATAGTAATCGACCTCCCGCTCCGCCCGAAGCGCAAACCGCTTATCGGATTCAATGGTGTTTGTCAGACTTCTGTAAGCGTCGTCGTCGATGGGACGAAGGATGAGGCTCGAATACATTTCGCGTTCAAAAAGGAGCCGGGCTTCGTCGGCATCCATCCATACTTCAGAGTCGTAGGCGCTTCCACCGCCATTGAAAAGTCCAACCACCTTGAGTCGCCCCATGCCCGCCTTGAGGGTTCCACCCATTTCCAGGCCCGCAAAGCGCCTCGCCAGATTCTCGGCGACCACGACCTCGCGCTTCCCAGGCTCCAACCAGCGGCCCGTAGTCAGATGCACCTGGGGGCGCAACTCACGTCCCCGGGACGTCACACCGCGAATCAACAGATTGGCTTCCCCGGTTCCTCCGGCACGCGGGGCTGAAATCAGGGTGATGACGTCTGCAGAAATCAGCGGTTTGCCCTCGGCATTGAGGGCGATGCCTTTCAAATATTGCAACGCCTGCAATTGTTCGCGGGTCACCAGGCTGCTCGATTCGGCTTGGGACCCTTTTCGGACCACAAGAATATTTCGCGGATCACCGGTCTGGGCACTGCTCTTCTCAATGCCGGCCGCCAGGGAACGAAGCAGGACAAAAACGGCCACGACCAGGGCGATGCCGAGCAGGGTGGCCACTGTGGACCTCCATCGGACCACGACATTGCGAACATGATAACGAAGGGGAATGACCATGACTGGTGTTAATCGAGCGTTTTCAAGCCCTCCACCACGCTGGTCCTGGCCACTGCCAGACTTGGGCCGATGGCGGAGACCACCCCCAAAAGGGCGGCTACCAGGGCGGCCCTGGCCATCGTTCGAGGCACGACCTCAAAATAGACCAGGAAGCCGTTACTCAGCTTCTGGACATCCAACAAGCCCCAGAAGAGCGCAGCCCCGCCAATTCCAATGAGGCCACCCAGCGCCGCCAATCCGAAGCTTTCGGCCAGGATAAAGGTGAATATTTCCCGGCGCCGAAAGCCAATGGCCTTGAGGATGGCCAACTCCCGGAAACGCTCGCGGATGGCCATGCTCATTGTGCTGACCGTGACCAGCATGAGAGTGAAGACAACCACAGAACAGATGGATTCAATCAGCACCTGAATATTTCCCCACATGCTGACAAAACTCATCTGGAAGGAACGCTCGCTCTCGGCCCTCACTTCGGCTGACGTGTTTTGAAACGTCCGGTTGATCGCACTCACCACGTCGCCCGACGCATCCGCCGCCGCGACTCGTATCCACCACGTTCCCACCGAACCCGGATCGCCGGTTAATTCATCGAGGTACTTGTGATGAAAAAACACCGTCCGATCATCGACGGAGCCTTGGTAGGTTCCCTCGATCTTCAATTCCAAGTCGCACGGATAAAACGTTCCGGTGAGTTTCAGTTTGTCGCCCACCTTCATGTCGTATCGACGCATCGTGTCCATGCCCACCAGGCATCCGGTCCGATTGGCAATCCAGGCGGCAATTTGCCCCGGAGAACTGCGGGACTCGACGAAGACGTTCGTGAATCGCACCGGATCGACGGCAAATTGCGCAAACGATGTCACCTTTTCGTCCCGATAATTTCCACCGAAGAAGGTGAAGGGAGTGACAGCCACAACTCCTGGGATGCGATCCAGCAGGCTCAATTGCTTGTAAGGCAGGGGCTGAGCGAGAGAAACCTTGTTACGGACCACGAGGCGCAAAGAAGCACCCACATCTTCCGGGGGAATGGTCAGCTCCCGTATCAGTGTCATGAGGGTGACCAGGAGAAAGAGACTCACCGCGACGCTCCCTACCGAGAGCAGGGCTCGGCGCCGGTTGCGAAGCGCATTTTTTCGGATGAATCCTAAAATCGTCATGACTAAACGCGGCCAGTATGGTCACGCGACGATCTCGCCCTTCTCCAGATGCAATTGGCGACTCCCGAATGCCGCCGCCTTGGGGTCATGGGTGACCATGATCACCGTCTTACCCGCCTCCCGGCTGAGTGACTGGAGTATGCCCAGAACATCATGGGCCGATTTGGCGTCGAGATTTCCAGTCGGTTCGTCGGCTACGACAAGGAGTGGGTCGGTCACCAACGCCCGGGCAATGGCTACTCGCTGTTCCTGTCCTCCCGAAAGTTGACGAGGCAAGTGCCGCGCTCGTTCGGTCAATCCCACTAAATCCAATGCCGCCGCCACATGCTCCCGGCGACGTTTGGCGTTTAGGCCCGTTAAAAGCAGTGGCAATTCGACATTTTCCGCCGCCGTCAGGACCGGTATCAGATTGAAGCTCTGAAAAACGAATCCGACGTTCCGGTTTCGCCATTCCGCTAATCTGGACTCATTCAATGCAGCCACATTGATCCCGCGGACCAATACGTCGCCGCTGGTGGGACGATCAATACCTGCGATGAGGTGGAGGAGAGTCGATTTGCCGGAACCCGATGGGCCCATCAGGACTACAAACTCCCCCGGCTGAATTCCAACAGTGACTTGATTGAGGGCGACAATGTTGGTTTCGCCCTGACGATAAATCTTCGTCAGTCCCCGAACTTCCACAATCGGGTCGGTGTCCATTTGGGACAACAGCGTAGTGGTCCCTTGGCCGGTGGGGAAGTCAGAAGGCGAGCGTCAGTATGAACACTCGCATAAATCTCCTGAGGCTAAAATTTGATGGCGACCCCAAGCACCCGTCGCACTGCGCGACCCGCAACGATTACCGACGACTTTTCTTGTTTCGAACACTGAACCGAACCAGAGCCATCGAAATCAAGCCAGCGCCTACTGCCAACCCTGTGGTGGACGGCTCGGGAACGGACAGATTGATGATATTGGCGGGACCATATACAGCCAAATACGACTGGGTAATCCCCGTATCACCAAACTTTGGAGACCCACCTCCAGGGGCGGTCCCGCCGGCGGGAGTCGTGCTGATGACTTGGGCGTGAACCTGTCCGAGCAGTGCGCATGAAGCCGCCAGTGCGGTAATAAGTGTCCTGTTAAAAATTCGATTCATTCTCCAGCCTGTTTCTGCGTAGAGGGGAAGCGTACCTCTTGAATGGGGAGTTAGCTGTAACTGCGACAGAATGTCAAGGTGGAACCTTTTAAAAAGGCTTGATTTCGGCAGCCCGAAACTAGCGAGGCCGAACCAGCAGTTCCTCAACAACTGTTCGCGAAGGCAGAGTGATGCACAAAACCACGCAGGCGGCGATGTCCTCCGGTTGCATCATTCGTGCCCGGGCGACGGCGTCAGGGACCACCGGTCGCTTGTCCAGCAACGGGGTATCAATATCTCCTGGAAAGATCGCGCAAGCCCGAATCCCGCGAGGCCTCTCTTCCGCATTGATTGCCTGGGTCAATCCGGCCAATCCAAATTTGGTCATCACATAACCGGGCCCCGCCTTGGGGCTGGCTTGTTTTCCAGCATCCGAAACAATGTTGACGATCGTTCCTTGACCCCGTCTGCGCATTCCCGGCAGCACGGCCTGAGTCCAGTAGTAGGACCCATGCAGATTGGTCGCGAACATCGCCTCGTAATCTTCCGCCGATAGCACTTCAAGAGCCCGGTGTGGAACGTTGGTCCCCGCCGCATTTACGAGAGCTTGCGCCCCGCCCAACTCCTGCTCAACCCGCCGCCCCAATTCTGTGACAGCTTCGGCGTTTCCGACATCGCAAGGACAAACCCACGGGGCTGTGCTGGGACCCGAACACATGGCTGCTGTTTCTTCAAGGGCCTCGCGTCGCCGTCCAACCAGAACCAATCGCCAGCCCAGCCCCTGAAGGGCAACGGCCGTGGCTCGTCCCACACCACTCCCCGCTCCCGTGATGATCACCGTCCTGACCGAATCGGATAAACTCGACATGGTCACAATAGTGAAGGGAATTCCATTCAGCTCCAGACTGGAATTTTAATACAAAGGGACAGGTCATTTGTTTGACATCTCCTTCGACTTGGGTACCTTTCTCTCATGCGACAGGCTCGGCTGAAGTTGGATTCTGGTGTGGGACCGGCGTACTACCATTGCATCTCGCGGGTGGTGGAACGGCGTCTGGCGTTTGGTCCCAATGAGAAGGAGCAGTTTGTCCATTGGATGCAGGCGTACGCCGGGTTCTGCGGGGTACGGGTGCTCACCTACTGCATCATGTCCAATTACTTCCATATCCTCGTGGAAGTGTCTCAGCGTCCGGAGGTTCTTCCTGGGGACGAGGAGCTGTTTCGGCTTTATGCCATGGTCCATGGGGAGGATGCGGCTGAGAGTCAGCGCAAGCTGATGGTGAACTGGCCGGAGGAACAACGGCAGCAGTGGCGTACTGGGTTATACGCTCAGATGTGGGATGTGAGTGCCTACATCAAGCTGCTCAAGCAACGGTTCACCCAGTGGTTTAACCGCTGGCATCGGCGCAAGGGCACATTGTGGGAGGAACGCTTCAAGAGCGTGCTGGTAGAGGGTTCACGTGATTCCCTGGCTCGGGTGGCAGCTTATATCGACCTCAATCCGATTCGAGCTCGATTGACTGGAGACCCCAAGGAGTATCGCTGGAGCGGGTATGCCGCTGCGGTGGCGGGGTTGCGAGTGGCCAGGGAGGGGATTCGGGGCATCATCGACCCCGGTGACCGGGAAGACAGCAATCTGACCGAGTCCATGGCCCGGTATCGGTTGTGGGTATTTGGGGAAGGAATGACCGAAGGAGTGCAGGGACCCGATGGCCCCGCCCTCCGGGCTGGCATTTCAGCAGAAAAAGTTCGGGAGGTCTTTGCGCAGAAGGGGAAGTTGGGATGGGGGGATTATGTGCGGTGTCGGGTGCGGTATTTTACGGATGGAGCGGTGATTGGGAGTCGGGGTTGGGTCAATCAGGTGTTTGAGGATCATCGCCAACGGTTCGGACCCAAGCGCAAGGATGGGGCGCGGCGGTTCAAGTTCCTAAATGGGTCAGACATCTTTGGGTTGAGGGACCTGAGGGTGGAGCCGGTGTCCATCTGATAAAATCTGCCTAGTTCTTAGATTTGAATCCACCATTTCTTGGATTCTCCATTCCGATTTTGTTGACTTCTGATGTTGAAAAATAAGTACGGTGCCTTCGAGAACGCATTGTACAATGTAATCGCCAATAAAACACTTGGGCGTCCGTAATATTTAATGAGGTCATCTGCGTAAGCATGATTCGACACATAGACAGCCATCGACAAATGAATTATGGTCACTCCCAAAGCCACCCCTGTTTTGAAATGAACCAAAGGTGATCCTTCGCTGTTTAACAGTGAATTGGAAATTCCGTTTACCAATGTAATCAAAAGCCCGGCGGCGAACGCGACATGCATTATTCGATAATTGGACCCCAATTCAATCAATACGTAGGGGACAAGGACATCAATATAAGATTAGTGAAATAGGATGTACGAAAGATGTTCAGTACTGTATCGTTTAATTTAGGATTCAACCGTAAGGATTCCATGTTGATGTCTCCGCCCTTTGCTTAAATAAAATACAGAAACTGCAACGCGTCGCAACCCCATTTCTTATCAATGGATTTCCCATTTGGTCGCGCTACTGTGATCCCTTTGGGTGTCCTAGGGATGTCTGAGTTTCAGGGTGGCCTACCAAGAGGCACCGCCGACTTCTTCTGGGGCGTACCAACAGCGGGTGTGGCGCGAATCCCTCTGTTCAACGGTCCTGAAATCTGGTTCCTTGTGCCTCAAAGGCAATGCCTCAATTCCTCTATACCGCCATGAATGCCGCCGGGGTTCGTACCAACGGCACCATTGAGGCTGAAAGCGAGGCCGCTGTCCTGCGGTCGCTTGAGGAGAAGCGTCTTTTTCCTGTTTCGGTCCGAAGTAGGCATGATAAGACGGGTGGAAAGCCAAAACGGCGTCGAATTCGATCGAGTGAACTTGGAACCTTGTACAGCCAGCTAGCTGATTTGATTGGTTCTGGCGTGCCGCTGCTCCGGGCCATGGATTCGTTGGTCAAGTCGACGCCGTCGCTGGCGCTCAAAGACCTACTCAAGGAAATCCGTGCGTCGGTGGCGGATGGCCGGTCCCTCACGGAAACCGTCCGGCAATATCCGGATGTCTTTCCACCGTTGCACGCGGCCATGATTCAGGCGGGCGAGAGGGCGGCCTTTCTCGAGGAGGTGCTTCGTGGCCTTTCCGGGTTCATCGAGCGCTTTGAGGAGCTTCGGAGCAAGGTCATGGGGGCCCTCATCTACCCAGCCCTTCTGGCTGGCCTGGGGACCGCTGTCATGGTGGCTGCCCTGATGTTTTTTGTTCCGAAATTCGAACCGTTGCTGGCTGGAGCCAAGCAGCCGTTACCTTCCAAGATTCTGTTTGGGGCCAGCCACGTGGTTCGCAGCTACTGGTATCTGGTCCTTTTAGCGATGGGCGGCGGCGGTG
>CAITXU010000201.1 GCA_903896505.1 uncultured Verrucomicrobiota bacterium | reverse complement strand
GCCATCCGCCGCTCCACCACTCGCGAAATGCAATGGTAGTATGCCGGTCCCACACCAGAATCCAACTTCAAGCGAGCCTGTCTCATGGACGGAGGATAGCCAAGGGAGAGAAGGTGTCAAACAAATGACCTGTCCCTTCAAACAAATGACCTGTCCCTTTGTATAAGACTTGCCAGCGCTATGCAGTTGTCTAAAGTCAAAAACATGTTCGAGGTTACCCGGTCCAATATCGACACTCTGGCCGCCAAAATGGCGCAGCTCCGGAGGTTTCTTTGACTTGGGTGCTTCCCAAAAGCGGTTGGCTGAATTCGACGCTCAGATGTCGGGCGAGGCGTTCTGGCTGCAGCCTGAAAACGCCCGTAAAGTGATTGATGAGGCCAACACGCTTAAGCGCAAGGTCGAGCCGTTCCTGAAATTTGAGCGCCAGTTGGATGACCTGCGCGTTCTACTGGAATTGGGTGAAGCAGAATCGTCTGCAGGGCAGGACGCAGTTCAGCGGGAGGCGGATTCAGAACTGGCATCCATCACCCGCGAGGTGGACAAGTTTGAGTTGGTGGTGTTGCTAACAGGTCCGCATGACCAGCGGAATTGCATTTTCAGCATCAATGCCGGTGCCGGCGGAACCGAGGCCCAGGATTGGACCGAGATGTTGTCGCGGATGTATTCCCGATGGTTTGATGAGCGGGGCTGGAAACACGAAGTGACCGACGCTCTGCCGGGTGAACAAGCCGGACTCAAGAGCGTCACTTACTCGGTTCAGGGTGAAAATGCCTACGGCTTTTGCAAGGCCGAGCGCGGGGTTCATCGACTTGTCCGCATCTCGCCCTTCGATTCCAACAAGCGTCGCCATACCAGCTTTTCAAGTGTGGATGTCATTGCCGAACTGGATGACCTGACCCTTTCAGACATCGTGGTGCCTGATAGTGAAATCCGACGGGACACGTTTCGCTCTGGAGGCAAGGGGGGGCAGAACGTCAACAAGGTGGAGACGGCGGTCCGCCTGACGCATATCCCGACCGGTTTGGTGTCGGCGTCTCAACAGGAGCGCAGCCAGGCCCAAAATGAGCAGAACGCGATGAAGTTCCTCAAGGCCAAGCTCTTTGCGTTGAAGCTCGATCAAATGAAGTCAGATCTGGAAAAGTTCTACGGGGAAAAGGGCAGTGTTTCCTGGGGCAACCAGATTCGAAGCTACGTGTTCCAGCCTTATCGAATGGTGAAGGACCTGCGGACCGGAATCCAATCGAGTGACGTTCAGGGTGTGATGGACGGGAACCTGGATGCTTACGTCAACGGATGGCTGCGGGCTGGATGTCCGCAAAAACGCATGCCCGGAGTGAAGGACGACGATGAGTAAGGCGACGGACCCACAGGCGGCATCGGGCCGGAACATTCTCGACACGATTGTTGATCGAAAACGAATTGAAGTGTCGTCGTTGCCTCTAGGCCAAGTGCACGCGGGTTTGATTCGGGAACGACTGCGTGCACGCGGCGGTGTTCGGGATTTCATCGGGGCCTTGCGCCATCCGCGATGCGGCGATGTCGGTCTGATTGCCGAGGTCAAGAAGGCGTCTCCCAGTGCCGGAATCATTCGTGCGGATTTCGACCCGATCCGGATCGCCCGGGAGTACGAAGCGGCCGGAGCCAGCTGCCTGTCAGTGCTGACCGACGAGTCGTTTTTCCAGGGCTCGCTTCAGTTCCTTCGGGATATTCGCTCGTCCGTGGCGCTACCGCTATTGCGGAAGGACTTCATCATCGACGAGCGCCAGATATTGGAGGCGGCGGAGTGGGGTGCGGATGCCATCCTTTTGATCGCGGCCATTCTTTCGGATGACGACCTGTCTCATTTCCAGGCCCTGGCGGAAGCGTCGGGCTTGGCAGTGTTGGTTGAGGTCCACGATGAAGCCGAATTGGACAGGGTCCTCCGGGTAGGGTCGAGATTGCTGGGAATCAATAATCGCGACCTGAAGACCTTCAAGGTGGACTTGGGTACAACGGAACGCCTAGCAGACCGGGTACGAGCCAGTGGTTCATCGGAACCGATCCTGCTGGTTGCGGAGAGTGGAATTCATACCCGGTCGGACGTGGTTCATCTCAAGAAAGCAGGTGCAGGTGCGATCCTCGTCGGCGAATCCTTGATGCGCAGCCCGGATATAGCGGTCAAGGCCGGAGAGTTGATTGGGGCAGGCGGCGAAAATCTCTGATCAAGTGCCGAACGAAGCTCCAGAATCCAAACGGCGGACCGGGGCACTTCCTCCAAATTGGTTGAAAATCGGTCCGTTTCTGATTTCCTTCGTCGGCGGTATTATTCTCTTGGTCGGATAAGGAGATTTCGCCGGTGCATCCCTGCCGTACCAAGATTCGACGCCGGATTTGTTGGATGTTCAGCGTGGACAGATGGCGAAGGCGAGAACCGTGGCTTTGGCTGGCGGATTGATTCTATTCGGTGGGGTTGCGTGGGCCATTCTCCAACGACGTTCCCGAGCCTAGAGATTCAGGTAAACGAGCGGCACTCCCAGTTCCTGTCGAAGGAGGTCCCCCTTCCGTTGGGCGGCCTCGGTTTCTGACTCCAATGCGTCGCTTCCTTGGAGCAGGAAATGAAGGCCGGACGGTTCGGAACGAATCGTGACTTGTTGGATGCGTTGAAGGTGTCGGCGGTCCAAAGCATCTGCGACCCGCAGGATGCCGCCCAGGAAACGGACGATCCGCTGATCGGCGGGGGGCAGAGAGGCGTAGTCCAGATGGTGGAGGGCGGGAAGAGCCTTACGATGATATCGGGCGATGAGGGCGACCCGCTCGATATCGGCCTGACTGACCCCGGGCCAGTTGTATTCCCGAATCAACCGGGCGGTGGCTTTGTGATGACCCGAGCCTTCTGAACCCGAAACAGTCCAGCCAATGTCGTGCAGCAGGGCTGCTGCCTCCAAAAGGTCTGCATCTCCGACCGGCTCATATCCCGCTGAAATCAGACCCGCCAGGACTTGCCGAGCCAGATCTGCCACATGAAGCGGGTGTTCGGGTTCCCGTTCGTAGCGTTCAAACAGATGGCGGACCCCATCTCGGAGCGCGGCGGAATTCATGACAGGAGAGCGGCATGTCGCAGGCCTCGCGTGGATATCCGCAAGTCGGCAAAACCAAACGCCTCGATGATGGCCAGATAAATGGCTGCCCCAGTCAGAATGACATCGGCGCGTTCGGGAGGAAGGCCAGGAATCTGTCGCCGCTCGGCAAGGGGTAGTGCCCACAATTGACGGACCATTTCGGCCAGATGATCCATGCTGAGCACCGTGGACTCGATCAACGCCCGGTCAAAATCGGCCCGCTCATGGCGAATTAGCGCCAAAATAGCCGTGGTTCCGCCGACGCCGATCACCTGTTGCGGCGGCAACTGGAGGAGTGCAGGTTCCAAGGCTGGAGCGACACTTAATCCCAAGAAATCTTTCAACACGGTCTGGCACCGCAAGAATCCATCGCTGCCTGGATGATCGCCCGGATGGATCGACTCAAAAAGGCGGACGCTGCCCAATGGGAAACTTTTTTGGTAGCTGATGACGTCATTCTGACCGAGAACGAATTCGGTGCTGCCGCCTCCCACATCGAGGACCAGCAGTGGTAGTTGGCATCGTCCAGGTTGGGTGGCGACCCCGGTAAACGCCCACCTGGCTTCCTGTTCCCCTGATATGACTTCCGGCACCACGCCCGACGCTTGTGTCAGGAGTCGTACCAGTTCCTGAGCGTTGCGGGCCTCACGGGCGGCGCTGGTGGCGATGATGCGAAGGGTCACGGCACCCTGTTGACGGGCATCTGCGGCGTACTGCCGGACGATGTTCTCGGTGGCCGTCAGCGACTCATGGCTTAGGAGTCCGGTCTCGTAGAGTCCCTGGCCCAGGCGGGTCTGTCGGGAGCACTCCCACACGGGATGGACTTCGCCATCAGTCACGTCGGCGATCAGCAGTTTGACCGAATTGGTCCCTACATCAATGACGGCACGGCGCTGCATGGGTTTGCTGTAGGATGCCCGGGTCAGCCGTGGGGAGTCACGGAAAAGCCATTAGGGGAAGGTCAACTGTGTGTGTCTTGCCCCCGGGCGGGCAACGGGGGATACTACGACGCATGTCGTCGCCCACACTGGTTCAGCCCCGCACCGCCCGCGAACGGGACCGTGAGCCCGTCATCCAATTTTCGGTATTCATGGCCAATCGCCTCGGGCGGTTGCATGACGTGGTCCGGCACCTGGCTGAGCCGGAGGTGCACATCCTGGCGCTGACCATGCTCGACACCACGGACAGCACCATCCTTCGGATGATTGTCGACGACCCGGATCGCACCCGCTCGATTCTGGAAAAGCATCAATTCCCGTTCACTGAGACCACACTTCTGGTGGTCGAGTTGGACTATGAGCATCAAATTCAAGGGATGCTGGAAGCTCTGCTCGAAGCGGAACTGAACGTCCACTACATCTACCCGTTCCTGAGCCGGCCCATGGGTAAATCGGCATTGGCCATCAGCATTGAGCATCCGGATGTCGCCGAGGTCGCTCTTCTGCGGCACCAATTTGTGGTGCTGTATCAGGCAGACCTGTCGCGGTGAATCCAACGCTGCGTCATTCATTTGACCCAACAGCAGACTTCTCATCGGGTTGTTCCATCGTGCTTCACGTTTCTCCATTCCGCCGAATTCTGGTGATCGCCTTGTCCGGGATCGGAGATACACTCATTGCAACACCTCTGATTCATGAACTCCGGGTCCAATTCCCGGAAGCCGAAATCGATGCTTTGGTCTTCTGGCCGGGCTCGCGCCAAATCCTTGAGGGAAATCCACACCTCAACACCGTCCACCAACACGACTTTCTTTCTAGTTCCAAGAGATCGACACTTGGCTTTCTGACAGCACTAAGGAGGAGGAAGTACGATCTCTCCCTGAACGTTCACACGTTGGGTCGGCGCGAATATCGCTACGTGGCCCGGGCCATATCCGCCCGTCGACGACTCAGCCACTCCTACGAAAACCAGGGCTGGTTCGACCGATGGTTGGTCACCGATCAGATACCGCAGGACTATTCGGTTCACAGTGTCGTAAACAACAACCGGCTCCTCGGGCTCCTGGGGATCAAACCTCAATTGCCGTCTCATTCCTACGAACTTTACCTGTCATCGGACGAGGAAGCCTTTGCCGAGCAGTTCATCCAAACGGAGTCATTGGAGGGACAACGATTGCTGGGAGTGCATGTCGGTTCTGGCGGAACCAAGAACCTGGCATTGAGGCGCTGGCCGCTGGACCACTACCAACGGTTGTTCCGCGAGGCGCAGCTTCGCATCCCCGGTCTTCATATCCTTCTTTTTGGGGGACCCGAAGAACAGGCCGCCCATGAGCAACTGGCCAGGGCAATTCCAAACGGACTGCACCTGCCTCGAACACCGACCTTGCGCAAAGCCGCGGCGCTGGTGAAACGCTGCGACGCTTTTCTGAGTGTCGACACAGTCTTTATGCATCTGGCTGCGGCGGTGCGTGTCCCACGGCAACTGGTGATCGAAACCCCCACAGTCAATCCACCGATTCTACCGCTTCGGAACGACTGGACCCTCATCCCCAATCCGGCGGTCGGAGGTCGGAATTTGGACTTCTACCGGTATGATGGGCGGCCCATCTCCGGATCCCGTGAACAGATCGAGACGATCATGCGATCGGTCACCGTGGAAATGGTTCTGGAAACGCTGATGAAATCGATGACCGGGGTTTGAAACGAGACCTGAAAGGCACCCCAACGAGTGCACCGTCAGGCCGCTGCAGCTTCCGGCTTGGAATGAATCAGGGGTGGCACCTCGCCACGCACCACGGAGCGGTTGATGGTCACCGAGGAAACCCCTTCGCTGGTGGGAATCTCGAACATCACGTCGCGCATGACGCGTTCCAGCAGGCTCCGGAGTGCGCGGGCACCGGTTCCTTTTTTCAGAGCCTGGGCGGCAAGTTCCTGGCAGGCATCCGGGGTGATATCGAGCGCCACACCGTCGTAGGACATCAGTTTTGAAAACTGCTTCACCAACGAATTGCGCGGCTCGGTCAGGATGCGCACCAGATGAGCCTCGGTAAGTTCGTCGAGGACGCTCACCACCGGCAGTCGACCAATGAATTCCGGAATGAACCCGTAGGCCAGAAGGTCCTCAGGTTCGATTTGATGCATGGCGTCGCCCAAAGACTTCCGTGAGGTCTCGACACCTACACCCGCAGAGAAGCCGAGCACCCGGCTTCCCAGCCGACGTTGGACCATGCGCTCAAGGCCAACAAATGCTCCACCGCAGATGAAGAGGATATTCGTGGTGTCGACCCGGATGTAATCCTGTTGAGGATGCTTGCGTCCGCCTGAGGGAGGAACGTTGCAGACGGTTCCTTCCAGTATCTTTAGGAGCCCCTGCTGGACCCCCTCACCGGATACGTCGCGGGTGATGGAGACGTTTTCGGTCTTGCGGGCGATCTTGTCGATTTCATCGATATAAATGACGCCCATTTGAGCCCGCTTAACGTCGTAGTCCGCATTTTGAAGCAGTCGAAGAATGATGGTTTCGACGTCCTCACCGACATAGCCCGCTTCGGTGATGCTGGTGGCATCGGCGATGGCGAAGGGGACATCAATGAGTTTTGCGATGGTCTGAGCGGCGAGGGTTTTTCCCGATCCCGTTGGGCCAATCAACAAGACATTGCTCTTTTGGAGCTCAACCGAATCCTCTGGATTCTCTGTGTCCGAAGGATGCAGGACACGTTTGTAATGATTGTAGACCACGACGCTCAAGGTGCGTTTGGCGTCTTCCTGACCAATGATGTGCTCGTCGAGCCGCCGTTTGAGTTCGGCCGGCTTGGGGACGTTCAGCCGACGGGTTTCTTTCTGATGTTCGGTATGGAGCTCCTTTGTCAGCACCCCCTGACAGACGGTGACGCAGGCATCACAAATGTACACTCCCGGCCCGGCGATCAGCTTGCGCACCTCCGAACGGCTTTTACCGCAGAAGCTGCACATGGTGATCTGATTGGGCCGGGCCATGACGGAATTGAATTAGGGGGTGCCTACGAAAACGTCCAACAAATTTACTTCGCGTCCGAAGCGGCCAGGGCGGGAACCTCCCGGCGTGAAGCGACCACCTCGTCCACCAACCCGAAGGCTTTTGCCTCGACAGCGGTCATGAAATTATCGCGATCACAGGCCCGTTCGACGACATCTGCCGGTTGACCGGAGTGGTGACCGATGATCTCGTTGAGCCGGTGCTTGAGCCGGAGCATGTGTTTGACCCGGATTTCCACGTCGCTGGCCTGGCCTTCGGCACCTCCCAAAACCTGGTGGATCATGATATCCGAATTGGGCAGGGCAAACCGTTTGCCGCGGGTGCCGGCGCAAAGGAGGACGGCTCCCATGCTGGCGGCCATGCCGACACAGTAGGTGTTCACGTCGCAGGTCACCCACTGCATGGTGTCGTAAATGGCAAGTCCGGCGGAGACGGAGCCTCCCGGGGAATTGATGTAAAAATGGATGTCCTTTTTGGGGTCAGCCATTTGAAGGAACAGGAACTGCGCCACAATGACGTTGGCCACCATGTCGTCGACCGGAGTTCCCAGAAAAATGATGCGATCCTTCAGCAAACGGCTGTAGAGATCATAGCCGCGTTCGCCCCGGCCATCCTGTTCGATGACGTAGGGACTAGAGAAATTTCTCATAGTCTTTTCCATTCCTGCGGGCCGAACCTAGGGTGCGGACAGGGTGCGTCAAGCGGTTGGAGGCACCGGAGCCTCCGTCGACTCTTTCAATCGGCGCAACGCCTCGGCGGCGGCAGCGCTCTCGGCCAGTTTTTTACTCCGGCCCCGGCCGCGTCCCAGTTCGTTGCCATCATGAATGACCACGCTTTCAAACTGACGGTTGTGGTCCGGTCCACTGACGGAAATCAACCCGTAGCGGGGTGGCTCGGGTGAACTGGTCTGCAACAACTCCTGGAGTTCCCCCTTGGGATTATCGAGGTTCGGCAATTCGGCCAATTCGCCAAAGGAACTCGCAAAAAGGCGCAGGATCAACTCCCGGGTCCGGTCGTAACCGGCATCGAGATAAATAGCCCCGACGATGGCTTCAAAGGCATCAGCCAACGTGGAGTGTCGATGGCGTCCACCCGTGGTTTCCTCGCCCCGACTCAGAATGAGGTATTGCCCCAACTTTAGTTCGACCCCCTGCCCTGCCAGCGATGCCCGGTTGACCAATTGAGCACGCGCCTGAGTCAGGGGACCCTCACCTTGTTCGGGAAACCGGTGATAAAGCTCCGCGGTAAGCACCAACTGGAGCACGGCGTCACCGAGAAATTCGAGGCGCTGGTTGTGCTGTTGCTGGTGGCCGACGCCTGCCTCGTGCGCCAGAGAGGGATGGGTCAGCGCGAGGTACAGCAATTGCCGGTCACGGAAGGTGTAACCCAAGTCACGTTCCAATTCCACCGTGTTGATCATGACTCGAAATCCGGGGTCGACGGTTACGCGTTCGATTCAACCAAGGGTAGACCTTGCCCATCAGGAACTCCGGGAGGATTGGCTTCCTGGGAAGCAGAAACTGCGGTCGGTCTTTCGGTGGGGGTCGTTGACTCACCGGGAGCGGGTGCAACGGCTGCAGGTGGAAGACCATTGGTCAATAAATCCGCCACTTGACGCTGGACGGACAGGAGTTGGTCGAGATGCAGGTCGGGGTCGGCAACAGCCAGGATATCTCCGGTGCGGCTGTGTTCGTAGACAAAAATTCGGCGATTCCCCTCGCGAACTTCACTGCGCACCTTGAGGAGACGCTTGCGCTCGAGCATCGCGGCCAGGACAAAGGCGGCAGCGGCATAGGATTCATCCCGGAGTTCCAGGATTCGGCGCAACAATCCCTCCGCATCATCCTTTCCGATGGCTTCGGGGGGTGCTGCGACCGGAGCGTGATATTGGCCACGCCAGTGAGAGACCAGGTTGGGACGTGCGGCCAGGGCTGCCCCTTCGGCATCCCAAGCCGCCTGACAGAGGTCCAGACGCTCATAGCCCGAATGCAACTGCAGCAGGACCGTGTGACACGGTTCCTTGTCGACAAACGTGTTTCCTGTGACCGCGCACGTGCGCCCTCGTGATTGTATGGCCCATTCCAGCATGTACTCGCTCCTGACAAATCCTTAGAGCCGCCGAGCGTAGCCGATTTGCCGGGAGAGGAAAGCGTCATTGGACGTTCGTGGCCATATCTTCCATCCAGGCAAAGGCGGCCCCTTTGCCCCCACGAGAACTCGGAATTGCTGGAATAGGCTGGAGCTACCAGAAGGGTTACCGTGCCTGCCGGACGCGGACCGTGTAATTCCGGGCCTGGTCGTTCATCGAGGCAAAGGTCAACCCTTCCTGGCCGTTTTCGGTTAGGATGATGTCCTGCCAAGGTGTTTCATCCCCGGTCGGAATGAAGGCGGCGTCCTTAAACACGCATTGCACCTGCACTTGAATCCGACGGCCCTCCCGGTTGCGCAGAACAACTCCGACCTGAAGGCGTCCATCCGCCAGATGGGTTTCCGGGAGTCCGCTGGTGGTGACGGAGTGCTGAACCGCTCCATCCATCAATACGAACTTGGCCTGGGTTTCCTGGTTGAATTTGTCGCCATTGGCGGGGTGATACGCCCCGGTCTCCGAGGCGCATCCGCCCAGAAAAACCATGGCCGCACCGAGCATCACGAGATGAATCTTCATAAGGTTGCAGTTTAATTTCGGTCACTGACAAAAATCACCGTGTCACGGCCCTCGACGGCATCGAAGGCCAATTCCCGCCGCAGTGTGGCCTGTCCACCTGCATTGCGGAATTCCACAACCATGGAGTGGTGGCCGGGCGGTGCTCGCAATGCGGCAAAACCCAAAAGGTTGGGAAGGTTGTCCCACATCCGGGTATCGGCCTCGGGCGTTGTGGCCGACGAGACAATCTTACTGATCAGTCCCGCCACCATAAGACCTGCACCCACCTCGGTTGCCCGATCTCCGCCGGACAACGCCAGCGCGCCACCAGAAATCAGAGCGGCATCTCCAAGGACGTCGGTCGTGCCCTTGAATACGGCTTTATTGGCCAGGATATAGTCCATCTGCCGCCCGCCGCGGGTCACTGCCTGGTAACTCAGGTCATCGAAAGCGGGTGCCGTCGCCGTGACCATACCGCCGTCCATGACGACCGAAGCGTAGGTGGCCACGGAACTTCCCGGACTAAAATGGAGCTGCTCGCGGTACTCTCCCGCCGCGTATTTTTCGGGTCCCCGGCCCATTTCAACGAACACAAGGACATTGGCCGAGACGTCGTAAGGTGGAGGCTGGGCCAGACGAGCCACTTTTTGGGCTCGCTTGAAAGCGTCGGTGCCGTCCCCACGCATCTTTGTGGAGGCAAAACCATCGAGATAATCGAGCAACACGTAATCGCTTTCGTAGGTGTGCTGCTCAGGGTCGGCGTCCTGGATGGCCGCACTTCGAAAGCAGGCACGGGCATTGTCGGGCTCACCGTCCATCCAATACAAAATGCCGCGGTAATAATAGGCCATCACCCGCTCGTACGGTTCACCCCGAAAATTCTTTCGCGATTCCTCCCGAAAGTAACTTCGGGCCTCTTTGGCCGTTTTATCTCCAGCCGATATGCCGCCCAGTGATAGCAAGGCATCGTCGAGGACTGCCTTGGCGTCCGTGAACCGTGCCTGACGCATGGCCGTCGCCGCCTGGCGGTATTGGTTCAGGACCCGGTCGCGGGCAGCCTGCTCTTCAGGGGAGAGCGAGGCACACCCGACCAGGGAAAGGACCGCCACCGCACAGGCGAATATCCATCGAAACTTCATTGGGAATAGGAGCGCATCAATCGGTGGGCCGGGTCGACACAAACCGTCAGCCGTTACCGTCGAATTGTGCCGGAGCAACCCGGGCGTAGCCCACTTTAGCACCGTGACCTTTGTCCATCACCGGTAGGCGGCGTCCTCGACTCCCTGCTTCTTAATCTCGGCGGAATCTTCCCAAAGAATGTCGCTCGTGCGGGCATCCACCAATTGGAAGGTGTAAAGAATGTAGTCGCTGACCCCGGCCTTGGTTTTGGTGGTCAGACCGGACAGTTTTCCGGTCAGGAAAAAGTCGGCACCCTTGAGCTCCTGCACATTGGGGTCACTCGAGGAGGTCAGCTGTCCGGAGCGTTTCAACTCGCGCTCCTGTTCCAAGGCGGGCATTCGGTCACGGGCGAGAAAGCGAACCTTTCCCTGCCCCTTCGAGTTCAACTGGGAACGAATCCGATCGAGGAAAATGTCTTTGTTGATGGCAAACCGGGTTTGGTTCTCGACCGGCAGGAGGACGACGCGGGGAACGCCCTGGGCGTTTTGGATTTCGGGCGTCTTCAGGACGCTGCGGGCCATTTTATCGGTGACGGCGACGAGGTCCTGGGATTCGACACCTGTGCCGGCCACAAAACCTTGTTCATCGGCCTTCATCACGGTAACGGGAACGCCGGAGGGGTTATTGACGCCAGAAGAGCAACCAGCGATCAGGGCAACCGCCATCGGCAGCGCGGTTGAGGTCCAAACAAGTGACAAACGTTTCATAGTTGGGTGGAGAGACAAACGGAACGAAAAGAGACCGTCAACGACCGACACGGAGGTCGACGGGGAACGTGGGTGACATTGGGGCCACCGGGGCCAGTGGAGCAATCGGTGCCATCGGGGCCTGGCCGACTAAGGTTTGCGTTCCATTCATTGAAGCACCTGGATAGGCGACCGTAGCTGACTGGGTCGGGTAGGCAAACGCACTGCGTTGGAACGCAGCCGACCTCGAAGACGCTAGGCTTCCGACCACCAGGCCGGTTCCGGCACCGATTAGGGCACCCTGGCCCGCATGACCGTAAGCGCTGCCAATCAAGGCCCCGGAAGCAGCTCCGAGTGCTGCTCCGCCCACCGCCGATTGCACCGGGCTGGGCCCCCCGGGGTAGGCGCCTGCCGCTGGGGGGGGATAGGTATAGACCACATCCCGGTTTTCATAGTGACGACGTTCTTCGCCAATGACGGCCCCCAACAAAAATCCAGCACCTGCACCGATAGCGGCTCCTGTTCCGCCATGATGACCAGAATTATTACCGATAACGCCACCCAAGACACCGCCTAGGATTGCACCACCGAACGATTCTGGACTGAAAAGCTGGGCATGGGCTGTCAGCAGGCACAACGAACAGACCCACCAGCAAAAGAGACCTTTCATGATCGTAAACTACAGGGTGATGGACGCCGATCCAGAACGGTTATTCAGAGGTGCGGCGAGCAGATCAGGGTTGGCTCCATGTCCTTCCGCCCCTATCGTTTCCCCGCCCGAACGCGATTTGTCATCAAGCTTCAGGCCATTTTCTTCATCATGCTCGCACGCCGCGTCATTCCGTGTCTGGACGTTCACGATGGACGTGTCACCCGAGGTGTCCAATTTGGACGCGCCGAGGACGGTGGCCTGAGGTCTGTGGGCGACCCGGTGGAACTTGCAATTCGGTACAACGACCAAGGAGCGGACGAGCTGGTCTTCTTCGACATCACCGCCAGCGCCCACGGGCGAGCCTCCATGATTGAGGTGATTGAGCGAACGGCAGATTGCTGTTTCATGCCATTGACTGTGGGCGGAGGCATACGGACGGTGGCCGATATGGGGGCCATGCTCCTGGCAGGAGCCGACAAGGTGAGCATCAATTCCAGCGCCCTCGCAGACCCTGAGCTCATCAGGGCCGGAGCGGAAAAGTACGGCAGCCAGTGTATCGTGGTTTCGATTGACTGTCGCAGGGCGGCTCCCGGCCAGTGGATGGTTTACTCGAAGGGAGGCCGACAGGCCACCGGTCTGGAAGCTGTAGACTGGGCCAAAACCGCCGTGCAACTGGGCGCAGGCGAGGTTGTGCTGAATTCGATTGATGGAGACGGAACTCGGAAGGGATTTGACTTGGAGATTACCCGGCGCATCAGCGAATCCGTTGGGGTTCCGGTGGTCGCTTCTGGAGGGGCCGGAAGTCGCGAACACATGGCGGAGGTGCTCCTGGAAGGCCGGGCGGATGCGGTTCTTGCCGCGAGCATTTTTCACCACGGGGATTTCACGGTGCGCGAAGTGAAAGAGTATATCGCTTCCCGGGGTATCCCCGTCCGATTATCTTAACATCAAGGCATTCATGGGTCCTTGGACTCCTCCTAGCTGGCTGCCCATCCTGCTGCTCTTCACCAGCAATGTCTTCATGACTTTTGCCTGGTATGGTCATCTGAGGTTCAAGTCCGCCCCGATGTGGCAGGCGATCCTCGCCAGCTGGGGAATCGCCTTTTTCGAATACCTCATCATGGTTCCGGCCAATCGTTGGGGAAGCACGTCATGGAGCCCGTACCAACTCAAGATTCTTCAGGAAATCATCACCTTAACCGTATTTGTGGCATTCGCCTTTTTCTACTTCGGAGTCAAACCGCGCTGGAATCATCTCGCCTGCCTGGTGTGTCTGGCAGCGGCGGTGGCGTTGGCTTTTCTTCCCGATTCAGCAAGGAAATAGCCTTTCTCCAACAGTCTCACTAAGCTCCCTTGGAAATGACCTTTTTGGACCAGATCAAATGGAATGCCGATGGATTGGTGCCAGCCATTATTCAGGAACAGTCGTCGGGACGTGTGTTGATGATGGCTTGGATGAACCGGGCGTCGCTGGAGCAGACCATCAAGACTCAACGAACCTGGTTTTGGAGCCGGTCGCGCCAGAAGTTTTGGATGAAGGGTGAGAGCTCCGGACACGTACAGGTGGTCAAGTCCGTTGCGTTCGACTGCGACGCCGATACCATCCTGATTCAGGTCGAACAGACGGGTGCGGCCTGTCACGAAGGCTATCAATCGTGCTTTTTTCGGACGGTGGATCCGACGGGAGAGTCGTGGCAAGTCACCGAACCGAGGTTGCAAACCCCCGACCAGATTTATGGCCGGTCCTAAGACCCGGATTGAAGCAGGGGCTGACCGCTCCCGAAGTAAAGCATGATCCGCGTGGACGACGTCCTACCACCGGGATCGACAGCCTGGTGGGTCTTTGCAGGAGTGGTCCTTTTCGGAAGGGCCTGCGACTTGGGATCGACCTTTGCGGGCACGCCGCACTTGGTGCTCGAAGGGAATCCCATTGCCAAACGCCTTGGGTGGAGATGGGGAATCCCACTGAACGTCCTGCTCTGCTTTTTGGTGGCCTCGCTTCCAATGCTGTCGATTTCCCTTACCACTTCCAGTCTTCTGGTAGCGGCACGGAACCTTCAATCGGTCTGGCTCATGCGCACGCTCGGGGAAATCCATTACCGGCAGTGGATGTCGGAACGCGTTCGGGAAACGCGGACATGGACCCTCCTGGGCTGCTTTTGGGGTGAGGCCGGTTTAACGATTCTGGTGGGAATACCGCTGGTGGTTTTCAGTAGTTGGGAACTTGTTCCCTTCAGCATTGGCTGCGGCCTGGTGGTCTACGGAATGCTGGTCGGCTTCTTTACCACTTTGGGCGTCTTGCGGCGTCGGCATTGAGACAGAGGTCGGGATTCGGTCCACCTCTTGCCGCCTTGGTACAAAACAAATGGGGCCTCCCGGATTTCGAGAGGCCCCAAAACGATATCGATCGCTCAATTGTACTGGCCAATCGGACGAATCCAGATATTGCGGTAATGGACGGGGTTGCCATGGTCTTGGAGACCGATGGGACCGCGACCGGAATAGGGTTTGTAAGGATCCGAAACTTGATGATGGGTGGGTCCGTTCAGTTCCTTGCGGTTGTGAACGCAGACGCCATTAAAGAACACGGTCACGTAGCCCGGCTTGGTTAATTTGCCTTCGGTGTCAAAACGGGGTGCCTCAAACACGATGTCGTAGGAATTCCATTCACCCGGTTTCTTGACCGGATTGACCAGGGGCGGCCATTGGCCATACAGCGCTGAAGCCTGTCCGTCGGCGTAGGTTACGTTGTTGTAGCTGTCGAGCACTTGAATTTCGAAATCGTTGTGGAAAAAGACGCCGCTGTTTCCGCGGCCCTGGCTGTCACCCTTCACCTCGGAAGGAGCGGACCATTCGATGTGCAACTGGCTGTCTCCAAAGTCCTGCGCCGTGTGAATGCTCCCACCGGCAACCTCAAGAATGCCGTTGACGATTTTGAACTTGGCGGGTCCACCGCTGTCCGCGACCCAGGCATTCAGGTTGCTGCCGTCAAAGAGTACCGTGGCATCGCTGGGAGCCGGAGCCCCATGACTGAAAGTAGCTCCCGGCGTAACGATGGGCGGAGTCGGCCGAAATTTGTCATGCACGCGCCACTTTTGACCACGGATGACGGGAGTATTGGTGTAGCCCACCCCGTCGGCCGCCAAAGTGGCAGCAAACAGGCTGGACAGGAGGATGGCTGAAACAGCGTTCATTGGAGAGGTGGACATGGTTCCTTTCCCTTGACGCGGAAGGCAAGCCTGAGATTCAGGGAGAGGTGAAGAGGAACTCCAGCTTGGTCTGGCTCCCCGATTTCTCGCCCACCATTTCAAGGTCCTTCAATTCCCAATTGCCCTCGACCTTGCGGACACTGCCCACACTGAATTCCTTGACCAGATTTCCCCGGGCATCATACGCCTCGGCGATCAACGGCTGAAGATGCTCCAAATCAATCCAGGAGCGGACCCGGACATAGGGACTGGTCGGATCGCTCGTGACGCTTTCAAGGATACGGCAGGGACGCCCCTTCCGCATTTCCGGTTTCGGACGCCGGATCATCCGTTGAACAGGCCAATGATAGAATTCCAGTGCCAAGTCGCGTCCGCTAAAATCCGATCCTGCAAAGGCGGTATCCCGGGTACCCGCTTCGTAAATCGGTATTTCGGAACCTCGATGCCGGATTCGGAGCGTTTCAGTCCTTGAACCTCCCGTCACCTGATAGCTGACCGACCACTCGGATTCCGACTCGATCCGGGTGATAATCTGCAAGGGGACCGGTTCCTTCCGCCCGGAGGCATCGCGAACCCGCAGGACCGCTTGATTGGTAAAACTTCGCTCCGGTCGACCGCTGGCGAGCCGGGCGGCAAATTCCTTTCCCTCGCGTGCGTCGATCTCTTCCGACGTTTCGGCATTGGCCAGCGACCCCAACCACACAATCCAGACAGCTATGAAAACCAAGGATATCAGACCGGAAAACCGGATGAATCCAAAAGGTTGGTGCAAAAACATGGGTGAGATGATGGGGGCCAGAAGAGGAACCACGAGGAAGGGAGAAACGGAGTGTTCAAGAGGGGCAAATTTCCACTCTCGGGCGTTCACCTTTGCGCCCTGAAACGATCACCCTTGGGGGAGGAGGACCGCCGTTTCCCACACAACCGCAGTGGGTGTCCTTTGCCAGCGAAAATCGCCGTGGTCCCCATCGTCGGCGCACCGGACGCCAAAGGAACGCCGCTGCCGTAGCGGCCACAATCCCCAAGGCTATCGGTTGTTGCCAATCCATTTTTAAAACCGTAGCCACCGGACCATTGCGGTCAAAGTGCTAACTTCGCGTTTCTGAGACACTTGGGAACCCCATGGGCTCCACCCGCAGGTCCCTCAACCCAAAGATATCTGTCTCTGCGAGGAACTTAAATCTCCTCGCCCCATCCTTTCGCTTGGGTCCAAACCGCTGGCGATGGTCCTCAAACACCTGATTCACCCAGCCCCGACTCCCAATC
>CAITXU010000200.1 GCA_903896505.1 uncultured Verrucomicrobiota bacterium | reverse complement strand
GCTCGGCAGGAGCCTCGGTCCTGCGGACGGCGATTTAGCTTCGCTTCTGCGGAATGGGCGTGGTCCGAACCACCCAAGGCTCGGCAGGAGCCTCGCCCTACCGATGTGACTGGTATTCAGAGGTGTCCATCGATAACTCAAATAACAATGGTAGGGCGAACCTCCTGGTGAGCCTCGGCGGTTCGGAACGCCTCCGATTGCGCCCGCAGCCCTATTGTTTCTCATAATAGTATCCACCGGTTCCGCTGCGGAGGCATCCCTTACTTGCCCTTCTTTTCGAGCAACTTCGGCCAGTTCCCGTCAGCCTTTTTCAGATTGCCCTTGGTGTCTTCGTTGAAGTCGTCCCGGATACCGGTGTTTTTTTGCATCAACAGCCGGCCGTCGACGATTTGCCACGCATTGATGTCAATGGGAGCCAACGCATTACGGCTGACGCCGTAGGCACAATAGCCACCAAATTGGGGCTCATACTTCTTGGGTTCGGCATCAAAGGTCTCCTTGTTTTTGGCACTGTGGAACCAGTAGACGGCCGAGTGATAGCTGCTGGTGATTTCCGGGCTGCCCTTAACTGGGGCGCCCACGGTGAAGAACGCGACGGGGTCGTAGCCCTGGATGGCCACACCCGCTTTGTCGAGATTCAGCAGCATCTTGTCCGCAGCCAGAGAAAGGACAGTGGTGCTGAGTAAACCGAGGGAATAGAGGAACAAACGACGTTTCATATGGGGCTAAGTCGCCGAACGGCCATTTTCCTTACACAAAGGTTCGCGACTTCGGCGAAGGCGGCGCAGCCATGTACCGCTTATCGGATGTCGCCCCTGGCCACGACCGTCACGGCTTTGAAATGAGCACGGCCGTCGGCGCCGCTGGCTCACCCGTCTTGGGGATAAAAGCCTGGATGAGCTTCAATTGTTGTTCCTGCATATCCCGATAGCTCTTGAGTTGATCGTCTGTCAGGACACCCCTGAGAGCCTCGACCTTCCGGTCAATTGCCTGCGCCATGGAAGTGGCCGGATCGGATTTGCTGTCGGTCGCCGCCGCACCGGTCAGATCCAGGGACTGCTGGTAAAGGACACCGAACACCTTGTCCTGCTGTTCCTGGGTCAGGCCCAGTGAATTCTGCATCTGAAGCATTTCTGCGTTGGCCATTAATCGGGCATTGCCTTGTTGTTCCTCCTTTTGCATCGCCTCGTACTCGGTCTTCTGCTCCGGCGTCAACAATTCCTCGATGGCTCTGGGTGCCGCCGCTGCCAGACTCGAAGTTTCCTTCAGATCCTCGGCCTTCGCCTTTCCGCTGTACATCTTCTCGGTCATCGCGAGTGCCTGATCATTGGCCTTGGTCAGGGTCTCCCGGATTTGAGTCTCCTGTTCTGGTGTGAGCTGAAGCTTGGCCTTCATTCGGCTCATCTTGGTTTCCAACTGCTGGTCCAGTTGCCCTTTGATCAGTTTCTGCATGGCACCGGCCATGGCGTTGGTGCCGTCTTCTCCGCCACCGAACATGGCGGCAAACGGATTGACCACTTCCTTTGGCTTGCCAACCGAGGTGGATGCAGTGGCCTTCAACACCTCGTTGCTGGAGGTGACCGCCTGGAGTCGGGCGAGGAGTTTTTCATTGTCGGCCTCGAGCTTGGCGATGCGTTCGCGATCCCGGGTCGTGGCCTCCGAAACGACCGGTGCGGACTCATGGGATTCAACCGGCGTGACCGCCAGTGAGGTGGATGCGGTCTGGTGGTTGACCAGATACATGGTGGTTCCGGCGATGCCCAGGGCGACACCGAAAAGGAAGGGGACAATGACTTTGATGTTCATGGGAGATTTCTGGAGATGAGAGATAAAGGATGGGTGAGACATGGCCGATGTCTAGTTGGCCATCAGGCCTTCCACGGCTGGTAAACAAGTTTCATAGGCCCTTCGTCCATTGCGGATTTCCGACCACGTACGGAGAGTGAGCACCAAGGTTATCAGGAACGAGGCGATCACCACGATCCAATGGGTTCCGGGATTTTCGCCCAATGGTGACCCCGAAAACCCGATCAAAACAAATGGAAGAACAAAAACGGGCACGGCCACCAAAGGCGACCTAAACCGAAGGTTCAACATGGGAAGGAACGAGACCAACGCCAGCTGCTCAATTGCAAAACCAATGACCCAGGCTGAACCATTGTCGGTATCGCCTGTTAAAAGCAAAATCACCAGGCCAGAGCCGATGATGGCCGGAATCCAGGCAGCAATCAAAAGGACGAGAGCTATCGTCAACCCGCTGGTCGGGAGAGCCCGAAGCACCCGAAGGCCACTGATCAAATTCCGGGAAAACATGAAAGCCATCACCAAGCTCATTTGACCACAAACGACTGCGGCCATGACCATTCCCATGCCGGTTCTTTTGTTCCATCCCGACAAGAAACTCAGGAACCAAAAGGCCAGCGGAATCAACACCATCATCGCGATAGACGGTGCGTGGATGACCATCAATGTCAGCCACCCTTGGACTCCGGGAGCCTTCTGCCGGGACTTGTCTTCGGAAGAAGAGGAAGGGGAGAAATCGTCTGGTCGACCGATCCGCTCCTGAACGAACTGGCCGGTCAGTGCTCGACCAGCCACGGCACCCCAAAGGGCCAAAGCGGAGACACCAAGAACCACATAACTCCACGGGGGGGATGCGGGGATGAAGTAGAGGAAAAAGGACGATTGAACACCCCATAGACCGGAGGCAATGGAACTGGTGACCCGTCGCTGCCGGGCGACCGCCGCATCGGACGGCAATAGACACAGACAACACCACCCCAGGGCCAGCGAACCCCATTGGCCAATGAACCAAATAAGAGCGGTGTGGAGCGGAACTCCCAGAGGTCCGCTGAGCATCACGATGGCCAGCGCCAGCAAACTAATTGCCATGGATGTCATCGCCGGAATGGCGAACGTCATCCACCAGTAGGTTTTCCACAGGTCTTCCTGACGCAGAGGCAGAGCCAGCAGGGCGCGCATCGGTTTGGCGAAGACCTCCATCATCACAGGCCAGATGGTGCTCCCAAGGAAAAACAGGAACGTCCTGTGTCCCATATTCCAAAGCGGTGTGGTCCATGTCCCTTGCAGGAAGTACAGCGAGCCCACGAAGTGCAGCAGGACCGAGATCGTGACCAAGACGCGACGACGACTCAAAAAGTTTAACAGGATGCGGCGGGATTCAGGAGTCATAGGCGTTTATCGGATTCGAGGCCTGCAGCAGGCGAAACAAGTCCCAGAAAGATTTCCTCAAGGGTCATCGGGGTGGCAGCGATGAATCCGGGAATCGATTCGAAACGGGTTCCTGCGTCTTCCGGGTTTCCTTCCACGAGCAGGCGTGCCCGTTTTCCCTGACGCGACAACAGTTTTGCTTCCGGGAGCGGGCAGGCCGTGTTCGGTTCCCATCCCAGTTCGACGTTGTGATAGCGTTGGACGACTTCGTCCATACGACCTGAGACCAACAGTTTTCCATCATTTAGGATTCCAACATGGTCCGCGAAGCGCTCCAGGTCCGTCAGTTGGTGCGAGGAGATGACGATGGTCTTTTTTTCAGACTTCATCACCTCCAGCAGTTCCGAAAAGAGGGTGTTTTTTGCAAGGGCGTCCAGGCCGGTGGTCGGTTCGTCCAACAGGTAGAGGTCCGCCGACCGCGCCAGTGCAATGACCAGGGCCAGCTTGGTCTTGACCCCGAAGGAGAGCGTGGAAATCTTGTCGGAACGGTCGAGTTGAAACTCCTGTTCGAGGCGCTCGCAGCGCTTGGAATCCCAGTCCGGATAGAAGCCTGAAACAAAGTCGATTGCCCGACCGACCCGACCCCAGGCCTGATAATTGAGTTCCGGGCTGACATAGGCCACCCGGCGCTTGATGGCCACTTCTTCGTTGTCCAGGTCCATACCGAAGATGCGTGCCCGTCCACCATGAGCCCGCCCCATGCCCATGAGCAGATCGAGGAGGGTGCTCTTTCCGGCACCGTTGGGTCCCACGAGTGCGTACACGGACCCCGTGGGAACGGTCCAATCCAAGGGTCCCAGTTCGAATCGACCCTGTCGACGAAAGTACTGCTCAGTTTCAATGGCGGGACTGTTCATGGCGTTAGTTCTGTGGGTGACGTTCCAATTCCTGACGAAGTGCTTCAGCAAATTCGGCATCGCTCATTTGAGCCTGCCGTCCGGTGGTGACCGCCAGTCGCAGCGCCTCCAGGGCGGCTTCACGCTGAGCGGAGCGAACCCCAAGGGTGGCCTGCTCGGACACAAAGGTTCCCAGTCCTTGATGGCATCGGATGACTCCTTCGCGCTCGAGTTCGTCGTAGGCCCGCTTGACGGTGATCAAGCTGACCAACAGCTGTCCGGCCAGGGCGCGGAATGACGGGAGCGGTGTTCCGGGTCGGAGGCGACCTTCGGCAACCTCCCGCTTCAGGGCATCGACGATCTGCTGATACAGCGGTCCACCGGCAGCGGGCGAGATGGGCCCGAGCCGCAGAGGAGGTGGAACTGCATCGATCACGCCTACTGTTTATACCATGTATGCACAGTAGTCAATCCGGAAGATGGTCCTGCGGACGGCCTACTCGCTTCGGTCCTGCGGACGGCCTATTCGCTTCGGTCCTGCGGACGGCCTATTGGCTTCGGTCCTGCGGACGGCCTATTCGCTTCGGTCCTGCGGACGGCCTATTGGCTTCGCCCGTGCGAAACTGGCGAGGCTCCGAACCGCCGCGGCTCGGCAGGAGCCTCGCCCTACCAAAGTATCAGATATTCAATGTTTTACATCGATAACTCACAAAGCAATGGTAGGGCGAACCTCCCGGTGAGCCGCGGCGGTTCGAACAACCCTTGTTACCACCGGGCATTTAATGCTTCGATCGGGAGAAGGCCAGACGAAGGACACCGAGCAACAGAATGGGATAGGACCACCACGGCATCAACGGGACCTCGGCACCGGATACTTGCGACCCGGCGGGGCTTACGGTTATGGAGGCAGGCCGGGAGATTCCGGTCGTCCCCTCGTGATTGTCCCGCACCCGCAGGGTGAAGTTGTAGGTCCCGGCGGCGGTCGGAGTGCCCGAGATGATTCCGGAGAACGAATTCAAACTCAGACCGGGCGGAAGCGAACCGGAGACAATGTCCCAGGCGTAGACGGGAATTCCCCCAGAGGCAGTGTAGGTGTTTGAAAATGGGGCCGATACAACACCGTAGGCACCGGAGGGAGCCGCAAATAGGAGGGGATAGAATGCATCGGACGACCTCAATGAGTAGCCCACTTCCTGGGCACACAGAAGGTCGATCTTGGTGATGAGCCATCGTTTCCGGGGAATATCACCATAGTATTCGTAGCCGAAGGCCCCCTGACCGCTCTCGGGGTCGATCACGCCATCGAGATGATCGAAGGAATCGATGGGGACCGGCCCACCATAATAATCGACCACTGGAGTACTGGTGAAAGCACCGTTGGCCTCGACGTTCGCAAGCCCTGGATGAGCCGGGTTAAAGATAAGGGCATGACCAATTTCGTGATGGGCGATGGAATAGAAGTCGTTGGTTTCGTTGCCCAGATTACCGGTGACGAGCCAATCGTTGTCGTTGGTCAGCAGCAACCAACCCAGAGTGTTGTAGTTTCCGGAGATTTGAGCTTCAAAACCACCCGATCGCTTGATCGTCAAAGGTGTGCCACCGCTGGACTGCACCGGTCCGCTGTAGCTGCCTTCCCCACCCGACCGAAGGTCACTGTTGGTTGTTCCGTACGCATAGAGCAGGTAGCCGGTGTAGGCATTGGTGTTGGTGAAGAAGAATCCGCCGCTGAAATTGTTGGACCAGATGTAGGTGGTCTCCGTGCCGACCGCCACCGGGTTGAGGTTCATGCTTCCAAAGAAATAGGTCCAATCATCGGCCGCCTGCTTGACGAGGGAACGACGGAGCGTGGTGGAAAAGAACCCGGTGGCATCCCGATCAAAATTCACAGTCACGTTGAATGCATTGCCCCGTTGGATATCCAGGTCCTTGACACGAATGGGGACGGAGTTGGTCTGACGGAGCCCGTTGGAACCGGAAAACACCAGGGTTAAAGTGTAGTTTTCGTCCGCGCTGTCCCGGTCGGGGAAGACGGATAATCGAACGGGCACACCGACGGACGGACTGGTGACAGAGATCGTCTTAGTAGGGCCATTACTGGAAACGTTTGCCGGTGTGTCGAAATAGAGCCGGGCACCGTTTGCCGTCAGAGTGACCGTTCCAGGCAGGGAACCATTCGAGGGCGGCAGAATGTAAAACTTCAGAAGGGGATTGGCCATGTAACCGTCCCAATCGATGAGTGTAATCCCCTGCTGATTGAGATTCCGCCCAAACACGTCCTGCACCACCGACTGCGCCCTCAATGTCGAAACGGTGAACCATACCGTAAGAAGAACCACCATTTCCATCCCCGGGAAACGTCGGCCTTGGAGGTCGCGATTCAGGTTGCTGACCATTCCGCTGATGTGGAGCTGTCGTGTATTCATGTCACCTCCGCCTCTTGATTGCACGCTATCGAGGGCGAAGGAAATGGCAAGCGGTTCCTGCTGGGTTGCCCCCGCTGCGAAAGGCCCCCGGAACGGGGGGAATCCTTCATCGACACCTCCTGAATTACGGCTTTCGGAATATGGCCGCCAGGGGGTGCTCGTCGGTCAGGGTCGGATATATGCCCCCGAATTTTTTCGGATCGAAGGCCATCATGCCGTTGTAATAGTAAATGGGAATAATGGGCATCTCCTCCGCGACCAGAAGGGATTCAGCCTGGCGGAGAAGTTTTCGTCGGGTTTCGACATCGGGTGTGGCCGCGGCTTTCGCCACCCATCCGTCGTAAGTCGGGTTGCGCCAACCGGTCCGGTTGTTGCCGTTGTCCGAGGTAAAACAATCGAGAAACGTGGTTGGGTCGGCGTAGTCACCAATCCAGGAACCACGAATCATGTCGTAGTTTAACCGGGACATGTCGGAGAGGTAGGTCTTCCATTCCACAGGGCGCAGTTCCATCTGAATGCCCAACTTCTCTTTCAACATGGATTGAATCTCCACGCCGATCTGTTCGTGCATTCTTCCCCCTCCACCTCCACCGGCATTGAACATATAGCTAAAGGGACGAAACCCTTTACCTCCCGGATAACCGGCCTGGCGCAGCAACTCCCGCGCCTCGACGGCGTTGGTCTCCAAGGCAGCGGAATAGGCTTTTTCTTGTTCGTCTGGATTGCCCCCTTTTTTCCAGGCGTCGAGCGCGTTCTGACCGACGCCGAACGGGGCGCTGTAGTCCGGAACACCGGGTGGCACCAGTCCGGACGCGGGGGTTTCGCCCAACCGTGTGATTCGCTCGACGAGCCGCCGCTTGTCTATTACCAGGGCAATGGCCCGACGCACCCGGGGATCCTGAAACGGTGGACGGGTGGTGTTGAACCGGATGAAGTAATTTCCAAGGTACGGAAATCGTCGAAACCGCGTATCGTCCGCCAATCGATCATAGAGCTCGGTCGGAATCGAATTCTTGTCGGCGATAAAGTCGACCGCTCCAGTGAGAAAGAGATTCACTGCGGTGGAAGCTGAATCGCCCGGCAGCATGTCGACCACGTTCAATTGAACATGGTCTGCATCCCAATAGCGGGGATTCTTTCGTAGTCGGATACGGTCATTCGGTCGCCAATACTCCAATTGATAGGCACCGCTGCAGGGAACCGGGTCGGTTCGAATCCATTGGTCACCATGGCGTTCGACCCAAAAGCGCGGCACCACGCTCATCACCCGCATGGCGCAGAGTTCCAGGAAGAAAGGGGTGGGGGTTTCGAGGTCCACCTCCACCGTGAGCGGGTTGGACGCACGAATTCCGAGCGGGGGCAATTGGGAGCGGTTGGTGGCGGTCACCCACTCCTGTCCGTGAAGGACATAAAAGAAAAAGCCGGCGTAATCTGCGCCAGTCTCGGGAAGCACGGCGTGGTTCCAAGACCAGACAAAATCCTCGGCGGTGATCGGCTGTCCGGTGCTCCAAACCCCATTGGTCCGCAGGTGGAAGGTATAGTGTCGACGGTCGGGAGAAAGTTCCCAGGATTCGGCGAGACCCGGAATGGCGTGACCATCCTTTGGATCGAAGCGGGTGAGACCTTCGAAGAGGGCTGCAGCAACCCTGCCATCCCCCTGCCCTGTCAGAACCTGGGGATCGATGGTCTCGACCTCCGGACCATTGTGGATGACGAAATCGGCCCGCGGTTCCGGTCGGCATCCGGCAAAAGCCAGGAACGCCAGCGAGAGGACGATGAAACAGAGCCGACCCACGGGGCGGCCTCCACCGGAGTCAGGAGCCAAGTCGGTTTTGAACGCCGGTTGCTCGAGTGGAAGCATGGATGGGATTTTCAATGGAGGCCCCCATCCCAAGGGCCAAGGGGCAGGTCCGCTAATTTTTGCCTGGAACCGGATTGGTGGCTGGAGATGTCGCCTTGACCGCATTGGTCACGGCATCCGCTACGCGTTGAGCGATATTGCTTGCCGCCTTCGCCGTAGCGTTGGTGGCGTTTGGGGCCAGCAGGGAGGAAAACGGCTGAGCGGCGGAGTTGGCCGGAGCTGTCGCAGCGGTCTTGGACAATTCCCGCTCAATGGCGGAGCTGCGCGACCGGTTCTTGGCGGCGTTGAGGGCTGTCAGCAGGACGCACAGGACCAGAAAAATACCTGCGGTGTATTTGGTCATCCGGGTCAGGGCATTTCCGCTGCCCGCACCGAACATGGCCACGGCGGCGTCGCCACCGAATGCTGTTCCCATTCCCGCCTCCTTTTTAGGCAGCTGCACCAGGATCAAGAGACACAGCAACAGGCAGACCAGAAACAAAATGAACGTCAGAAATGCGATGACGAAGCTCATACCAGAAAATATCTATCGGCGAAGGTCGGGGGGCTGAAGCTGGTTCAGGCAGCTACCTGAAGGGTGTTCTTGACGATGTCGGCGAAGTTGCGCACCTCCAGGCTGGCACCGCCGACCAAGGCTCCGTCCACGTCCGGTTGACCCAACAATTCGCGGGCGTTGCCGGGTTTGACACTGCCGCCATACTGAATCCGGATACGCCGGGCGGTGGTTTCACCATGGAGGGAGGCCACGACGGATCGGATGAAAAAATGAACTTCCTGTGCCTGGGCGGTGGTGGCGGTTTTCCCGGTGCCAATGGCCCAAACGGGCTCGTAGGCTAAGACGGTTTGTTCCACCTGTTCGACGGTCAAACCGGCAAGACTGCCCCGCACCTGGGTTCCGACCACTTTTTCCGTAATCGAAGCCTCGCGTTCAGCCAATGTCTCGCCCACACAGACGATGGGAACGAGGTTGTTGGCGTGGGCATTGGCTGCTTTTCGGGCCACCAAGGCATCCGATTCCGCCTGATATTGCCGCCGCTCACTGTGTCCCAGAATCACATAACGTACCGAAAGATCGCGCAGCATGCCGGGAGCAATTTCACCGGTAAAGGCCCCGTAGCCGTGTTCGCTGAGGTTCTGCGCACCCAGGCGCAACGGAGAATCAAAGATGGCTTTTGAAACCGCGTCCAATGCGGTAAACGGCGGACAAATCACGATGTCGGCCTCGGTCACCGCCACCAGTTCGCGCTTCAATCCGTTCACCAAGTCGAGCGCTTCCGCGACCGTCTTGTTGCACTTCCAGTTCCCCGCAATGATAAGTCTCCGCTCTTTGTCCATGACTAACAGGTCGGGGAGCGTAGCGGTCTTCGGCCCCAGCTCCAAGCGGTTTTTGGAGGGCGTTTTGATCCACCGGACGGATTGGCGCACGAGCAACGCCGGGTTCGTCAGCTTCCGACGTATCGAATGGCATGCAGCGGACGCTCTTCCAATCGCTCTAATGCGTCCCGGAAATGGTTCAACCCCGCTTTCTCGGGCCCACCCAATCCATAACGAATGTATCCCCCGAGATAGCGGCGACGGAACGCTGCATCGAATTCCTTGGATTCAGCGCTCCATCGGTCCAACTGCCGTACCCCTGAACGACCGGCAGCGGTGAGCGCCCCCCGAAGGACTTCGCCGTGCCGACCGTGGTGCAGCACCCAAACCGCAAAGACAAATGGCAGGCCAGTGAGCGTCCACCACGCCGCGCCCAAATCCAGGACTCGATGAGGATGGGCCTGACGACGAAACTCGATTGCCGGATTCCCGATCAACAGGAAATTTCTCGCTGCCCCCGCGTTGGCGTAATCTGCCCACGGGACCAATTTTGGGCGGAGCTGCCACATGTTTAAAAGAACGCGGAGGAGATTCACGCTGGTGCAGGAGGCGGAATCGACGGCGATTTCCTGGATATCCTCCAGTTTGTCCTGATGGGCGAGGATAACACTGTAGACCGGGCCATGACAGGCAATGGCAAAGCCGTCGAGAACATCACTGCCGGGCGATGTCAGGGCCTCCGTGACACTCAGTAACGCCGCAGCCAGACGGTCCGCCCGGAATTCGGTGGCCAATTGGGAGGGTGGCAGACGAACCAACGGCTCCTCCAGGCCATTGGTCAGGGGAACCGCGTTCAAATACGGGACGGTTCCAATCGGAAGCCCATCAAAAAGCACTGGAAAGGGTAATCGAGGACTCGAATGACGCCAACATGTAGAGCAGGATTGACAGAAACGTTCCTTGTCTCGACGTTTCCCCCTTGCAGCCGAACGAAGGCCGGGTGGCCGACGGCGGGGGACCCAACACTTTCAACCTTTAATGGTTGAAACGGGGCGCAAGACCAACCGCGTGACAAATATCGCGGCGTCGAGGGCACTTTCCAGCCCGAGCCCGACAGCTAACCTCGCAGGCCGTGGAAGGGCAGTTTTTACCGATCCGCCTTCAAGGGGTCGGGTACGACGCCCCAAAAGACAGGCAAGGTCGCGGGTGTACGTTGTTCTCATGGTCACAAAGACATCGTGTTGGGCGGTCACGGGCGATTTCTGGTCACCCCCTCGAACGGTTGTCGTCTGTTCCGCTGACCCAGTGCAGCCACCGCAAATCGTGGTGCCGTCTCTCAACAACCAGTCCTTTCCCAGGTTCCTTCATTGACCATGAGCGCTCCCGGCCACTCTTCGCGGATTTCACATCTCACGCTTGCCGCCCTTGGGGTCGTCTATGGCGATATCGGGACCAGCCCATTGTATGCACTCAAAGAGTGCTTCTCGACTGAACTGGGATTGTCGGTTCGCCCCGACCATCTTCTGGGCGTTCTTTCGCTGATCATCTGGTCACTCCTGATGATCGTGTCGGTCAAGTACATCATGTTTGTCATGCGGGCCGACAACCGCGGGGAAGGCGGAATCCTGGCGTTGCTTTCTCTGGCCTTTCCCGAGCGAAGAGATTCAGGGAAACGAAACCGGACGGCGGTGGTCATGGTGGCCCTCGGTGTGTTCGGTGCCGCCCTGCTCTACGGAGACGGAATGATTACTCCGGCGGTGTCAGTGCTCGGCGCCGTTGAAGGACTCGAGGTTGCCGCACCCAAACTCCATCCCTTTATCGTACCGCTGTCTGCCCTGATTCTGGTTGGCTTGTTCTCCGCGCAATATCAGGGAACGGGTGCCGTGGGTCGGGTTTTTGGCCCCATCATGGTGGTGTGGTTTCTTGCGATTGCAATCCTCGGGGTGCGAGGGATCATTCGGCATCCGCAGGTGCTGGCCTCGTTCAACCCCATTCAGGGTATCGAATTCCTGCTGGAGCATGGCTTTCTCGGATTCAAGGTGATGGGCTCTGTTTTCCTTGCTGTCACCGGGGGCGAGGCGCTTTATGCCGACATGGGACACTTTGGAGCCCGCCCCATTCGCTATGCCTGGTTTGGCATGGTCCTGCCAGCCCTTCTCCTGAATTATCTGGGGCAGGGTGCGTTGATGATCGGAGACCCCACCGCCAACGACAATCCCTTCTTCAAGCTGGCACCCCATTGGTCCATTTATCCCCTGATTGGTCTGGCGACCATCGCGGCGGTGATTGCCTCACAGGCCCTGATCAGCGGTGCCTTTTCGCTAACCATGCAATCCATCCAAATGGGCTTTCTGCCTCGGATGACCATCGACCACACCAGCGAACGGGAACGTGGTCAGATTTACATGCCGCAGGTCAATTGGGCCCTGGCGATCGCTTCCATCGCCCTGGTGCTGACCTTTAAATCCTCCTCCAACCTCGCGGCGGCGTATGGCATCGCGGTCACCTTGACGATGCTGGCGACCACCCTCCTCTTCTACTTCGCCGCCCGGCGCCTGTGGAATTGGAATCCGTGGCTGGCCGGGGGCATCTGCGGCGTCTTTTTCGTTATCGAGCTGTCCTTCTTCGGTGCCAATGCCCTGAAAATTCTCAACGGAGGTTGGTTCCCGCTGGCCATCGGAGTCATTTTGTTCACCTTGATGAGCACTTGGAAAACAGGACGACGTCTGCTCTGGCAACGGGTTCGGGAGTCAGCCCTGCCGATCGAAACCTTCCTCCAAAGTCTCGACCGGCGGGAACCGGCCCGGGTCCGAGGGACTGCAGTCTATCTCGCAGGGAACGCCGAGGCCACCCCGTTGGCTCTGCTGCATAACCTGAAGCACAACAAGGTTTTGCATGAGAGGGTCATATTTTTAACGGTCATCATTGATGAAACCCCGCGGCTGGAGGAATGCAACCGAATCCAGGTGGAACCGCTGCGCAAAGGCTGCTGGCGCGTGCGAACCCACTACGGCTTCATGGAGGAACCCAACGTGGTCGATGTCCTCAAAAAGTGTGGCGACCACGGCCTGGTATATCAGGAAGGCGAAACCACCTTTTTCCTTAGTCGCGAAACCATCGTCTCATCCAGGGACCCCGGAATGGCCCGCTGGCGGGAGCGCATTTTCTCCCTCATGTCCCGGAATGCCCAAAGCGCCACGGCCTTCTTTCGCATCCCGCCCAGCCGGGTCGTCGAACTGGGCATGCAGGTGGAGATTTAGGTCTCCCCCCGCTCTCGCCCCGCATGGAGTGCGGGCTTGGGGCTACAGTTTAGGTCCCAGGCACCGCTTTCACCACCACCTCCCGAATGGGTCGCAGGAACTGCAGCCCCCACCGGACACGTCGAAAACCCGTTTCTCCCAACCTGAAACGGTCCGCGAGAATGGCAGCGCGTCGGTCGTAACCGTACCGCCGGACTCCCGCCTTCTCCACCCGCCATCCACAGACAGTGACCAGCGCAGCTAAAGTCTGCACCGTCCACGAGAAGAGGTGATGATTGGGCTCCAGTGGGTCAAACCGCCGATATCGGGCCTCCCGTTCCTCTGGAACGGCAAGGAGTAAAAGTCCGTCCGGGCGGACGATTCGTCGGAGTTCATCGAGCACCCGGGCTGGCTCCAGCACGTGTTCGAGGGCGTGATGGCAAAGGATGCGGTCACAGCTGGCGTCTGGCAGGAGTTCGGTACGTTCAAGAAATTCGATCCCCAGGAAGGACAGGGTCGGGAGAACCAAAGGAGACAGGTCATGTCCGATGCGGCGCGCACACTGGAGGGCACCAAGGTTCCAGCCATAGCCGCAGCCAAATTCAAAAACCACATGGTCTGGTCCGACCAGAGGCTGGAATAATCCGGCCCGCGCCCGGCAAACCCAGGGTAATGCCCTCCCCGGAATGGATCGCTTGCCATGATGATAAACCGTGGCCGCATCTCCCTGGTAGGGACCTTCGGCACCGCTTGCGAATCTCACAGGCAAATGCTGCCTGAAAGGTGACAAAGTGCGTACGGGAATTCAGCGGATGCTCGAAAAAAAGAGGCTGCCAGGTAGAGTCAAAACTCTGCTTTTTAAACTTTTTTCCTGCCACCAACCACCCGACTCTTCAGCCTCATGAGCAAGGAATCCGCCCGCCCGTTGACCGGAAAATTCGCCGCCTACCCTCGACTCAATCCCTTGGGGATTGGTCGGGACATATCTGCCGCCGATTTGCTGGACCAATGTTACCTGGCTTACAACGGCGGTCGACTGCGCGAAGCGGCACGGCTCCTGACCCTCAAGATGTTGCCGGATAACGGCTACATCGGGGTCAGCCTCACGGGTGCCCTGACGCCGGCCGGGTTGGGCAAGAGCTGCCTCATTCCGCTGATGAAGGCAGGATTCGTGGACTGGGTGGTCTCCACCGGCGCCAACCTGTACCACGACCTCCACTATGGACTCGACCTAGCCCTTTACCAGGGAAGCCCGTTTCTCAATGACGTCACCCTGCATCAGGATGGCGTGATTCGCATCTACGACGTGCTGTTTGACTACAACGTCCTGCTCGATACCGACGCCTTTGTTCGCCAGGTCATCCAGGCACCGGAATTCCAGCGTCCGATGGGGACCGACGAGTTCCACTACTTGCTCGGGGGATATGTGGCCGAGCGGGGACGAAAACTGGGCATCAGCGATGCGTCCGTGCTGGCCGTCGCCCATGATCTTGGCATTCCTATTTTCACCAGCAGTCCCGGCGATTCCAGCATCGGCATGAACGTCGCAGCGATGGCCCTTCGCGATTCCAAGTTGATGTTTGATGTCAATCGCGACGTGAATCAAACGGCCGCCATTGTTTACGAAGCCAAAAAATCGAAGCACACCAGCAGCGTCTTCATTCTCGGTGGGGGTTCACCCAAGAATTTCATGCTGCAAACCGAGCCGCAGATTCAGGAGGTGATGGGCATTCAGGAAAAGGGCCATGATTATTTCCTTCAAATTACTGATGCCCGCCCGGATACCGGCGGATTGAGCGGGGCGACACCGGCGGAAGCGGTCAGTTGGGGAAAAGTGGACCCGGACAAACTCCCGGACTCCGTGGTTTGCTACACCGACACCACCATCGCCCTGCCGCTCTTGACCGCCTATATGCTGACCCGGGTGGCACCCCGCCCCCCCAAGCGGCTCTATGACCAGCGTGAAAAACTCCTGAACTCGATTCGGGACACCTATTTGAAGTTGGGCACGGTTGAGAAAATAAAAACGAGCCGAAAGATCGCCAAGCGGAGCAGTTCCGTCGGCCTGAAGAAATCCGTCAAACCGCTGCGGACTGGGCAAAAGTCGTAAGCCGGGCAACCGCCTCATAAAATTGCCAAACAGCGAAGCCAGCCCACACCAAGCCCGCCGCCGCAATCACCGCACCAGCAATAACTGCCAGGCGACGGGTGGGTAACAGGGAGGTCTGAACCTCTTGGACGTAGTCTGTATCCCGGGTTAGGAGGCGGGATTGAAACGTGGGAGGAGGAGTCGGCTTCTCCCGGAAGACTTGGAGAATCGGACTTGTGCCCCGAGCGATGATCCGTGGGGAGGTGACAGACCCCGCACTGGTTACCAGGGTCCATCGGGATTGAAAAATCGCATTCATCTCGCCCATTGATACGCGGCAGGGCAGTGAAAAGTTTCAACAATCCTTCGCTCGGCTATGGAAGGGATGCCGCGAGGTGTCCGTCCGCCAGCAACACGGTTCGTTCGGCACGCCCGGCAACCCGGGCGTCGTGGGTGGCAATAATCAAGGTCAACTGGGTCTCAGCCCTCAAGTCCAGGAGCACTCGCAGAATCTCGTCACCCGTTTTGGAATCGAGATTTCCGGTTGGCTCGTCTGCCAGAAGCAACGGTGGTTGATTCATCAAACTTCGGGCGATGGCAACGCGCTGTTGCTCGCCACCGGACAATTCATAGGGTCGATGGTCCAACCGATCTCCCAAGCCGACTCTATTCAACAATTCTATGGCCCGCGCCCGCGCCGCACCGGTCGCCATCCGGGCCATTCGGGCTGGTAAAGCCACATTCTCCACGGCATCGAGCTCCGGGAGCAGATGGTAGGCCTGAAAGATGAAACCGACCTGCCGATTGCGGAAATCGGTCAGCCGCGCGGCCCCGGCACCAGTCAATAGCTGACCGGCCACCGTCAATTCGCCGGCATCCGGACGATCAAGAGCCCCTACCAGATGAAGCAAGGTGCTCTTTCCAGCCCCGGAGGCCCCACGCAAGGCGACAAATTCGCCACGTCTCACTTCGAGATCCACCCCGCAGAGGACCTCCAGCTGACGTCGCCCCAAGGTATAGGCCTTGCGCAGGCCCCGCGCTTGAACCGCCCAATCACTCATTGCGCAGGGCCTTCACGGGTTGCAACCAGGCAGCCCGCACGGCGGGAAGAACTCCCGCCAACAGGCAAAACAACAGGGAAAAGGAACAGATGACCAAGACATCACTCGACACCGTCTTGGAGGGAAGTTCGCGAAACAAATAAACCGACGGCGGGAACAAATTGAACCCAAGCCGTTCATTCATGAAGCGAAGAAACTCATTCCGAAAATGAAGCGCGGTCAGTCCCACCACCAACCCGCTTGCCACCCCCAACACCCCTACGACGAGGCTCTGGCCCAGAAACAATGTGGCGATGGAAAAGGGACCCGCCCCCAAGGCCTTGAGCATTCCAATTTCCCGGGTTTTTTGAACCACAAAGGTGATCAGAGCGCTCATGATGCCAAAAGCGGCCACGATCACGATGAAGAAAAGCAGGTAGAACATCATGCTTCGCTCGGTGCCGAGGGCATCCAGGTAGTCCCGATTATCTGACATCCAGGTCCCGACGCCGAAATTAGTCCCCAGTTGGCGCTGAAGTTCTTTCTGGGTCAGCGCCGTGTTCTCCGGCGACGCGTCCGTCAGCATGACCGACAACCCCTGGATGGTATCCCCATATCCGGCGAGATCCTGGGCGTCTTCCAGCGAAGTGAGCACGACTCCGACATTTAAATCGTTGAGCCCCAGATCAAACAGCCCGCGGATTTTGTAGTCCTCAGCCAGCGGCAGTTCATCCAACTCGCCGTTCTTTGAAGTTTTGGCCCTGTCCAATGAGGCTTCCAACCGCTCGAATGCACGCGGAGAATAAACAGATATTCTGTCACCCGGGCGGAGGTGGTAGTTGTCAGCAAGGACATATCCCACCAGCAGGCTGCGCGGGGTCAGACGGAATTCCCCCTCGATCACCGCATTGGTGACCTTGTTGATGCGGCTTTCGAGTTCCGGTTGAATGCCACGAACCAAGGCACCGAAGGTATGAGTTTCACCGTTTGAAAGCTGGGTCTTGAGCAATACCTGGGTGTTAATGTAGGGAGCAGCACCCCGAACAGCGGGCAAGTGGGTCACCAAATTGTGGACCTTTCGCCAGTCCCCCATGGGACGACGTTGCTCAATCTGGAGATGGGCCTTGGTTCCGATGAGTCGTTCGCGGAATTGCAGGTCAAAGCCGGTCATCACCGACAGGACGATAACCAACACCGCCACGCCGAGCATCACCCCGGCGATACAGATCAGGGTGATGATGGAAACAAATGTGCGCTTGGGCCGCAGATAACGCAACGCCAGCGCCAGTTCATATGGTACCGGCAGCATTCGACGCGGACCTTAACCCGAAGGTCGGTTGGGCCGAAGAATTTTTCTGCGATGAAACTAACCAGTAGAAGCCTTCACGGTTGAACGCCCATCGAGGAAGCGCTCGCCACCTTCACCGGCTCCACCCGCAGGTCCCTCAACCCAAAGATATCTGTCTCTGCGAGGAACTTAAATCTCCTCGCCCCATCCTTTCGCTTGGGTCCAAACCGCTGGCGATGGTCCTCAAACACCTGATTCACCCAGCCCCGACTCCCAATC
>CAITXU010000199.1 GCA_903896505.1 uncultured Verrucomicrobiota bacterium | reverse complement strand
GCCATTGCGGGACAAGTCCCTAATCCATGCAGGGATCATAACGACTCCCGGTCTAAAGACACCCTTGTAGCGAGGCCCCTGCCCAGTCGCCCCCCACCAACACCATTGAAATCAATTGGTTATCTGAGCTCTTTGTGCTCTCTGTGGTTCGACTCCCGCATACTGCCTTGAGGATCGACCACAGATCGCACAGAGAACACAGAGAAAGAAGGACTGTTTGATGAGGTCGACGCGTAACGGTTCAAGCGGCAGGCCGTCTGAGCCACGCGCGCCACCCAGTTCAACCTCTGCTACCGCCCCGGCTTCAACAATGGCTCCAACACCTTCCAAACATTCTCGGCCACCTTCAGATGCCCCTGCGGATTGGGATGAATCTGGTCCGCCTGGTTCAACGACTCGATTCCACCCACCCCCTCCAGTAGGAATGGGATCAACGCCGTCTTCTCCGCTCTGGCGACTGATTCAAAGAGGTCCCGAAATTCGGCGGCATAGTCCTGTCCCATGCTGGGAGGCATCTGCATTCCCGCCAGCACCACCTGGACGGCAGGGTACCTCTCCCGGGCCTTTCGGACCATGGTCATCAGGTTGGTGCGGGTGGAGGCCACCGGAGTTCCCCGGAGCCCATCGTTGCCCCCCAGTTCAATCACCAGGATGTCCACGGGTCGCTTGAGCAGCCAATCCAATCGGCGGACGCCTCCAGCCGTCGTATCGCCGCTGACACCGGCATTCACCACAGTCACCGCCAAACCCGCGGAATCCGCCTTTTTTTGAACCAGGGCGGGAAAGGCCTCGGTCGGGTCGACCCCATAGCCCGCCGCCAGACTGTCGCCGAGGATAACCACTACCGTATTGGTGGCCGCCCGCGCGGTCCACAACGCCAGCACCATCAGCGAAAGGGCCAGCATCCCACGGACTACCCAGGGAGCAACCCTGGGGACACCGTACCCTTTGCAAAAGCGACTCATGAGTTGGCAAACAAGCGGCTTTCCCCTGCCCTGTCAATTCGAGCCCAAACGACCATCCATGCTTCCGCTGTGGCATTGGGAGCGCTGCTATGGTTACCTCGGGGCGTCGGCTCGCCACAGTTGGACTGCCGACCTACACCGTTTTCGTCCATGAGTCACCCTTCCGAGTTCGGCACCCAAGCCTCCAGCAATCCTCACGTGAGCCAGTGGGTTCATTCCATGGCGGAATTGACCCAGCCCGACCGCATCTTTTGGTGCGACGGTTCCGAGGCCGAGAGGGACCACCTTTACGCCGAAGCCGTAGCCCAGGGTGTTTTGGTCAAGCTCAACCAGGAAAAACTTCCCGGCTGCTACTACCATCGGTCCAATTCCAACGACGTCGCCCGGGTCGAGCAGTGCACCTTCATTTGCATCGAGCAGGAGGAAGACGCCGGTCCCACCAACAACTGGGCCGAACCCAAGGCCATGCGGGCCAAACTGCTGGACCTGGCCAAGGGGGCCATGAAGGGCCGAACCATGTATGTCATCCCCTACCTCATGGGGCCTCCGGGTTCTCCCCTCGCCAAGGTCGGCTACGAACTGACCGACAGCATCTACGTGGTGCTCAACATGCGGATCATGACCCGGATGGGAGAGATCGCACGCAAGGAGCTCGGCGATTCCGACCACTTCAACCGGGGCCTCCACTGCCTGCTCGATGTCGACCCCGCCCGGCGCTATATCTGCCATTTCCCGCAGGACAACGAAATCATCTCCCTCGGGTCGGGATACGGCGGCAACGTGCTGCTCGGCAAAAAGTGTCTGGCCCTGCGCATCGGCTCCTGGCTGGGACGCAAAGAGGGATGGCTGGCCGAGCACATGCTCATCATGGGCGTGGAATCCCCGACCGGCGAACGCACCTATGTGGCGGCCGCCTTTCCCAGCGCCTGCGGCAAGACCAACTTCGCCATGCTCATTCCGCCGGCACATTTCGCCGGATGGAAGATTTGGACCGTCGGCGACGACATCGCCTGGATGCGCCCCGGTTCGGATGGACGCCTGTGGGCGATCAATCCCGAGGCCGGTTACTTCGGTGTGGCACCGGGAACCAATGGCAAGACCAATCCGAACGCCATCGCCACCATTTCCCGGGACACCATTTTCACCAACGTGGCATTGAAGCCCGATGGCACCGTCTGGTGGGAGGGGCACGACGATCCCGCCCCGGCGGAATGCATCGATTGGCAGGGGAACCGATGGACGCCCGAATCGAAGGACAAGGCGGCCCATCCCAACTCCCGCTTTACCGCTCCAATGACCAACAATCCCGCGTTGGCCCGGGAGTCCCTGTCCCCCGAAGGCGTCCCCATATCGGCCATCATCTTTGGCGGACGCCGGGCCACCACCCTGCCCCTGGTCTATCAGGCGTTCAATTGGGTCCACGGAGTCTACCTGGGGGCCACCATGGGCAGCGAAACCACGGCGGCAGCCGCCGGGGCGGTCGGCCAAGTCCGTCGCGACCCGATGGCCATGCTCCCCTTCTGCGGCTACAACATGGGCCGCTATTTCCGTCATTGGCTCGATGTCCGACGCAACCTCGACAACCCGCCCCAGATTTTTCAGGTCAACTGGTTCAGGAAATCCTCCGATGGACGTTTCCTCTGGCCCGGTTTTGGGGAGAACATGCGGGTGCTCAAGTGGATCGTCGACCGCTGCCAGGGCCGTGCCGGGGCCCGCGAGACCCCGCTGGGATGGGTCCCACGCGCCCGGGACTTCGACCTCGAGGGACTCCCGGGGTTCGGCGAGGCCAATCTCGAAGAAGCCCAATCCATCAACATCGAGGAATGGCGGCGGGAGTTGCTGCTTCAGGACGAGCTCTTCATGCGACTCTACCGGCATTTACCGAAGGAAATGATCTTTCAACGGGAACTCCTGGTCAGCCGCCTTTGATTTAAAATCCTGCTTGGAATCCAAACCGGGGTTCGTACAGTCCCGCGCAAAGACCATGCCTGAAATTGAAATCCCCCACGGTGAGGGTGGTAAAAACGAAAAACCGGTCGGCATCGTCATTGCCGTCCTGGCGGTGATCATGGCGATCTTCGGTTCCCTCGGGAATAACGCCGCCAACGAGCGCATCGTGGCCGAGGTGAAGGCCTCCAACGGCTATTCCTGGTACCAGGCCAAACGCCAGCGCGCCTACGTCGGCGGCCTTGAAATGAAGCGTCTCGCCATCGACCTCGATGGCAATCCCAACCCGCCTCAAAAGGCGGCCATCGAAAAGTTCATCGCCGAGCTCAAGTCGAAGAACGAAACCTACGAAAAGGAAGGGACCGACATCCAGTCCGAGGCCAAACGGAACTCTGCGGAGGCCAAAATCCATGCGGAACGCAACGACGGCTTCGACCATGCCGAGCTCGCGTTGCAAGTCTCCGTGGTGCTCTGCACCCTGACGTTGCTGACCGGCAGCAAGCTCTTCATGCGCATCGGACTGTTCGTGGCGACGGCGGGCATCATTCTGGGGGGCATCACCCTGACCAAGTCGATTGGGGCGGCGGCGGTGGAAGCCATCAAGGATGCCGAGGCGGAATTCGTGAAACCGGCGAAATAGGAGGTGTGACCCCGGTCTGGAGTGCCCCCTTGCCTGTCGGATTTGGCGATGGATATTGAAACCAGATCGAAAAACCTTGCGTGAAGGGGGTCGAATTCACTTCAATCCGCGTCCCGCAGCGTGGCTGGGTAGCTCAGTTGGTAGAGCAGCGGATTGAAAATCCGCGTGTCGCCGGTTCGATTCCGGCCCCAGCCACCACTTCTAAATGCTTCTGCATCGATGAGTTGGTGCCTTGGGCGGTCCCGGTGGACACCAAAATGGACACCTGAAAAAGCTGCGGCGTTGAAATCGCCCACTGCTTTGTCCTACCGGTCTAGAACCATACAAAACGCCTCAGATGTCGGTTTTTGCCCCGCAATAATCGTCAAATGGACTGATAGAGGGTGTCAGTGAATGTGTCAGTTGGTGTAGTTCCGGAGTATGGAATAGTGGGCCAAATCAGTGGAGGATTATTCTTGTCGTGGAATTTGCACCCACCTAATTTACAAGGAGTTACGTCGGAACTTCAGGTTCAATCCCGACCACCGGCTCCATTTGTAACCTGTTGGCCAGTAGCATTGTGTGCAGATGTTTTGAGACAGACGCCGAGGGAAAAGGGGGCTTTCTGTTCAAACTGCAACTACCCGTCGTCTGCCCTATCTTCCTCGCGTGAAAATCGCCCACTGCTGGTCACCGCCGCTGAATCGATTCAGTCCGCCGTATAGGGTTGCATGGGCTCGGTATCCAGCGGTCCATAGATTGCGACTGACCTGCACCCCCCGGCGGCGTAAACGGTCGGGCAGAGAGGTGTAAAAAATCAGGGAAGTCGTGGAGCGCGGTTTTGATTTTCGCTTTTACCCCGCTCTCCATTTCGCGAAGACTGTGTCCGTGGAATCAAAAGCGGTGTCCCTAAAAATCCAGTTTCTGAGGGTTTCTGTCTCTATTGCGATAGTCGCTTCTTCCGTTGAAGTAGCTCACGGACAATCCGCTGTTCCGAACCAAACCTCACAAACACCTGTCGCATCTCCGAGGGTCGAGCCAGTCTTGTCTTCCAAACAAATCACCGAAAGGCTGGGCGAATTACGGGCCAAAGCGGAAAAAGGGGACCCGATAGCCCAAAATATGCTGGGTGACATTTATGGTCAGGGCCGTCTTGTTCCATCGGACTTGGTCGAGGCTGCCAAATGGTACCGAAAGTCGGCCGAAAGAGGATATCCACCAGGCCAATTCAATTGGGCCCTGGCCTGCCAAAACGGCGAGGGGATACCGCCCGATCGACACGGTGCCGAAAAATGGTACCGAAAAGCCGCCAGCAACGGATTCGTGCCTGCCCAATGCAATCTGGGTCTGATCCTACTCAAAGGGGAGGGCGACAAGAAAGACACCCGACAAGGGGCAAAGTGGATCAAAAAAGCAGCCGAATCCAATGATCCCCTGGCTCAGGTGGCGCTGTCGGGCCTCTACTTGAATGGGGAGGGATTCAAAGTCGACAAGATTGAGGCATTTGCGTGGCTGAGTCTTGTCGCAGAAAATCCAAGATTTGCCAGGGACTCCATCCAGTTGACTTACAGGGACTTGCAAAAAAGCCTGCAGCCCAACGAAGTCCGGACAGGTATCGATCGATCCAAAGTATTGGCCGGAGATATTGGAAAACGTTTGAAGGCCGAAAAGAAGATGGGATCGCTGGCTCCAGAGCCAAAGTGACCTGGATGATCCGCTTTCCAAAACAGACCTCTGGATCAAACGCTCACCGGATCAGAATCGAAGGGGGGCGTTAGTCTCTTATAGAGAGTGACGACGTTTCGTCCGTTTTCATACGAATACTCCATCCGATCCGACATTTTGCGGAGCAAATGGATTCCCAATCCGCCCACCCGACGTTCCTCCAGGGATGCGTCAATTTCGGGCTCGGGAGACTCCATCGGATTAAAGGGGGCGCCGTCATCCCTGATGGTGAACAGCAGTTCATCCCCTGAAACTCGAATATCGAATTCGATGAGGCCTTCTTGATCGTCCCGATAGCCGTATTTGATGCAATTAGTGAGCAATTCTTCAAAGGCAAGGTTCGCCAGATAGTCGGCCTCCGGTGGCAAGGGGTGTTCAACAAGCCATTGTGTGAGTTCCAGACAGGCCCCCGAGACCGCGGCGGGGTCATTTCGAACCTCCAGATGAAAGCCATGTTCACTCATGGGAATTTGACCCGTACGATGGAGAAATCATCATCCAATGCCCCCTTGCCACGGCGTGTCTTCAGCCAGTTGAAAAGACGCTCAAGACCTTCAGGATGAAGACCGTGTTGCTTCATAAATTCCTCGAATATTTCGAATTCCAGGACAACCCCCTCTGAATTCTCCACCTCATAACATCCGTCACACAAGACCAGTAGTTGTGAATTCGGAGGAACCTGGCACGACTCCGCTGTGTAAAGCATGTCCTCCATGGCACCGATAATCATTCCAGGCGAAAGAAGCCGCTGACTCCTGGTTACATTTCCGGCCGAAGGTGTCAGCAACAGCGCGGGTGGATGTCCACCGCTGCCGTAACGCAATATCTTGGAAGGCATGTGATAGACCCCGTACCAGAGCGTGAAGTACATTTCATTCTGGCGTTCCATCAAGAATGCATTGTTGAGTGCAGATAGGACTGCTGCTGGATTTCTGAAATCCGTGTTCGGCAACGAGCCGGAGCGGATCACATTGATCGCGGTAACCGAAAGGAGGGACGCCCCCACACCGTGACCGCAGACGTCCAGCAAGTAGACCGCGAAATGATCCGCATCGATCCAGTGGTAACCAAAAGCGTCACCGCCAAGTTCGGTGGACGGTTGATGATGCCAGTCGACCTCAATCGGGGTTTTGCAGGGGACAGGGATGATCGAGCGAACATACATTTCAGCTTCGGCCAGTTCTTTAACCAATCGCTTCTGGGTCCGTTCCAGCCGGTCCTTTTCCTCCTGCAATTGGACCAATCGAAGGCGATCGAGCGTTCTGAGCCGATGCTTTTCTATCGATGAAGTGACGCGTGCGCGCAGGAGGGTTGGATTAAAGGGCTTGGGAAGATAATCCTCCGCACCGCACTCAATACATTTCACCGCGTTTTCCAACTGCTCTGCCCCTGAAATCACTATCACCGGCAATTCCTGAAGCACCGGATCATTCTTAATGGTGGTGAGCACATCCATCCCATTCATCTCAGGCATCTCCATGTCCAACAACATGAGACCAAAGGAGTAATTTCGGGCAAGCTCAACCGCCTGACGCCCGTCAACGGCCTCGGTGACATTCTCAAACCCAATACCCTTGAGCGATCGGATTAAGGCGAGACGCATGGTGCGGCTGTCATCCACCACCAGGACAGGGGTCGACTTGAGGGCCCAGTTTGGTTCCACCGGTGTATCATATGAGGTGAAGGAATCGACCTTTGGACCGGCAGGTCCTCCGGTCTTTGGGGTGGATATTTCTTTAGTCGGGTCGGAAAACATGGCTTTTGATGGATGCAAAACGTCGGATCGTATCGGGGATCTTGTCGAAGGCACCTTGTCGGACTAGGAAATGACTCGAGGGACAAGCTTGACCAGCCGACCAGCCTTGGCCAGAAGCTCCGCATCCAGAAACGGTTTGGTCAGGTAATCCCGAACACCCAACCGTGCAACGATGGAAATCTTCTCCGGGCTGGAATCAGCGGTCAACATGATGACCGCTAGCCGCCTGAGATCTGGGTCAGCGCGGAGTTGTCTCAGAAAGCTGATTCCGTCCATGACCGGCATATTGTAATCCAGGATGACCAAATCAGGTCGATTGCTGCTAATCACCGACAACCCTTCCTCGCCATTTTCCGCCTCCACTATTTCGCATTCAAAAGGACGAAAGGCACGTCCAATCATCCTGCGAATAGTCTGGCTGTCGTCCACACTCAAAATCTTTACCGGTGTCATGATATCACTCTGTTTCAATTACCAGCCCAAGCCAGTGACCAGCGCAAATCCAGTGGGTCCTTCCGACCTCCATATTCCTCCCTGAATCCAATTTGAAATCGGGATTGAAGCGAACGGTGGGAATGCCAATGAGACAAATCAGGCCCTGCGAACTCCAGAATTCGGAAACCTTTCCCGCAACCATATTACAAAGCTCGCTCACCAAATCCAGGGATGCCGGGATTTTCGACGCCCTGCTATCACCGTGGTCAAAGAGCAAACCGATGGCCATTTCCGCGAATCGTTGGGGCACCTGAAGTCGAACCGTGCATAATAGGCGATGATGATAGATCGAGGTGGAACCCTCAAGGCAGGGAATGGCGTTGTTGGGAATCCGGGAATCGTCGGTATTGAGGGCCATCACGGGACTGTTCACTACCGTCTGCAGAACGCGACACATGGCCGATTCGGCGATTTGACGGGATTCAGATTCGGAAAGTGACATGGATTTAGGGAAGTCTCGGTTGATTCAGAGCTTTGAGAATGGCCTGCGGGAGTTTGGAAAGCGGGTGAACCTCCGTGGCTGCATTTAGTTTGATGGCAGCTTGGGGCATCCCATAAACAACGCAGCTCTCCTCATGTTCGGCGAATGTATGAGCTCCGGAGCTGCGAAGAGCCAAAAGACCACGGGCTCCGTCAGCGCCCATACCGGTTAAAATTGCAGCGACAGCATTCCTCCCAGCCACCTCCGCTGCCGATCGAAAAAGGAGATCCACGGACGGTCTGCAATAGTTCAGGGGCGGCGTCTGGGTCAGGCGGACTCTGTATCCGCGGGGACCTTTTTCGAGCAGCAGATGAAAATCTCCCGGAGCAATCAGACACAGGCCTGGCCTCAACTCCTCGCCATTTGTCGCTTCACGCACTGTAAATCGACACAATTGGTCCAGGTGTTGGGCCATCAGTCGCGAAAATGTGGCAGGGATGTGCTGAACGACGACAATGGGCGGCAGGCCGTCCGGCAGTTGTGGAAGGAGATGACGCAGCGCCTCCACCCCGCCGGTGGAGGAACCGATCAAAAGGACCTGCTGACTCGAGTAGCGGCGGAGATCGCAGCCAAGGAGTTGCTCGATGCGGGAATCGGGTGATACCGGCTCCATTCGGTGTTGATTCGACGACGCTGCGGCCTTCACGAACCTCACCAATCTTCGACAAAAGTCCTGGGTATGCAGTCCGTCAAACGGTTTACCCAATACGTCAAAGGCACCGGCATGAAGGGCCTCCATTGCTTTCGCGGAACCTGCCTGGCTCAAGGAGCTGATAACGATGACGGGGACCCGGTGATGTTCCCGCAGGATTCTGAGGAAGGTTAGTCCATCCATTCGCGGCATTTCCAGATCCAGCGTGAGAACATCGGGATCATGAGCGAGGATTTTTTCCCGGGCGTCGTAGGGATCACCGGCTAGACTTACGACCTGGATGCTCTCGTCCCGACTCAATGCATCGCGAATAGCGACTCGCGCGACGGTCGAATCATCAACGACCATCACCCGGATGCTGTTTGGGGAGCCCTTCATTGCCTGTCCCTACGACTCTCGTTGAATCGATCTGCGTCGTCGGTCGAGAGGATTCCCGCCGGACTCCGGCGTTTCAACATCAGGACTGGTACGATTGGATATACCTTCATGATAGGGGTTTACGATAAATTCCCTGTCGAATGGAAATCAGACCATGTCGTATTCCGAACAGGCTCCCCGAGAGACCGACAAACAGATAACCACCCGGGGACAGGTAACGGGTCAGTTGTTGAACTACGGCCTCCCGGGAGGGTGCATCAAAATATATCATGACGTTTCGACAAAAAATCACATGCTGCAAAATGGGGATGGGGTAAGCCTTTTGAAACAGGTTGATCCGCTCAAAATGGATTCGCCGCCGCAGTAGGTCCTTGACCCGACAAGTCCCTTCGGCAGGCCCCACTCCCCTCTGAAAATAGCGCCTCAAAAGTTCCATCGGAACTGGTTCCACCTGAGACATGCCGTACAGCCCCATTCGCCCCCTCTCGACCATCCGATGGGAAATATCCGTCGCGGTCAGCCTCCATTCCCAGGGAGGATGCGCGGAAAAGTATTCACTGAGGACAAGTGCCAGTGTGTATGCCTCCTCACCGGAAGAAGCCGCCGCGGACCAGATTCGCAATTTTGCGTTCTGCTCCATCAAGCGTGGTATCTGGGTCGGAAGTATTGATTCCGTTAGAAAGATAAAGTCACTAGGTTCGCGGTAGAAGTGGGTATAGTTGGTGGAAACCAGATCCACCAACTGTTCGATTTCCGTTGCTCCATTCGAAGACTGGAGAAAATGGAAATATTCATCATAAGAGGTGAGGCCAAGGGTGGCCAGCCGTTTATGGAGTCGATTTGTCAGCAGAGAATATTTGTCTGAGCCCAGCCGGATTCGGCTGTGCTGGTAGACCAACTCGACTAAATTCTGATAGGTGTTACCGGATAGCTCCACCTCAACTGAAGGGATCATTCAATCCTACCGTGTCGTTTCCGTTGCGGTTTCAGAAATCCCGGAAATGCTCCGGTGAGGAGCTTTCAGTGGCCCCTCCGTCCTCCGGCATTGGAATGGATTTGCGACCCTTCCGGAGGACAGGAATGGACGCTGGCGGTTGTCTTCGACCTTCCCGCGCGATGGACGCCCCCGCCGAATGGAGGTTGCCTGGATTCGTCAACGGCTCACCCACCCTTTTTCCTCCTACCATCACTTTCAATTGCCCCACCAAATCCCTCAGCATGTTCGACTGGGCATCGAGTTCCTCCGCCGCACTGGCACTCTCCTCCGCGCTTCCCGCATTGCCCTGAGTCACCTTGTCCATTTGTGCGATGGCATTGTTGACCTGGTCAATTCCATGGGATTGATCTCGAGCCGCAGTGGCAATATCAGCAACCAATTGATCGGTTGTCGAGACCTTCTCCGTGATCTGGTTCAAAGCCTCCTCAACCTTTGTCGTACTTTGGGTACCCTTTCGACTGTTGGCAATGGCAGCATCGATCTTTCCCGCTGTTTCCTTCGCAGCGGCGGCACTCCGTTGCGCCAGTGAACGGACCTCATCGGCCACCACCGCAAAACCGGCTCCGGCCTCTCCGGCCCGGGCGGCTTCGACAGCAGCGTTCAACGCAAGGATGTTGGTTTGAAAGGCGATTTCATCAATGTTTTTGACAATTTTGGCAACCTCGGCGCTCGAAGACTCAATCGCCGCCATTGCCTCGGTCATCTCCATCATCGTCCGCGAACCGCCCTGCGCCACGCTCCGAGCCTCGGAGGCCAGCGTCTTGGCCTTTTGTGCGTTATCCGCAGTCGCCCGGATCATGCTCGACATTTCATCGAGCGAAGCACTGGTCTCCTCCACGGACGCGGCTTGTTCGCTTGCACCGGCGGAAAGTGCCTGACTGGCCATTGCCACCTGCCTCGCTGCTGCAGCGGTCTGGAAGGCTGCCCGATCGAGATTCGATGCAATCTCCTGCAACGCTTTGTTGGTGCTGCTCGTTACTTTCCAGGCAACAATCGCACACACGAGGAAGGCAATCGGCAGTCCAACAACGGTCGTCATGACGGCGGAGTAAGAATTCGAAACACCGAGTTTTGCGGCACGGTCGCCCCACCGGACATTGTATTCGAAATTAGTCTTCGCCGCCTTGATGGCCGCGTCGAACGCAGGGACAAGCGTCCCTTGAAGGTAATTTCGCAGTTCTGCCGCCGTCTCCGGAGTCGATGTCACATTTCTGGCAAGAAGTTCCTCTGACCTGGCAATGGCAAGGGTCAGGGCATCATTTTGTTTGACCTCCTCAATCCAGTAAGATCTGTCCTCGGAATCCTCGATCAAGGGCTCGTATTTTCTGAGCAAATCAGCCGTTTTGTCTGTTGTCGTCTTCAACGCCTTGTTCAATTCGGTACGGCGCTCCGTGGTCACGGTTCCATGGAGCTCAAGAATATAGGCCATCTGTGTCTGAATTGCCGAAATAATCTCTGCCTGGATGACCAGACTTGGGACGGCAAACTGCCCCAGATCCAAGATATTTGCCTTGAGAGTATTCACTTGGATGATCTTGGTGATTCCCAAGAATATCGTGATCGATAGCAGCAAGGCATAGCCTGCCGCGACTCGCCGGGATACTGTCCAATGTCTCATATATCTATTGCTTTGAATTCGTGTCGATGGTGTCTCTTTCACCGGGAATATGGGGTAAGGCGATGGGGCCATCCTCACTGATAATTCGCTCAATATTCAGTAACAGCGTCACACCTTCACGAAGGGTGGCGACGCCCTGGATGAAATGGGTGGCCGGCACACCGCCAAAGTCTGGCGGAGCCTCGATATCCGAGGGTCCCACCTGAACGACCTCCTCCACAGCGTCGACAATGAAACCCAGCTGACTGGTTTGGCCCGGGTGTCCATTGATTTGAACGACTATGATGCAGGCACGTTCACCCGGCTGGACGTGGGGAAGCTGGAACTTGGAGCGCAGATCCAGAACGGCAATGACCGTTCCCCGTAGATTAATCACCCCGCTCACATGGGGTTGCACGCGCGGAAGCCGGGTGATGGGGCAGAGCCGGATGATTTCGCGCACGTTCAATACTGGAATGCCATAGAGCTCGGTCCCCAGTGAAAAGGTGAGATAGCGTCGGGTGCTCACATCGACCCGATTCAGCGTGGTTCTGCTGGATTTCATGGATTTGGAAAAGCCGCGACCCGACTCGGAATTCGTTCGGTGTTCGAGAGACGGACCAGTGTGTCGACATCGAGAATCAATCCCACCAGTCCGTCCGCAAGGACGGCAGCGCCGACCAGGAGGCTTTGGCCCCGCAAGGTTTCGCTTAAACTCTTGATGACCACCTCCTGCTTGCCGATCAAGCTGTCAACAAACAACCCGCGCGTTGTATCCCCGGATTCGACGACCACAATAATACCATCCTCCAGACTCCGGGAGGCATGGGGGATTTCCAAAAACTTACCCAGGCGGAGAATCGGTATCTGTTTTCCCCGCATACAGACGATTTCCCCTTGACCATGAACGGTGGTAACCATGCCTCGTCGTGGACGAAACGATTCCCGGACAGATAGTATCGGGATCACATACCGCTCCTCACCTATGCCAACGAGCAATCCATCAATGATCGCCAGTGTGAGCGGCAATAAAATGGTGAACCGGGTCCACTCCCCAAGCTCTGACCGTGTTTCGATGCTGCCTCTCAACATTTCGATATTGCGCTTCACGACATCCATTCCGACCCCGCGTCCGGAAATTCCGGTGATCTTTTGAGCAGTGGAAAAGCCAGGAAGAAAGATGAATGAAAAGATGTCTGAATCAGAAGGCACAGCGTTGGGCATGATCCAACCGCCGTCCAGTGCCTTGGCAAGAATCGTGTCCCGATTCAACCCGCGTCCGTCGTCCTCAATTCGGATGAGAATTCCGCCTCGTTGATGGGAGGCGCTGAGGCGAATTGTTCCCTGTGATGGTTTTCCCCGGGACAACCGCTCCGCAGGCGGTTCAATC
>CAITXU010000198.1 GCA_903896505.1 uncultured Verrucomicrobiota bacterium | reverse complement strand
CTCCTACCGCTACAACCTCGATGCCGTCATTCGCAGCTTCAACCGCGGGTTTCGTTGTATGTGTGAAGCGGTACGGCCTCCCCGGGCTGGCGGTTGAATCCCTTAACTCTTAGACCCTTGGCCCTTAATCCTTCTTCTCTTCATCCTTTCTTTCCGCGAAGCGGTCGAAAATTTTTTATGAAATCTCCATTCATCGATCTGCCGAGAAACGCCATCCGAAAAGGCCGGAATGACCTTGCCAAGAATCGTGCAACTCCAGCCTACATGATACCTTTATACCGCTCTTCAACCACGCAATATCTATGAACAAGCCTGACGATTTTTTTCTTCATTGCGACAAGGCACTTGCCTCAACCATCCCTTTTTTTGGTGTTTGGCGCGCGCGCAAAGCTATCGACGACCTGGTCGCTCACGCTAACGAGGTCGAGGCCCAATCGCGCCTCGTAGCCGCCTCGACCCACCGCGATCAAGAGGTCTCCACGAAGGCTCAACAAGCGCTTCGAAATCTGCGGGACAATGCAGCCATCGACGCCTTTTGCCGATTGGCGCAGGACAAGCCCGACAGTGCCGCAGCCAAACTCGCCGTTGAATGCCGCTACCGTCCGTCCGAGCCCGAGGAGGCGGCGGTTTTCCTCATCCTTACAGGACAGATCGATGCCTATTTTCAAGAGCACGACGGGCTCCACGACCTTCGCGCCGGATATGGGCGCTCCAATGAGGCCACCCGGATCCGATTAATGACCGTCGCCCGAACCGGCGATGCCCGACTCGTCGAGTTCATCCTGAGGCCGCGATTGAGCCTGCGCCAATGCAGCGACAAAGAATTGGCAGAAACCCTTGCCACGCATCTCCGCCGCAAGGATTGGCCACGGCTGTTTAACGATTGTCGTACCCTGCCACTTCGGCATTCCCTGGTCGGCTGGCAGTCATTGATATCCGGTGGCTGGTCACCCACCGACCCGGCTGATGCAGCCCTTTTCACGGCTATAGCGGCTGAGTTTAAGACTTCCTCTGCGCCGCTCCCGCCGCCGGTTGCCCCGAAAGGCACGAGTGCCGTTTTTGAACGTTGGCTGGCCGAGGGCCGCCAGTCGGCCCTGACCAGCTTGGGAGAGTCCGCTCTCTTACAGAAACTGGCGGCCGCTACTCCACCCGAGGCTGTTCCCCTGGTTTCGGCACTGGCCACACTACCGCAAACCAGCGAGGCCACACGAAAGCAGGTGGCCCCGTAGTCGTCCGACGTGAGTCGACGCTGATCTTCTTCGCGGGATCAACGTGCTAGGTCCCGAACCGCATTTTCGCACAAGCCCCTCTAAGCCTCCGGCAAACGCACCCCCAAAGGGGCAAAATGAGATAGGCCTGGGCATCAATGACAAGATTTTATGAGCCCTGAAGGGGCGGCATCATCACTCTGCCGTCGCTCTCGGAACGTCACGGCGTGCGGAAACGATAGAAGGTTTCACTACCGTTCCGCCCTGTCGGACCGGTAAAGAGGGAAGAACCGGACGCCAACTGATTGGTACTCACAGCCACCCACGGCCCCCGCGCCAGATTGGCGGTGGCTTCCACGACCACCGTGATGCCGGGAGTGCCCGTGATGTTCAATCCAAACACCCCATTTTTCACCCCAAATTCAAGGTCCGAGGGCGAAGCTGAGGGATTCCACAGCAGCGTCGGACGCCCTCCATAGGTCTCCCCCCAGCCAGTATGCCCCGGGAGGTAATAGACCGTCGGGAACGATCCGGAAAAGAGGTCGACGGGCTCAGGCGGTGGATTGCCTTCAAAAGTCACGCTGTTCAGGACCGGGCAAACCGCGAATGCCAATCTCCCGATGCTGGTGACGCTCTCAGGAATGGTCAGGCTCGCAAGCCCGGAGCAGCCCAAGAAAGCGTACTTTCCAATATTGGTCAGACCGTTCGGGAATGTCAGGCTCGTTAGGCCGGAGCAATCTGCGAACGCAGACTCTCCCAGGTCGGACAACCCGGTACCGATGGTCAGGTTGGTTAAACCGCATGCTTCGAACGCGGCATACCCGATGCTGGTCACGCCGTCACCAAGGGTCACACTTTGCAGGCCGGAGCAGTAATGAAACGCTTGATTCCCAATGCGCTCCACACTGTTCGGGATGGTCACGCTCGACAGGCCGATACAAACAACGAAAGCAAAATCTCCGATGTTGGTCACACCGTTTGGGATGCTGTAGGAGGCACCGACCCTTGCCACCGGATAGAGGAGGAGTTCGGTCTGGCCCTTGTTAAATAGAATCCCATCCACGCTGCTGAACACCGGGTTGGCCGCGTCCACCCCGATGGCCTTCAATCCGGTGCACAAGTAGAACGCCGTAACGTCGAGGCTGGTGACACGCTGTGGAATCCACACGCTCGCCAGGCCAGAACAGCTGATAAAAGCGTCTGCACCGATGGTGGTCAGGCCGTTGCCTAGAGTCACGTTCGTCAGAACCGCGCAGGATGCGAACGCGCCATTGCCAATGCTGAGGATGCTGTCCGGGATGACCACGCTCGTCAGGTTCGAACAGCTATAGAACGCATAAACTCCAATGTTGGTTACGCCGTTACCGATGGTCAGATTGGTCAGCCCAAAACAGGATTCGAATGCCTGACTCCCGATGCTGAGGACGCTGTCCGGTATGGTCAGTCTCGTCAGGCTCGAACAACCATAGAACGCATAAATTCCTATGTTGGTCACGCTGTTGCCGATTGTCAGATGGGTCAGGCCCTGGCATACTTCGAACGCATAATCCCCGATGTGACGGACGCTGTTCGGGATAGTGATACTCTTTAGCTTGGGACAGGAATAGAACGCATAGTCGCTGATGTTCGACACTCCGCTCCCGATGACCAGGTTGGTTAGACCAGAACAAAGTTGAAACGCGGCGTTCCCAATGTCGGCGACACGATTACCAATCGTCGCACTCCGCAGAGAAACGCAGTTCAGAAACGCACCCTTACCAATGTTGGTCACGCTGTCGGGAATGGTTACGGACGTGAGCCCCGGATAAGAGGCAAAGGAAAAATCCCCTAGGGAAACCACCGGCAGACCGCCAAGGGTATCTGGAATCGCGAGGTCCCCTCCATCCCCGAAATAGCCGGTGATTTTGACGGTTTTGTTTTGCGTGACCGAGTAAAATTGCGCGTGAAGAACGACAGTGTGTAGCAGGCAAAGAGCGCAGGCCATTAGCAATTGGACCGCGCGAGATGGGCGGCATCGAATCGGCTGAAAGCCGTCATGGACAAATGCGGGCGTGCTCATCGGGCGAATTGGCCGCACCCAACAGGCAATCCATTTATTTGTCCAGTGGCAATTTCGAGTGTCCGCCAGGTCT
>CAITXU010000197.1 GCA_903896505.1 uncultured Verrucomicrobiota bacterium | reverse complement strand
CCGGAGGGACGCGCTCCTGCAAGTCCCAATATCGATTTCGATCACCGTCGCCCGCGCAATACCCCGCCCGTTCGCCCAGAGGTGGAGAATAGCTGTTATTTGGACTAGGAAGCTGGATTGATGCCCAGGGCCTCACGTGCGTCGGTCACATCTTGTTGGATTTGGGCTTTGAGGCTGGCCAGGTCAGGGAAGCGTTGTTCGTCGCGCAGCTTTTTCACCCATCGAATCGACAAGGTTTCGCCGTAGAGATTTTCGTCGAAGTCGAGCAGATGCACCTCGAGGCGCAGCGTCGGTTCGGGCTGATTCAAGGTGGGACGGCGTCCAAGGTTGAGGACCCCGGGAAGTTGTTTTCCCCGCCATCCGACCTGAACGGCATAGACCCCGTGGGGCGGAAGTTCGAGGCCCTCGACTTGGAGATTGGCGGTTGGGAAGCCGATGCGACGTCCCAATTGGTCGCCGTGAACGACGACAGATTCGAGGCAATAGGGACGTCCCAGCAACGATTCGACTCCGTCGAAATCTCCTGCGCGAAGCCGTTGTCGGACGCGGCTGCTGCTGACCGGTTCACCGTCGAGCGTCACCGGAGGAATCACGGTGACGGAAAAGCCAAGTTCGCGTCCCAGCTCCTCCATCAATCCGGTGTCTCCGCTGCGTTTATGGCCAAAATGGAAACCCAGGCCGACGCACAAGCTCCGCAAGGGGGCAGCGTCGGCTGCCAATTTCCGTAGGTAGTCTTCGCCCGAGACCCGGGCGAACTCGGGCGTGAAGGGATGAACGAGAACGGCGTCGACGCCGAGGTCTTGGAGTGTGCGAAGGCGATGCTTCGGCGTCTGAATTCGAAGTGGAACCCGGTCGGGCTGAACGATGAACTGGGGATGGGGCTCGAAGGTGATGACCACCGAGGTTGTGCCCGTGGCTGCAGCTTCGCGAACGGCGTGCGAGATGAGCTGCTGATGGCCCAGGTGGACACCGTCGAACATGCCCATGGCGACCGAGAATCCGTGGGGATTTGGGGCCAGGTCGGCGGCGTGCGAGACCACAAGCATGGGAAAGGGCGCGCGGTGTGCGCTAGAGGTACTGCTTCAACTCGACCAGCGGAACCAGCTTTTCCGCCAGTTCTTCCCGCTTCCAACTCAGGATCGTGGGAAGGTCGTGCGCCTCTTCGATAAGAAATCCACCGCTGGCGGTGCGCCGAAGGCTGGTGAGGTGTGCCCCGCAGCCCAGCTTCAATCCAAGGTCCTGAGCCAGGACTCGGACGTAGGTTCCCTTGGTGCAGACAATATCAAAGTAGGCAAACGGCTCTTCGTAATCGGTGATGTCGAACTTGTAGACGTGGATCAAACGGGGTTTCCGTTCCACTTCCTTTCCCTGGCGGGCGAGTTTGTGGAGGGCCACGCCCTTGATCTTGATGGCGCTCACCATCGGGGGCACCTGATGAATATCGCCGACGAAGCTCTTTGCCTCTGTTTCCAATTCTTCGCGGCTATAGAGTGGTACCAGGCGGGTTTCCAGCAATTCGCCATCGGCATCATGGGAGTCGGTGATTTCGCCGAGGCGCATCGCCCCTTCATAGCGTTTATCCGACGCCATCAGGCGTTCCGACTGCCGGGTGGCCTGCCCAAGGACCAGAATCAGCAGGCCTGTGGCCATTGGGTCCAGGGTTCCGCAATGCCCGACCTTTTCGAGCCGAAAGGCTCCCCGGACCTTGGCCACGACGTCGTGGGAGGTCCATCCCGATGGCTTGTCCACCACCAAGGCTCCGTCAAATTCAGTGACAGCGCGCATTACTTCGAGCTTTTGGCGTCCATCCGCCGTCGGATGGCATTGAGTACCCGTCGTTGGATCGAAAGAGGCTTGCCGGCAACCCGTGCCCCGGCTGCAGCCTTGTGTCCGCCGCCACCAAACAATTGGGCGATTTCGTTCACATTGATGGCGTCGTCCTTGGATCGAAAGCTGAGCCGGGTGAGCTCCGGTTGAATCTCCTCGAAGACGACGGCGACGATGACTCCCTCGATCGCGCGAATGTGATCGATTAATCCTTCACTTTCCTCAGTGCTGGCACCGGTCCGCTGGTAATCGGCTTTTTTCAGCCAGAAATAGGCCGTCCGGTTGGCGTGAACCAAATGGAATCGGTTGTAGACATGCCGCAGCAGCTTGACCCGCGTCATCGGGTAACTCTGGTAGACCTCCTGGCAGATGTGCGCCAGCTCAGCCCCGTCTTCAACCAGGTCCGCTGCAGTTCGGAGGGTATCGGGTGTGGTGCTGGCATATTGAAAGCTGCCGGTGTCCGTGCTGACCGCAGTAAAGAGGCAACTGGCCATCTGCGGATTGATTTTCCAACCCGCCCACTTGCACAGGTCATGAACCAATTCGCCGCTGGAGGGTTCGCGGGGTGAGACCCAGTTGATGTCCCCGTACCGATCATTGCTGGCGTGGTGGTCGATGTTGATCAACGTGCCTCGCTTTTCGATATGGTTGGCCACAGTGCCGAGCCGCTCATGGCTGGCGCAATCCACCGCAACGACAACGTCAAATTCGCGTCCGGATTGGGGGCGACGCAGACGCTTCTCGGTATCGAGAAAACGCAACTTGTCCGGCATCGGGTCCTGATTCCAGACGGTGACCTCCTTGCCGATGCTTTCGAGAGCCATCGCCAAGCCGAGTTGAGACCCCACACAATCACCATCTGGACGAACATGTCCGACCACACAGACGGTTCGGGCCGCCGTCAGGACATCTATGATACGTTCGACAGTTTTTGGAACCGGCTTCATCGATCGTCTTCGTCGTCTTCCGAAGGTGAGGGAGGGCGCAAGGCCGGGTTTTCTTTCTCCAGCTGGTCCAGAATGGCGATCACGCGATTGCCCGCTTCGATGGAGTCGTCCAGTTGAAACTTGAGGTCCGGGGCATATTTCAGCCGGACGGTGGACGCAACCAGCATCCGGATACGTTTGGCGCGCTCGGCGAGTTTGATCGGGGCTGCGAGGCGTTGAGCGGGGGTTCCGACGAAGCCGAGAAAAACCGTCGCCGATCTCAGATCGCTCGCGATGCCAACGTCATTGACCGTCAGCAGGCCGACTTCATTGATGGTCAATTCCTGGCGAATACATTCGGCAACCTGCTGTTTCAGCAGTTCCTTGACTCTCGCACTCCGTCGATTGGGTTGCATACGTTGGCCATGGCGACCGGCGTCCAAGATATCTCTTGGACCGCCGGACGTTCAGCCTAGAGCTTCTGAGTGACCTTTTCGGTCGTGTAACACTCGATGACGTCGCCTTCGATGAAGTCATCGAATCCATCGAGCCGGATACCGCATTCGAGTCCGGACTTGACCTCGTTGACCTCGTCCTGGAAGCGCTTGAGGGTTTGGGAGACGCCTTCGTAGATAAGATTCCCGCGTCGACGCACCCGCAGCTTGCCGCGGACGAGGCGACCGGTGGTGACGGCGCAACCAGCGACCTTTCCGCCCTTGGAGAGCTCGAACACCTTGCGCACTTCGGCCTGTCCGACAACCACTTCCTTGAGGAGCGGATCAAGCAAGCCGGCCATGGCCTCCTTCACCTGGTCGATAAGCTCGTAAATGATGGCGTAAAGCTTGATTTGAACACCCTCGTGTTTGGCGGCTTCGGCCGCAGTGGAATCCACACGGGTATGGAAGCCCAGAACCACGGCATTACCGCTGCTCGCGAGCAGGACGTCGTGTTCGGTGATGGCACCGACGGCTGAGTGGATGATGTCGAGCTGAACCTTGTTGGTCTCGATTTTCCCGAGTGCCTCGCAGATGGCCTCGACGCTTCCCTGGGTGTCTGCCTTGACGATGACCTTGAGGACCTTGGCGGTCAGGTCCTTCATCTGGCTGTACAAGTCTTCCAGGGTCTGGCGGCGGGGGCGGACACCTTCCAATTCAGCCCGTTTGCGCTCCTCGAAGCGGATTTCGGCCAGATCGCGGGCGGATTTTTCGTTTTCGATGGCGCTGAACTCGGAACCCGCATCCGGGACCCCGTTCAGCCCCAAGACTCGGACGGCGGTCGAAGGGGTCGCCACTTTCAGGCGTTGTCCCTCCTCGTTCATCATGGCCCGGACTTTGCCGTAGAATTCGCCGCAAATGACCACGTCACCGACATTCAAGGTTCCTTTGCGAACCAGGACCGTGGCCACGGGGCCGCCGGGTTCGACACCGGACTCGATGACATTGCCCTTGGCTTTTCGATCGGGGTTGGCTCGCAATTCGAGCAATTCGGCCTGGAGGAGGATGGCCTCAATGAGCTTCTCGACTCCGACGCCGGTGAGACCGGAGCAATCAACGTACAGGGTGTCACCACCCCAATCGTCGGGAAGCAGGCCTTTGTCCTGAAGTTGTTGCCGGACCTTGAGGGTGTTGGCGGCGGGATGGTCGCATTTATTGACGGCGACGATGATGGGAACCCGGGCTTGTTTGGCGTGGGCCAAAGCCTCGAGGGTTTGGGGCATCACGCCGTCGTTGGCCGCGACCACCAGGATGACGACGTCCGTGACATTGGCTCCGCGAGCCCGCATGGCGGAGAACGCCGCGTGACCCGGAGTATCCAAAAAGGTCATTTGGGTCGGAACCCCTGTGACCGGGTGCGGATAGGCAATGGTGTAGGCACCGATGTGCTGGGTGATGCCACCGGCTTCGCCAGAAGCCACGTTTGACTTGCGAATCCGGTCCAGCAGAGTTGTTTTTCCGTGGTCGACGTGACCCATGATGGTGACCACCGGTGGACGGGCCTTGAGGCTGGCCTCGGTGTCTTCCCGGTCGAGCTCGACCTTCTGTTCCTTGGGAACATTGACGACGTGTGCCGCCTTATCCCGTTTTTCGGTCTCGAAGCGGAAGCCGTGTTTGGCGCTGACCTTGGCGGCGACCTCGGTGTCGATGGTCTGGGTGACGGTTGCAAAGACACCCATCTGCATCAGGTCGGCAATGACCTGGAACGGACGTCGTCCCATCTTTTCCGCCAGTTCACGGACCACAATGGGCGGCCGCATGATGATGGTGGGAGCGTTGGCGGCGATGTCCAACTTGGGCGGTGCCGGACGCGCGGGTGTCGGGGCGGAGGGGCGCGGAGCCTGATGCTGTTGCCCATGGCCCGGGCGACGGTCGTCGCGACGATGATCGCCAGGACGGTTCATCGGGGGGCGTTGGCCGCCGGGAGCTCCTGAGTTTGAAGACTGCCCTGGGCCCTGATTTCCTCCCGGGCGTGGAGGTCCGGATGGACCAGTTGGTCGGGCCTGCTGGCCGCGGTTGTCGGGACGACGGTCATCGCTGCGACCTGCGGAGCGTCCCAAGTTTCCTAAATTGATGAATCCGACCTTGTCGCCCAGTCCCGGACGGGCGGGTGCAGCGGAAGTAGGAGTAGGGGAAGAAGCTGCGGCGGGAGCCGTGGAGTGCGATGACGGCACCGACGGGGCTGCGGGCCGCGTTTCGGGAGGCCGGGCAGGGGAGGATACTCCAACAGAACCGGACGCGGGGGGCAACGGACGTTGGAGCGAAGTGGGCGCGAGGGCGGACGGGGGCCGTACCGCAGAAATGGGTTCTTGCTTCGGCAGAACCGGATGTGAGGTGGTATCCGAGGCCGGGCTCGCGGAGGGCGACGGCGTCGGTATCTCCAGAGTCGGGGCAGCCGGCTTTTCGGGGGAGAGAGGCGAAGCGGAGGCCGTAACGGAAGGCACCACGGCGGCTTCGGGCCTCGCCGGTGGATGGGTGGGCGTCGTCGGAAGGTGCGCGGCCGTTTCCCTTCGGTCGGTAACGTCCGAAATCGCCGTCTCACGGGTATCCGGCTCCGGGATATTTTCCTCTTCCGGTTCAGGTTCCGGCACTTCCACCGGCGGTGGCGGTGGTCGAACAAAGTTCACGGGAGCCGGTTCGACCCGCTCGGGAGGAGGAACCTGCGCATGGGCGGCTTCACCAGTTGCGTCCACAGCTCCGCCGCTCAGCGGTAGCAACTGCTCACGCAGGTATTCCGCGGTGATCTTATCGAGTGAACTCGACGGAACCTTTGCCGCGGTGATGCCCAGCTCCTTCGCCTTTAAGAGCACAAGCCGGCTCTCGAGGTTCAGGTCTTTGGCGATTTCATAAATTCGAACGGGCATGATTTAGACTTGCGTCAATTTGGGAAAAGAAAGTGGTTTAAAGAGAAGAGTTACCAGGGCGAATGAGACTCTAGTTCCCGTGTTCCTCGGCCATCGGTTGGCCCATGACCTGGCGCCGCAACACTTCCCCGCGGGCGGCCTCCAAAATCGTCGATGCAGCATCGCCGATCCCGGGAAGAGCGGCCAAGTCCGGCACTTCGGCGTCCAGAATGCTCTCGACTCCGTGGAAGCCACTGTCCACCAGGATGCGCGCATGGGTCTCCGAGATTCCGGGAACCGAAGCCAGTTCACGGGTGGCGAGGCCGACCTTCGCGGTGAATCCGTCAACGGGTTCCTCCTCCTCAATGTCAATTTGCCAACCGGTGAGGCGGGAGGCAAGGCGTGCATTCTGGCCCCGGCGTCCGACGGCCAGGGGCAGTTGGTCCGGCGAGGTCTTAACCAGGACGCGCTTCTGAGCTTCATCGACGTGAATACTCTTGAGAATTGCGGGGTCGAGCGCCTTCGCAAGGAAGACCTTGATGTTGGGCGACCAGGGAATGATATCGACCTTCTCGTTGTTCAGTTCCCGGACGATATTCTTGACCCGTTGGCCTCGCAGTCCAACACAGGCCCCCACCGGATCAACCTTGTTGTCACGGCTATACACCGCGATCTTGGTTCGGAAACCGGGTTCCCGGGCGATGCCGCGAATCTCGATGGTACCGTCGTTCACCTCGGCCACTTCCAGTCGGAACAGCTTCAAGACAAAATTGGGGTCCGCACGGGACAGGACAATATCCGGACCATGAGTCGTTTGATCGACGGCCTTGACGTAGCAACGGATGCGTTCGCCCACCTGATACTCTTCGGTGGGAACACGCTCCCGATTGGGCATGGACGCTTCAAATTTGCCCAGATCGAGAATGACGTCCGATTTTTCGAACCGACGGACGGTTCCGCTCACAATGTCGCCGACGCGATCTTTGAACTCGTCATAGATCATCGCCTTTTCGACCTTGCGAACTTGGGACATCAGCGCCTGTTTGGCGTATTGGGCCGCAATGCGTCCAAAGCCATGCGGGGTGACTTCCACTTCAATCTCGTCGCCCACTTTGGCAGCTTCAAAACCCTTGCGACGGGCATCGAAAACGGTGAGTTGGTCGTGCTTGGAGACCACGCGGTCCGCGACAATCAGCCGCGCCCAAGCCTTGATGTCCCCGGACTTGCCGTCGATGGACACCCTCAATTCTCGGGCGGGTCCGACAGCCTTTTTCGCGGCCATCAGCAACGATTCATGGACGGCACCCAAGAGCACCTCCTTGGAGATGCCCTTTTCCTTCTCCCAGACTTCGAGCACAGCCAAAAGCTCAGCGTTCATAGTTCAGCCTCAGTCGTCCATTTAGGGGTAAAAAAAAGCCGGTTATGAAACCGACTTTCCATTGGCGACGACCGGCCGCCAATCCTACATGTTCAAGGGGCAAGGTAGCCTTCAAACGGTGGTTGCGTCAAGTGGCCAGTTGGACATGCACTGTCATCCTTCCCCATCGATTTTTTTGCTGAAAACCTCGATGGAAGTTGCCCGCTTCTGATTCGGTCAACGTTGCCAACCCAGCCACAGACGCATAAGGCTGCGCACCCGTGGAGTCAAACGGGTCTGGTTGTACAAGTCCCCCAGCTTTCGAACGGCCTCTCCCTCGGTCGGATAGGGATGGATGGTCGCCCCGAGACTTCGCAACCCGACCTTGGTACGCAAGGCCAGGGTCGGTTCACCAATCAGTTCTCCGGCATGAGGTGCGACCACCGTCGCCCCAACGATTTCATCGGTTCCACGACGGACATGGACCCGAACGAAGCCATGGCCTGAACCGTCCAGAATGGCCCGATCCACCTTCGCCATCTCCTGGGTGAAGGTATCGACCGTGATACCTTGCTCAGATGCCACGGACTCATTCAACCCCACCCGGGCGAGTTCGGGTGAAGTGTACGTGGCCCAGGGGATCACCAGTGAACTCGCCTTGGCCCGGCCCAGAAAGAGGGCATTTTGGATGACCATTCGGGCCCCAGTCGTGCAAAGCATTGGGCCATCTCGCAGCCGATGGGACCGGCCCCAATGATGCCCAGACGCCGGGGAAGTTCCGTCAGCGAAAAGAGCGTCTCGTTGGTCTGATAGGGAACCCCTTCCAAACCAGGAATGGGAGGGGCTGCGGCTCTGGCTCCGGTGGCGACCAATCCCAGTCCGTAGAGGCCCAATTCGAAGGGACTTCGGCTCCGGCTGCCGACCGCCGCCTGAGCGAGGGAACCGAGATACACGTGGAGAATTGTTCCGGGCATCATCCCGATCCAGGATGCCAGAACATACTCGCCGAGTGAGATTTGGGTCAGCCCAAAGGCATAGTTTAGGAAGGTGAAGGGGAAAAGGGGTGATAGCCGGGTGAGCCCGACGATTCGCCAGCCGCCCCGGGCCACGGCCCGGTCGATGGCTGCGAAATTCGGATTGGATTCAATCCGGCGTCGGACAAAATCCCGTGCGAAATACCGGCCCACCAAAAACGCAGCCGTCGCGCCCGATAACCATGGCCACAAAAAGAATCCATTTCCAGCGTGGGGAGGAGTTCGACGGTGGCACGGTGTTGTTGTCATTCAAAAATTTAAATGCGGGTCGGGAAGGTGAGACTAGCGGCTTCAATTGAGTAGGTCAGACCCGCATTCCCCAACGCAACGATCAACTTCGGGTGAGGACACTGTCCAGATTCAGCAGGACATTGCCGACTTCAGTCCAGGCCGCCGCCTCGGCTGCATCCAATTCGGCGGGGATCGGCCCCAGAGGTTCAGAGGCAACCCGCCGCGCTTCATCGGGGCGGGTGCGGTAGTCTGAGGCTTCCTTTTCCCAGAGCTCGGCAAGAACGCGAATATCCGAGTCCTTCGGTGCCCTGACTTGAACCAGCTGTAGGCCCCACCGGATTCGGTCGCTGACGGAACCGTGGTGATTCGCCAGTCGCCGACCCAAGGCTTGGGCTGCTTCTACAAAGACCGGATCGTTCAGCGTGACTAGGGCCTGCAACGGCGTGTTGCTGGGGAGGCGTCGGACGGTGCAGCTCTCGCGGCTGGGAACATCGAAGGTGGCCATGCTGGGGTAGGGGACCGTTCGCCGCCAGAATGTATAAAGACCCCTGCGATAGCGGTCCTCTCCGAGGCTGGTCTGCCAGGTGCGTTCTCCGTTAAAGGCTGCCCGCCAGAGTCCATCGGGTTGATACGGGTAAACACTTGGCCCACCCAATTTTTTGCTCAGCAGTCCACTTAATTCCAGAGCTTGATCCCGGATGGTTTCGGCATCGAGCCGTCGCCGGGTGGCCCGGCCGTACCAACGATTCAGGGGGTCCTTTTCGAGGAGAACAGGGTCGGTGGACGAGGATTGCCGGTAGGTTGCGGATTGGACGATGAGTTTGACGAGCCCCTTGAAGTCCCAGCTCAAGGCCGGTTCTTCGGGCGTACCGGGACCAGTCGACTGAAAGGAGACCGCCAACCAGTCGAGAAGGTCCTGATTGGAGGGCAGCGAGCCTTGAGTTCCAAAGTCTTCTTCCGTCTCAACCAGGGCTCGGCCCATCAATCGGGACCAGAACCGGTTGACGGCGACGCGTGCGGTGAGCGGATTCTCCGGAGCCGTCAGCCAGGCGGCCAATCCCAGGCGGTTGGTCGGCGACGAGCCGGGGAAGGGATGAAATGCGGAAAGAAGGCCGGCCTGGACCTCAAGGCCAGGGTCCAGATAATTGCCTTTGTTCAGGACGTGGGTGACTCGCCGGCGCTCCGGCGGCAACTCCTTCATGACGGGGAGTGAAACGTAGGAAAGAGTCCTCCGTTCCCGACGCCATCGCTCCAGGTTCCAAAGGAGGCTGGGAGGACCAGAAAAGGTTTCCCATTGGTCCTTCAATTCCGGGGTGGGGTGCGACAGTTGGGCCTCGGCTACGGCAATCTGCCGGTCGATTTCCGCGACCCGCTTTGCCTGAACTGGAGTGCGGAGGGGCCGGGTCGGAGATTCGTCCGGTTGGTCGTTGTCCTCCGTCTGGTTGAAAATGGCGTAGGCCGAGTAGTACTCCTTTTGCGAAATGGGGTCGAATTTGTGGGAATGGCATTGAGCGCAACCCAGAGTCAGTCCCATCCAGACTTGAAATGTGACGTTAGCCCGGTCTTTGACAGCTGCGACCCGCCATTCCTCATCATCGGTCCCACCTTCAGTATTGGTCATCGTGTTCCGATGGAAGGCGGTGGCCACCAGTTGATCCTGTTCAGCCTCTGGCAACAAATCCCCGGCCAGGACCTCGCGGGTGAATTGGTCAAATGGCAGATTGCGATTCAGGGCTGAAATCAGCCAGTCCCGCCACGGCCAAATGTTGGGGCGCAATGGGTCGGAACCGTAGCCCGCAGAATCTGCATATCGCCCCAAATCGAGCCAAAGCCGCGCCCATTGCTCACCGAAATGAGGGGAAGCGAGCAGTCGGTCGACCAGGTGCCCGTAGGCCTCGGGAGAACCATCGTCCAAGAAGCTTTCCACGGTCTCGGCAGATGGGGGAAGACCGGTCAGGTCGAGTGACAATCGACGGACCAAGGTCGCTCGGTCGGCTTCCGGAGAGGGCTTAATTCCGCGACGTTCCAGGGATTCCAACACAAAGTGGTCGATTCCGTTACGAGGCCAGTCCCATTGAGAGACCTTCGGGCGAGCCGGACGTTGCGGCGGCGTCCAAGCCCAATGCGGTGAATAGACGGCACCTCTTTCAATCCAGCGGCGCAGCAAAGCGGCTTCTTCGGGTTTGACGGGATTCTTTGCCTCGGGCGGAGGCATGACCTCGTCCGGGTCGCTGGAGGCAATCCGTTGAAGGATTTGGCTGGTGTCGATATTGGAATCGTCGATGGGCTTTCCGTGCTTGTGGATGGCAACGGCGTCATCCCTCACGTCGAGCCTTAGTTTTGCCTTTCGGGCCGCTTCATCGGGTCCGTGGCAGGGAAAACATTTGGCTGAAAGAATGGGCCGGATTTGACTGGAAAAATCAACACCGTCGGAGGAGCCAGCAACTGCGTCCTGCAAGGACATCCAGCAGCAAATGGCCAGTCCACATCGGAGGAGAAATAGGCGCAGGGTCACCACGCGCACAGTCTACGACGTGGACCCCAAGAGGCAACCGTGCAGAGCAGGGGAATCGCTGCCATCGGGTTTACTGCTTCCACTCCATCGCATCGCTCTATTGAATCCGGTCATGAGCGATCCAGAAGCCCCACCGGTGACGTCGACGGCTTCCCTGCCGTGCCCCGAGGAACTGCGACTGGCGGAAGATGCCCGTCGTGCTGCCAATTGGAAGCGATGGGGCCCCTACCTTTCGGAGCGGCAATGGGCGACGGTTCGAGAGGACTATTCCCCGCATGGGACCTGCTGGGATTACTTCCCGCACGATCATGCCCGGAGCCGTGTTTATCGGTGGGGTGAAGATGGGTTGCTGGGATTTTGTGATCGCCAGTGCCGACTCTGTTTTTCACTGGCACTGTGGAATGGTCGTGACCCCATCCTGAAGGAGCGACTCTTTGGCCTGACAGGACCGGAGGGCAATCATGGGGAAGACGCCAAGGAGAGTTGGTTTTACCTCGATTCGTCGCCGACCCATTCCTACTGCCGCGGCCTTTACAAGTATCCACAATCCGAATTCCCGTATCGCCAACTCGTCGAGGAGAATCGGCGGCGAGGGCGGGATCAGCCCGAATTTGAATTGGGAGACACCGGGGTGTTTGACCAAGGCCGCTACTTTGATGTCGAGGTGGAATACGCCAAGCGGACACCGGACGATATCTTGATTCGAATCCGCATCACAAACCACGGACCCGAGACGGCCGCGTTGCATCTGCTTCCCACACTCTGGTTCCGAAACACCTGGAGTTGGGGGTGCGAACGGGAGGGCACCCGCATTCGCCCCAAATTAAGGACCGAGGACCCTGGACGACTACGGGCCATGCACGAGAGCCTCGGCGACTTCTTTTTTGAGATGGGACCGGATTCCGAAGGGCGAACTGCCGAGGTTCTCTTCACGGAAAATGAATCCAACCAGCAGCGGCTATGGGGAGTTCCGAATGAGGTGCCTCACGTCAAAGATGCGTTTCACCACTTTATTATTCGGAAGGATTCGCATGCCGTCAGTCCTCTTCCCGAGGGGACAAAGGCTGCCCCATGGTACCGGCTGGAGCTGGCACCCAAAGCGAGCCAGGTTTTTCGACTTCGACTCGTGGCGGCAGCTGATAAAACGCCCCGGGAGCTGGCAGACGGTGAAATCGGCGGGGACGTGGGTGGGAAGGCCAGTGTCAGAGGTGGCTGGACTGGGCTTTCCATTTCTCAAGGCCAACCCCATTTGGTCCGGCGTCCGCAGGAATTTGATGAACTGGTGGATTTGCGGCGAAGAGAGACGGATGATTTCTATCATCGCAAGCTTCCCTCGCAGTTGACCAATGAAGAGCGAAATGTGGTCCGCCAAGGGTATGCCGGATTGCTCTGGTCCAAGCAATTCTACCATTACATCGTGGACGACTGGCTGGAGGGCGATTGTTCAACTCCAAAACCCCCGGCAGAACGGCACACGGGGCGAAATCGCGATTGGAGGCACCTGTATGCCCGCGACGTCATTTCAATGCCGGACAAATGGGAATACCCGTGGTTTGCCGCCTGGGACCTCGCCTTTCACATGCTTCCCTTTGCGCGGATTGACGGGGAGTTTGCAAAACATCAAATCGGCCTGTTCTTGAGGGAATGGTACATGCATCCCAACGGGCAGATTCCGGCGTATGAATTTGCCCTGGGTGATGTCAACCCGCCGGTTCACGCATGGGCAGCCTGGCGGGTGTATAAGATGACAGGACCGGCCGGGGGCCGCGATCTGGACTTTCTTGAGAGCGTCTTCCAGAAGCTCCTTCTGAACTTCACCTGGTGGGTGAATCGGAAGGATTCCTCAGGGCGGCATCTTTTCAGTGGCGGATTTCTGGGCCTCGACAATATCGGGGTTTTTGACCGCTCGCAGCCTTTGCCGACGGGCGGAGAATTGCGCCAGGCCGACGGCACCGCCTGGATGGCGTTCTATTGTTCGACGATGCTGGCCATGGCGTTGGAATTGGCTCGAGGCGAAGGAGGACGGGTTCGCAAGGGATACGAGGACATGGCGAGCAAGTTTCTCGAACATTTCGTTCAGATCGCCGATGCCATGAACACCCTGGGCGGTAGTGGCTTATGGGATGAAATCGATGGATTTTACTACGATCAATTGGATATCGGTGGCCAAAGTCAGCCGCTGCGGACCCGGAGCCTGGTGGGACTTCTCCCGTTGATCGCGGTCGAAGTCATCGAGGAGTCAACGGTGGATCGTCTGCCGGGCTTCAAGCAGCGGCTGCTTTGGTTTGCCCGTCATCGCCATGATCTCGCCGGAATTGCCATGGGCTGGAGCTCGAGCCGCCGGAGATTATTGCTGGCGATTCCCACCCGGGACCGATTGCGTCGGGCGCTTCGTTTCCTGTCGGACGAGCTGGAATTCCTTTCACCCTACGGCATTCGTTCATTGTCCAAGTTTCATGAGGCCAATCCGTTTGTGATCCGACATGGGGGGGGAGAATACCGCGTGGACTACTCCCCTGGCGAAAGTACAACCGGCCTGTTCGGGGGGAATTCCAATTGGCGGGGCCCCATCTGGTTCCCGGTCAATTATCTGTTGATCGAAGCCCTCGAGCGGTACCACCACTTCTATGGTCCGGAATTCCAAATTGAGTTTCCCCACGCGAGCGGTCGAATGCTGAATCTTCACCAAGTCGCGGCGGATTTGGAGCGACGGTTGGTCTCGCTCTTTCTTCCGGATAAGCAGGGAAATCGCCCGGCCAACGGGACCGATGAACGATTCGCTCATGATCCCCATTGGAAGGATTTGGTGCAGTTTCCCGAGTACTTCCACGCTGAGACGGGACGTGGCTTGGGGGCGATGCATCAAACCGGGTGGACCGCCTTGGTTGTCCGCTCCCTTGAAAACCTGGCGCGTCAGCGGGTGAGCGGTTCAGATTGATGTTTTGGATGGGTTTTATCCATCGGCCCGATAGACTTCGGCATGACTTTTTTGCCGAAACCGGCGGTGCTATGCACTCATGAGAGCGACCTGGACGGTCTTTTGTCGGGGCTCTTGCTTCAGCGTCTGGCTCGAAAAATGCACGGTGAGGAGGTACCGCTCCAGGCTTGGAATTATCAAGGGTGGCGTACGCGCACGTTCTCTGAACATTCCGGGTGGATTTCCGATTTCAGCTACGAAACCCGGCTGAACCGGACGGATTGGGTGTTGTTTGATCACCACACCGCACCCATTCCGTCCCGGCCCTCGGACCTGAAACTTCGACTATTCCATCATCATCACAAGTCTGCTGCGTTGCTGGTGTACGAAGTGTGTCTGGAATACGGCTTGGGCAGTCCTGCCTTGGACCGTCTGGTCCATCTCAACAATCTCAGTGACCTTTGGCTGCACACGGAGCCGGAGTTTGAGTTGGCACTCGACTACTCCAATCTGGTCAAGACCTACGGATTTTGGAGCCTCTATGAACTGATTGGAGGGGACCCTGAAAAGCTCTTGAATCATCCCCTGCTGGAGGTGATGACCGTCAAGCGTCGGGTCGAGGACCCTATCGGGTACGATTGGTGCCTGAAGCACGTGGAGGAAATCAATCCCGAGGTGGCGGTGGTTCACACCTCCATCGGGAACACCAACCTTCTGGTCCATCAATTGCTGGATCGGAGAGCGGTTCCTTACCAGGTCCTGATCACTTTGTTTCCGAAGGCCAATCGGACGGTGGTCGCCAGTTTTCGCAGCCTGAATGGCGAAGCGCTGACCATCGCTTCCAAGCTTCAAGGGGGTGGGCATCCAAATGCAGCCGGGACGACCTTGCCCAAGTCAGTGACCGACGTGGAATCGGCGGTATCCTATTTGCAGCAAATACTTCCCTCTACCACACCCAGTGGACTGGTGCGACCCGCCTTGGAGTTCGAAGGTCGCCTCCGGTTTGAGTGACGGGTATTTTTCGAATTGTCAGCGGCTTGGAACTGGAGATAGCCGGTAGTCAATTTTGGCACATACCATGCTTAGGTGGTGGAAGCGGTCGTCCCAGCGGTCGTTGTTGGTTATCCCATGTTTCCTATGAATCATTCCGTTCAGCTTCGCGTTGGCATCGCATCCTTGTGGTGTGGCGTTGCCTTTGCCGACGTGCTACCTCCAGTGGACGCAGGCCTTCCCAAGGTTCGCGTCGTCGCGACCGATCCCACGGCCGTCGAAGGTGGCAGCACCGGGCTATTCACCTTCGTCCGCGACGGTGCTGCGACCAATGACCTGGCTTTACAGGTCACCTACACCGGAAGTGCCACCAACGGGGTGGACTACGTGACCCTGACCAATGTCGTTACCATCCCGGCCGGACAACGGGCGGTTGATCTCCTGGTTCAACCCACCTCGGAATTGCTGGCAGGACATGATCGAACGGTCAAAGTCCATTTGTTGCGGACAGACACCTACGTCCTGGGTTCGCCCAAGTCTGCCACGGTCACGATTGTCGAAAATGGGCTGCACGTCTTCCCTCCATCAGTACAAGTGGTTAGCCCAACCAATGGGGCCGTGATCGTCGGAGCAACCGTTCCCTTGGTTGCTGACGTCAGCGACGCCGCTTCGACCATCAAGACGGTGCTTTTTTATTCGGGTGACCATCGGTTGGTGGAACTAAAAGCGGGTCCATACCAGTGGACTTGGACCAATGTTCCCGCCGGAGGGCACACCTTGCGAGCTTGGGCCGAGGATTCCCTGGGTAACTGGACCGTGTCCGACCCGGTGACCATTACGGTGACCAACAGTGTCCCGTTGGTATCCATCCTGACGCCGACCAATCACGCGAAGATTCACGGGCCGACCGATGTCACGCTGACCGCCAAGGCATCCAATGCCGATTCGCCGATTGTTCAGGTCGATTTTCTGGCCAATCACCATTTTCTGGGCAGCGCAACCCATGGGGATGCATCGGGGAATTTTTCATTCATCGTGACCAACCTCCATGTGGGTAAATTTTCCATTGAGGCCCGGGCGACAGACCAACTGGGACGCGAATCGACCTCTTCCGCCGTTGAGCTGGACCTGACCAATGTCCCTCCGGCCATCACCTTGACCTCTCCAGTGGCTGGTACCGTCTTCGGGGCCAGCAACGTCGTCGCGTTCTCCGCCACCGCCGCAGATTCGGACGGCTCGGTCGCCAAGGTGGTGTTTGTTGTCGACGGAAAAACCGTCGGATCGGTCAGCAACGCTCCTTACTCCCTGAGTCTGACCAATTTGCTCCCCGGCTTGCACGCAGCCCGGGCTCGCGCGGTTGACAATGCAGGTCTCTCCACCTGGTCCGAACAATCCAAGTTCTCAGTCACCAACCAATCTCCGTCTGTGACCCTGACCGCCCCAGCGGATCATTCTGTCTTTGTTGCCGGAGCCACCATCGCCTTGCAGGCCGATCCAAAGGTTACGGATGGTTCTGTGAAATCGGTCAGTTTCTTTGCCAATGGGCATCTGTTGGGCACCGTCTCATCGGCCCCATTCTCCTACAATTGGACGAAGGTCAAAGCCGGTCAGTATCGACTCCGGGCGGTCGTGCGAACCAGCTACGGGGTGGAGACAGATTCATCCGTGGTCAACATCACTGTCTCACGCTGATGGAAATCTCGCGGCGACCGGCCTGAGTCAGCCTCCTGCAAAGGCGGGAACGATACTCAGCCGGTCACCTTGAAGAAGGTGGGTCTCCTGGTTTTCAAGAAATCGGATGTCTTGTTCGTTCACGAACAATAAGACACTTCCCCGGACCTTTCCGCTGCCTTCCAGGAGCCTGTCCCGGATGCCGTTGAACCGGTCATGGAGTTGATCAATCACCTCCGTGACGGTTCCCGGTTGGACTTCCACCTGTTCGGCTCCGCCGCAAAAACGACGGAGAGTGGGAGGAATGATGACTTGGACCATGGATGGGATGGGTTCAGGCCGTGACGGCGTGGCGTTTGCCTCCTTCAGAGAGGAGGGCCTCAAATTCTCGCAAGCTGGGACGAATTTCGCGGGTGGCTCCCACGTGTGACGACACGGCATCCAGGGTTTTGAGCCCATTGCCAGTGATACAAAGCACGGCACTGGAATCTCGGGCGATCTTCCCCTGTTGGATCAGTTTACGCGCAACTCCGACCGTCACTCCTCCTGCGGTTTCCGCAAAGATGCCCTCACATTCCGCCAGAAGTTTGATTCCGTCCCGGATTTCATCGTCGGTGACATCCTCACCGTGGCCGCCGGTTTCCTTCATCACCTTGAGTGCATAAAAACCATCGGCCGGCGTGCCGATCGCGAGAGATTTGGCAATGGTGTTGGGCTTCACGGGTTTAAAAAAGTCCAGGCCCGCCTTTTGCGCCGTGGTGATGGGATTGCAGCCGGTCGCCTGTGCTCCGTGCATTCTCCACTTGGATTCTGGCACCAGGCCCAATTTGCTGAATTCCTGGTAGCTCTTGTGAATCTTGGTGAGGAGCGAACCCGAGGCCATGCAGACGATGGTGTGCTCCGGGATGCGCCATCCCAGTTGCTCCTGAATTTCGAAGCCCATGGATTTGGAGCCTTCGGCGTAGTAGGGGCGCATATTGACGTTGACGAAAGCCCAGGGGTACTTGCCGGCAATTTCGGCGCACAACCGGTTGACCTCGTCATAGTGTCCCCGAATGCCGACCACGTTCGCACCGTACACCAGCGAGTTGACCACTTTGCCACTCTCCAAATCGTGGGGTATGAAGACGAAAGCCTCCAGACCGGCGGCTGCGGCGTTGGCGGCCACGGAATTGGCCAGGTTGCCCGTCGAGGCGCAGGCGACCGTCTTGAATCCTAATTCCACCGATCGGCTCAGAGCCACGGACACGACACGGTCTTTGAATGAGAGCGTTGGGTAATTGACTGCATCATTCTTGACCCAGAGCTCCCGGATTCCAAGCCGCTTGGCCAGACGGTCGGCTTTGACCAGGGGAGTGTATCCCACCTGTTTTCCAACCGTCGGTTCTTCGGCGACCGGCAGAAGTTCCCGATAGCGCCACATGGTTTGTGGCCGGCCTTCGATACATTTCCTGTCGAGGACCGTGCGAACGCGCTCGTAGTCGTAGGCGACTTCCAGTGGCCCGAAATCAAACTCGCACACGTGTGTGGCGCTCAACGGATATTCCCGCCCGCATTCGCGGCACTTCAGCGCCTTCATGTAACCGTGGCTATCGCTCATTTTTCGTCTGTCCTATCGTTGTCGGGTCGGATTCCCGAATGCGTTCACTTGCTGACTTTTCGCAGGCCATGGGCATGAAAAAACCCACTCCCTGCGCAAATGAGGAAGCGGGCGTCAACGCGGACCGGCTATCCTCATCTGTGGACACGCTGCAAGCAGCCTGCCCGCTGGATTTGGCACCTGGTCACGCGACAGCTTGTCGCGCCGGTTGCCGTAGCATCATAGGGCCAGTCCCTCCGCTACTCGTGATGAGTGTCCCGTTCAGACAGGACGTTTTGATAAGTGGGGAAAGGGGGGCCGTTGTCAAAATCTTTCTCTTCAGATTTTGGTCGCCCAGCCCGCGCTGCTCAGGGCCTTGTAGCCTCCCGCCAGGGACCAGATATTGCGATATCCCATCTTTTGGGCCGCCTCTGCGGCAAGCGCGCTCCGGAAGCCGCCGCCGCAATAGAGAATCAGTTCCTGGTCCGGGTCTGGATGGCGGGCCTCGAGGTCACGCTCGAAGATGCCCTTGCCCAGCCAGACGGCCTCGGCCGCATGCCCGGCCGCCCATTCACTCTCTTCTCGAACATCGACGAGCACGGCTTGGGGATTCGCTATCAAGCGCGCCTTGGCCTCTGCCACGGAAACTTCGTGGACTGTGGATTTGGCGGCATTGACCAACTTGAGAAATCCGGGGCTATGTTGCATACTGACTAAATTAACGGGTCATCCGATGGGCTCAATGGGGAAGGGTCACACTATTTGCCCGAATCGACCGGTTGCCCTCTCAGGATGCGAACCGACAGGACGAGGGTCGACAGAGCCAGGGTAAAGCCCATGACTCCGGTGCCAAGAAACAGACCCCAAATCATCCCAACTGCGGCGGCATAACGTATTAAATCGGTTGATTCCGAAGTCCCAAAGAGCCCGCGCACAAAGTCAGGGGAAATGAATGCGATACCCACGCCGAAGAGCGCTCCCAAGACCGACGAGCCCAAGGCAGCCAGCACAACATAGAGGAAATGGCGGAGGAACTTCATGGGCATAAGTAGCTCTCTCTACAAAATGGATACGCCTGACTTTTTTAGGAGGAAATATTCTTCACGACCTGCCGCTTGCCGGAACCGATAACAGGAAAGCGCCGGTTCGAACCCGACCATCGACCCGCACCTGGACCCAGATGCGGTATTCTCCCGATTCCGGGAACACGTAGGGGAACGTCACCTCACCGCCCCGGCTCAGGGATTCCGCTACCGCAACCGGAACGGCGGAAAGATCGCCGCAATTGACATCAGCAGCCTTACCACCGTCCTCGCCGCCCGCAGATACTGCCAGTCTGCGGGCTATCGCCATCGACAATGTTCCGGCAGGGTGCACGTGGGCGAATACCGAGCCGTCGGACCGCTCGACTACGGCATGCCCCAGCATGCGAAGGAACGGCTGAATCGGGACCGGTTGGTTTTGAGCATCTCGAACGAGCGCCCGCAGTTCCACCGGTACTCCCGGGCGAATCGCCGCAGTGACCAATTCGAGGGTCAGTCCATCGCCGAGTTCGACCTTCGGTTTCAGCTCCGTTCCCAGATCAAAAGAATCATCGGCATCCGATGGGGACCACGAGCCTGAGGATGATTCTGTCACCTCAATCCGATTGGTGATCGTTTCTGTCAAACCGCTTTCATGAGCCAAATCGGCATAGACTCGATAGGTTCCCGGACGTAGTGGAGGAAAGCTGGCCTGATACCCACCACCGGCCACGGGTTGAGGGTGCAGGTGCCCAAATCCAACCGACCTCCCGTTTGGATTGCTTTCCTCGGTCAGAAACAGGTGGATCAACTTGCCATGGTCGGGGATCAAGCGCGCCCAATCCTCGCGGCTGCGCTTGTCGGTCAGCGCCAGCAGAATTTGTCGGCCAGCTGCCGTGTTTGAAACCGTGACGCGGTTTTCCAACGGTCGAAAGAGCACCCGTGCCTGATGGTCCGCGTCCTCGGCAGCCCACCATTTCGAGCCACCCCACAACAGAAATCCCATGATGCCAGTAGCGAGTGTTGCCCCTAGAAAGGTCCGCAACGAGAGGCGTGTGTGGGGGGCGACTTCCGGCCCCAAACGACTTTGACTGGCGGCGCTGGCGACAATGCTGATGTAGCCGCCGACGAGTAGGATGCCAAGCCCGACAAGAATTCCACTCAGCAGGGGACCCATCGGTTCCTGACGTCGGGCCAGGGAATCGACTGGGACCAAGACCCGACCACCTCCGTTGCCCTCAACATTGACTTCGACTGCATACGAACCGCGGCGCATGAACCAGAGGGATGCGGAGTAAAGTTGTGGGTCCCCGGGAGTGGAGACGGCGATGTCGGGACGCGGAGCTTTGGCCCGGTCGGCATTATGGTCCAGTGGAAGGACAGTGATCTGCTGTGGCTCGCCCTGAAGCACACGGACTGTGATTTCAGCGAGTCCTGGAACCACGTCGGGCTCCCGGATGGAAATGCGAACCGGGAACGCACCCGCTCGCCCCTCAAACAAGACAAACGGACTGCCGATATGGGCATGGACCACCAGGCACCAGAGAAGCCCAAAGAAGGCGGCGAATCGATGGATCATCGGCGAACCCGGGTCGCAAATCGTCCAATCAGACAGCCGACCGTCGATGACAGGATGGCGGTCCACCATGCCGTGCGAAGGCTGGCGAAGTTCAGCAGGTCATGGCGGTCCCAGAATCGCTCCTGCCATTCGTTACGGTGATCCTGATAACCAATGAAGCGGCCGTGACCCGAGAAAAACCAATTGTCCGCCGATGGACTGATGAGGAATTGGCTGAAGTACCACTGGACCGCCAGGAATACGCCGAGGAACAGAGTGGCCGATGCAAGAATCAAGAGTGCCGTCCAGCCCCAGCCGCGACGGTTTCGAAGCCATCCCAAAGAGAGGTCCAGGACCAGCGCTGGAACGATGATCAGCAGGGGAAAGGCGGAGGGGACCATGTGATCCACCCGGTTGTTGACGGGTGCGAGCTTGGGCTCGGCCGCGAACAGCGGGAGAATCCACATCATCCCCAGGATGAGTGCCATATAAACCAAACAAACCCGGGTTGCTCCCCACTTGAATGGGTGGGTGACAAGCGCTGCGGTCAGCAAGGCTGGAAACACAATGGCACTGGCGATGTAGAAGCGCCCGGTATGCTGGAGATTGGGCGCGGTTAATTCCGAAATGAGGATGGAGGCGAAGGCCAATTGAACCCCTTGAGCTGCGACGGCATACCACCGTGCGGGGCTGAGCTCACCCCGCTCCTGCGCGCGGTTTCGGGCAGCCGAGGCCAGAAGAAAGGCCCCGGCTACCACACCATGCATGCCAATGGCCAGAACCATGTGTGGCGGGGACAGAATCTTGACATCGAGACCGTAGGCATTGTGCCACCAGTTATCGAATGGGGCCGAAGTCAGCATGGCCCCGGCTCCCCAAATACAAATCCAGGCCCCGAAAGGAGCGCGGAAACCCCACACCTGAATCACACGGTCCGCCCAGGCTTTTCGCCGAAAAAAAGTGGCATCAAGACAAATGAAACCGCTGAGAAATCCCCCGAGGCTTCCGCCCAGATGGATCATGAGGTGCGCTGGAGTCCAAAAGGTGTCGCGACCAATAGTGATATGCCAGGAAATGTCCCAAATGACACCGATGACGATGAACGCAGCACCGAGGACCAGCCATCCGGCGATATGGGCGTCGAGGCTTCGAACGGGCGAAGCCACGCGTCCGGGGGCCGGAGCGGATGTGCTCGACGAAACGGATTGCAATTCACGCGTGGGCAGGACCCCGACCGTAGCCATGGAGACAGATTAGGCGGGACGACGGGTTTGGCGATGGGAAAATGAGGGGGCGCAATTCCCGCTTGGCGGGGCAGGAGATGGGCTCCACGATGGGAAGCCGATGGAATCACCGGACCAGCTTCGCGAATTGTTCAGGATGCAACGCGCCCTCAATGAGCGCATCGGCGTGTTCACCGACAGGATGGACGAGGCCGAAAAGACCAAGTGGGTGCTCAACTATTGCCGGGCCTGCTCCCAGGAGTTGGCGGAGTTGACCGACAGTGTTCCTTGGAAATGGTGGGCCAAATACCAGAAATTCGACGAACAAAACGCCCGGGTGGAAATTGTGGACCTATTCCACTTCTTGATTTCGTTGGCTCAGGTCATGGGCATGAGCGCCGATGACCTGTTCCAGGCCTATTTGAAAAAGAACGAGGTCAATCTCAAGCGTCAGGAGACGGGTTATGCCGTCAAGGACGCTACGGATTCACAGCACATCTAGTGTCGTGTATCCCAAATGGCTTACAGTTTGCCGCGAGGGATTTTCGGCTCCCGCGAGGCGACGAGCGACGAGCATACCCGCAGCGGTCTGTGAGGAGTGAGCAACGAAGCGGGAGCCGAAAAGAACTGCGGCCCTTCGGGTTGCGCCTAAAATGCCCCAGGGCTTCGTTG
>CAITXU010000196.1 GCA_903896505.1 uncultured Verrucomicrobiota bacterium | reverse complement strand
TCGGAGGGACTTGCGTCCGGGACGCGCTCCTGCAAGTCGCTATATCGATTTCGACCACCGTCGCCCACTCACCACCTCACCCGATCGATCAGCGCCGTCGGACGTCAGGCGACTACATCCGTCAGGTCAGGCGAAGTTTGCGGTTCCACTGTTGGTTCGAGTCCCAGTGGGTTTTCTTGTTCTTGATGATCGGGTCGTCGGTGGCGGGTTGACGCCGGCCATCCGCGTCGACGGAACGGGAGGTGATGTAATGGTCCCCCGGGGTCGGCTGCTTCCAGTCGTAGTGCCAGAAGGTCCAAGTGAAGGGTGCCTTCTCGGGCTTGGCCTCGATGACGGCAGGCATCCAGGTGCCGTCGTCAATCCGAACCTCCACGCTGGTGATGGGTGTGCCGTCGCTCCAGGCGGCGCCGGTCAGCCGGATGCTGCCATCGCGTCGCCGGACGGCCCGGGCGGTCATGGATTTGACGCATTGATTGGCCACACTGGTCTCGCGCCAAAGGTCGGGAGCAGAAGGCGCCTCATCCCTGGTGAGGGTCACGTACTCCCGGGCCATCCATTTGCCCATGAACCGGCGGTCCAAGACCTCGACATGCTTGAGCCACTTGACCCAGGCGATTCCGAACCAGCCGGGAACCATCAGTCGCAGAGGATAGCCATGATGGGGAGCCAGCGGTTCCCCGTTCATCGCCCAGACCAGCATCACCTCGGGGCGAAGGGCATGTTCGAGCGTGAGGCTGCGGGCGAAATTCTGGTGGTAGTCCTGCTCGCGGATTTTCTCCACCTGTTCATCGGAACCGTAGAAAACCACTTCCTCGGAGCGTTTGACCAATCCCAGTTCCTTGAGGATCGGCCCGAGCGGGGTACCCGTCCACCGCATGTTGCCAATGGCTCCCATGAATCCAGGTCCGAGGCCATTGCCACCGCATTCGAGCGTGGCGGTGATGGTCTTGTGGGGCCGTGCCTGGAGGTCGGCGAGTGTGAGAGTCTTCGGGTGTTTCAGATAGCCGGAAAACTCGACCTTCCAGCTTCGTGGGTCGACCGATCCCGCCTCAATCTTCGGCTTGGGATAATGGCTGACTTCGTACAGGTCATCGGAGGCGGTCACCCACTCGGTGAGATTCTGCCACTTCAGCATTTTACCGCTGGGCTGGACATCCAGGAAGGGAATGAGGGTATCACCCGACTCGGGCTCCAGACCCCACGCCGACAAGGGCCGTGAGGCGAGCGTACAGGCGGCAAGAGCGGCAGAGCCGCGCATGAAGTCGCGGCGGGTGACGGATGCTTCGGGCATTGGCGTAGCTAACCGATTCCGATATTTGCCTGGCGAGGGAAATCTGCCAGTTTTCCACAAATTATGACTGCGACCCCCACGGCCACCACCACCAAGCCTACCATCATCGCCTGGCTCAAGCCATCCTGTGGCTGGAGCAACGGAGTTCGCGCCGTCCTGCGCAAGTATGACCTGCCCTTCGAGGACCGCGATATCATCAACAATCCGGCGGTTCGGGAGGAGATGATCATCAAGTCGGGGCAGATGCTCAGCCCGTGCGTGGAAATCAATGGCCGAATGCTGGCCGACGTCAGCGGTGAGGAAGTGGAACGTTGGATGTTGGCTAACGGCGTGGTCTCGGAAAACAGCCGTACCCCCGATGCCCCCATCAACCAGCCGTGCGCCCATGAGATGCCGGGTGCCACCGCCCCCAGCCCGCTGGCCTTCCGCCGCTAGTCGCCAAGACCACAGCACGCCATGGGCTCAGTCGCCATTCCCGAGCATGAGCCCTTTATGCTGCGTCCGGCGGTCGTGGAGGATGTCCCGACCCTGCTGCGGTTTATCCGTGCCCTCGCCGAGTACGAGCGGCTGTTGGGCGAAGTAACGGCCAACGAGGAAGAGCTGCGCACCACTCTTTTTGGGGTTCAGCCCCGGGCCGAAGTGGTTCTGGCGGAAGTCGGTGGAACGCCCGTCGGTTTTGCCCTGTACTTCCATAATTACTCGACCTTTTTAGCCAAGCCCGGACTGTACCTGGAAGACCTGTTTGTCCTGCCGGAGCACCGGGGTCGCGGTTACGGAAAGGCCCTGTTGATTCATCTGGCCCGGTTGGCCGTGGAGCGCGGTTGTGGGCGGTTCGAATGGTCGGTTTTGGATTGGAACGAGCCGAGCATCCAGTTTTACAAATCGCTGGGGGCGGTCCCAATGTCCGATTGGAGCATCTTCCGGGTCACGGGCGCGGCGTTGGAGCGTCTCGGGGCGGTATCCGGACCCGGGTGATACCCGCGGCTAGCCGACAGCCCGGCAGGTTTGAAAACCCGCAAAGCGCTAGCGTCCCACCCCGGGGCGGCTAGGGTCAGGGGGGGGAGTTTCATTTGCAGGTCGGGCGCGATTCGGACCGCCCTGCGCACGAGACGTCCGCGTTCCCAGTCCTGCGGACAGTGGACCAGCCTTGCTTCTGCGGAATTCGCGCAGTTCGAACCGCCGCGGCTCACCGGGAGGTTCGCCCTACCGTGGCCTCGCGATTTATCGATGTAACTCATTAAATATCAGTTACATTGGCAAGGCGAGGCTGCCAAGGAACCGGTTGTTCCCGAACAGTGGCGAATCCGTCAGGCCGCGTGCCTTTGCCGCGTAGCGCAGACATTCTTGTCGGCAGGACTGCACCCCATTCCGCGTGTGATAACCCAATGGGCCGTCCGCAGGACCCAAAGCGGCAGGATGCCGCTGCCACTTCGGGGACCGATTCCGCCGGATTGGGTTCCTGCCTACCGCGACCTCATCGTTCCGCAGCACATCGAGGCACCCGCCGCAATGAGCGACACCGGGATGGTCAGATGCATCATCAGGATGGTCCAAAGAATGCGCTTTTGGGTCTTGCCCGCAACGCCGCTCCATCCCCATGCTGCGACTACTCCCGAGATCAAGGAACCGATCAACCAAGCTGGGACGACCCATTGACCCCACTTATAGCTAAATAGAGTAGCTATGAGCAAGCCCACCACCGGACCAAAAAGAAGGCCACCCCACAAAAACCAATGGTTTCTCGCGGACTTCCGGATTGATTCCGAGGGATCGGCATCTTCCAAATCAACGCCCTCCGATTCGTTGGGCTGGGGTTCGTCGGGGTTCATGCGATACGGTCTGAAGGCTCGGGCGGTGGACGCTGTTGACGCTGCCAGAATCGAAAGGCACCAAACAGCACCAGAACCCCGGCAGCGACCTGGTAACCGGACCAGCCACCGGAGGTTTTTGGCGTATCCCGCAGCGGTTCATGGGCCATTCGAAAGAGTCCGTAAGCGATCAGATACAGATGAAAATGCTGCCCGGCAAGCCGGTTGGTTCTTCTCTGGAGCCAAAAGACGCCGATGGCGACGAGGTTGAACAAGAGTTCGACCAGGGGTGACGGCCAGCGGGGATGTCCGGCAAAATCATTCAAGGTCCACCAGTGAGGAGCGTCACAAACCACCCCGAGGCAGCAGCCGTTGAGCAGGCAGCCGACTCTCCCCAGCACAAGACTGATGGGGACAATCAACGCAAAACGGTCGCCGGTGGCAAACGGGTACTTTGAGGCTCGCTTGGCCCATTCGACCCCAATATAGCCTCCCAATAAGGCCCCCAACACCGACCGCCCCACCACCAGCCGAACCCAGCGGTCGGGCAAAGGCCAGTCGCTCCAACCTTGGGCGGCGAGATAGACCGCCTTGGCTCCCAGAAACATTCCCAGCACGGCTCCGAGGTAAATGCCCATCAAACGCCCGTCGCGTTTGGCGGCCCGTTGCCAATACAGAAGGCCTCCGATGAGACCCACCAACAGGAAGGCCGTGTAGTAGGGCGGTCGATCCGAGACCAGTTGAGTGAGCTTCACACCGGATGTTGCAGGTCGGGAAATCCGCTGTAGTGACGGCAGAAGGAATCGAGCTTTCCGTCCTCGCGGATGACGTGTGTGCAACAGCGGTCAATGCGGTCCTGGTCCCATGTCCAGGCGTCCATGAACGGCTTGACCATGATGCGAAAGGCGCTGCCGCCGTGAAGCTCCAATTGCTGAAGCAGTGCACCCAAAGGCTCGGTTTCGCATCCACACCGCACGAGGTCGTCGACGGTGTATTGGAGCTTGTCCTTGAGAAACCCCTGAAGTTGTTCGAATTGAACAAACTCACCGACGGACCGTACTCCGCCCGGCAAGCGCAAGAGATAGCCAATCACCGCACAATTGGGGTCGCCGCAGGGCAGCGGCGTAAAGTCGGCGGGTCCCAGTTGACCGTTGGAATGGCGGATGGCGGACGTCAGGATGTCGGCGGTATTGAGGCGTTGGGCTGCCAGGTCCTCCCCTTTTGGAATCCGTCCGCTGGTGAACAACGGTTGGAAGGTGACCCCGTGGATTTCGGGCCGACCGAGTCCGAAGGCGATCACCGGCCAGCATTGGGCCAGGTTGTTGCGGGTAACGGTCATGGCCAGCGTCACCGGCAGATTCATCGCAGCCGCCCGATCAAGCGCCCTTGCCCGCAGGGCCCGGAGATCGGCTCCGCGCAGATCGCGCTGTCCCGCTTCATCAATCCCATCAAACTGGAGGTATAACTGAAATTTGCGTCCGTTGGCCAACTGCGCCAACTGCTGGGCGAATCCTTCGTCCTGAGCCAATCGCACCCCGTTGGTATTGATGAGGGTGTAGTCGATTCGGGGATGGGCTTGTGCCCAGGCGAGAATCTCGATGAACTGGGGATGCAGGGTCGGTTCGCCACCGGAAAGTTGGAGGATTTCAATGCCCCCCTTGCGCTCAATGACCCTTTCGATTCGTGCCTTCAGCGCCTCGATCGCCTCGGCGTCCGGGTGGTCGTGGGCGGACAGGGGGGAACCGGCGTAGCAAGCCGGACAGGAGAGATTGCACGATCGGACGATCTCGATCAGGGCGATGCAGGTGGAGAGCGTCTCAAATCTTCCGGATTGGGAGGGCTGGGCGTTTCGCCCGAGGGTCCCGGGCGCCCCTTCCGGGCTGGCGCAACAGGCGGTGCCACAGCGATTGCCGGGCTCCCCCTGAGCCAGCCAATAGTAGCGGGCATCCGTTGCCAGGCAGGCGGCACTGTCGCCATGGGTTGGACAGTTCCTGCGCATCCACACAGCGCCGGGGTGGACGCCTTCGCGCCAGACTTCTCCAGGAATCGAGGCGTGGCAAACCGGGCATCGGGTGAGGGTGCGCTTCAGCAACTCCCGGGCGGGCCGCAGGGCAATGGGGAGGGAAGGCATGGCACGTGGCTTATCTGGAGGCCAATTCCGGTCGGACCGGGCCGGGATAAAAATAGGGGAGTCGCTCCCATTTTCCTTCGTCAAAGACCAGATCGAAGACGGAGCTGTAGGGCACCTGAACATCGTACGCCCGGCGAAGGGGTCGATTTTCGACCCAGGCGAGGGCGGCACGAATCGGGCCGGCATGGGTGACGATGAGATGTCGCCCCCCCTGCTCTGCCACCTTTTCCAAGGCGGCCGTCACCCGGGTTTGCAGCAACGCAAAGCTTTCACCGCCGGGCGGAGCGATCCGGTCGAAATGCTCCATCCATTCCCAATACCCTGCCGGGTCCTCCTGCTCGATATCCTCCCAACGCCGTCCCTCCCACGATCCAAATGCGATCTCCTGCCACGCGGGGTCGACCACGGCCGCAAGACCCAAGGGCCCCGCAATGGCCTGGGCAGTTTCCAAACAACGGGGGGCGTCGCTGGAAATCACCAAGTCGGGTGCGAATCCGTGAGCCATCAAAACCAGTCCGGGCAGGGCCGCTTTGCCGCCGGACGTGAGGGAAACATCGACGGGTCCGGCACAAACCCCGGCTGGAACGAAGGTTTCCGGATGACGAACCAATCGGATGGCGGTGGTCATTCGTGGGAGCGTGCCGACCGGTCATGGCCTCCGGGACGCAGGACCGCAGGGTCCTGGGAGGCAATGGAGGTGGGTCTCGACCGCATCCCTCAAGGGTGACTGGAATCGGGGTTCGAGCCAAGACGGGAAACGGAACGAATGATTTGGCCTTTGCCGGGCTTTCTGCTCGCCGCTAGCTTCCCGGCCCACAAACTGTTTCTGGATGAGTCAACGGCCCGATTACAAGCAGACGCTTCACCTCCCCCGCACGGAGTTCCCGATGCAGGCGAATCTCGTTCAGCGCGAGCCCCAGCGGCTCGAAGCCTGGACCAATTCCAACCTGTACCGGCGAATTCAGGAAGCCCGGGCGGGTGCACCCCGATTTGTGCTTCATGATGGCCCCCCATTTGCCAACGGGGACGTCCATGTCGGCACTGCCCTCAACAAGATCCTTAAGGATATCATCCTGAAGGAAAGGACATTGCGTGGTTATCAGGCACCCTATATCCCGGGCTGGGACTGCCATGGACTGCCCATCGAGTCCAAGGTGACCCAGGAACTGCGGGCTGCGGGTCGTGGGGATGCCGACACGGCCACCATCCGGGCCGCCTGTGACGCCTATGCGCGCAACTACGTGGCGTCGCAACGGACCCAATTTCAACGTCTCGGAGTTCTGGGCGACTGGCAGAATCCGTATCTCACCCTGACGCCGCAGTATGAGGCGGACGAATTGAGGTTGCTCGCGGACTTGGTGGAGCGGGGATTTGTCTATCGCGGACGAAAACCGGTCTATTGGAGCATACCTTTTCGAACCGCCCTCGCCGAAGCGGAAGTCGAATACCACGACCACGTCAGCCAGAGCGTGTACGTCAAATTCAAGCTCAAGGGTGAGCCCAACACCTCGGTGCTCATCTGGACCACGACACCCTGGACCCTGCCCGCCAACCTGGCGGTGGCATTCAATCCCGAGCTACACTACTCGCTCGTCATGGTGCCAGGCGGCTCGCTGTTGGTGGCCAACGCACTCCTGACCAAACTGCATGAGACCTTGGAATGGGGTGCCTATCAAATCGTCCGGACCGTCGGTGCCGAGGAACTGGCCGGGCTCGAATACGAACACCCGTTTTGTAACCGAACCGGACGCCTCTATCCGGCGGACTTTGTCGAGAGCAGCACCGGCACGGGATTTGTCCACATCGCCCCGGGGCACGGCATGGACGACTATCAACTCGGTCTGCGGGTGGGTCTGCCCATCTACTGTCCGGTCAATGACCAGGGCGTTTTGGTCCATACCACCGATCTGCCGGTGGAGCAGCAAATGCCCCCTGAATTGTTGGGCAAGTCGGTCCTGGAAAAGAACAACCGATCGGATGCCAATGATGCCGTTCTGGCGCTGCTCCGAAGCCGGGAGGCTCTGGCCCATCAGGAGGACTATCATCACAGCTACCCTCATTGCTGGCGCTCCAAGACGCCCATTGTTTTCCGGGCGGTTGATCAATGGTTCATCCGGGTGGATCACGTCGGGAAATCGGGCGTTCCGTTCCGTCAGGAAGCCATCGAGGCCATCTCGGGAGTTTCGTGGGTCCCCGATTGGGGTCAGAACCGCATCCGGGGAGCCGTCGAATCACGACCCGACTGGTGCATCTCACGCCAGCGAACCTGGGGCGTGCCCATCCCGGCATTTTATGATGCTGCCGGTGAACCGATCCTCCACGAGACCATCGTGCGAAACGCCGCCGACCTTGTGGAAAAAGAGGGAAGCAATGCCTGGTTCACTCATTCCACCGCCGAGTTGTGGAGTCGCTGTCGTCCCACGGACTGGACCGGACCCGACGCCGTGTCGAAGTCGACGGACACCCTGGACGTCTGGATTGATTCCGGTTCGTCATCCCGGGCGGTTCTTGCACGACGTCCTGAACTGGCGCACCCGGACCGTTCCGGAGCGGGCGCCTGGCAGGCTGACGTCTATCTGGAGGGCTCGGACCAGCATCGCGGTTGGTTTCAATCCTCCCTGCTGTTGTCGCTGGCGGGCAATGGGGCGGCTCCGTTCCGCACGGTGCTTACCCACGGCTTCATGGTGGACGAAGACCGGGAGAAAATCTCAAAGTCCAAGCAGGGCCAGGGAGGGTATGCCAAGCCGCAGACGTCGGACCGTTACGTCAATGAATACGGGGCCGACGTCCTTCGGCTTTGGGTCGCGTCGCAGGATTATCGCAGTGACATCGTGGTCAGCGAGGAACGCCTGAAAAAGGTCAGCGAAACGTATCGCCTGATCCGAAACACCCTCCGCTATCAGTTGAGCAATCTTTTTGATTTTATCCCGACCCGGGATGCCGTCGCCGTGGGCGATTGGACCGGTCTGGACCGCTGGATTCTGGATGAGTTTAGCCGGCTCGAGGCGGAGGTGGCAGCGGCCTATGAAGCCTTTGAGTTTCACCTGGTCTACCAAAAGGTGGCACAGTTTGTCAGCGTGCAGCTCAGCTCCCTCTATCACGATGTCGTAAAGGACCGCCTGTACACGGACCCGGCCAACTCCCGGCGTCGCCGGAGCACACAAACCGCCCTCCATCACCTGGCGGCGCGGCTGTGCCAGATGCTGTCCCCTCAACTGGCTTTTACAGCGGACGAAGCCTGGTCCTACCTGCCGGAACCGAAGCTGGATTCCGTCCACCTGTCCCTCTGGTCTCCTTTTGAAAATCCTGTTTCCGAAACGGAACGGGCGGTCTGGACACGTCTGCTGGAATGGCGCTCGGCAGCCCTGCCCGAATTGGAAAAGTCGCGGCAGGCCAAGCTCATCGGCAAGAGCTTGGAAGCAATCCTCGAGTTCACCGTTCCCGAGGCCGACCATGCGGTCGTGTCGAGCCATGCCGATGCCCTGCGGGAATTATGCAATGTTTCGGCGGTCGATGCCGTGATCGGTGAGGCGCTGGCGGTCCGGGTTCGACCAGCGAGCACCGTCGGACGGGTCAAGTGCGAGCGATGCTGGCATTGGGAAACGGACGTCGGTTCCCATACCGATCATCCAGGCCTTTGTGGCCGCTGCGTCGAGGCTGTCCTCGGAAACGGATGAGGCCGCATGATGAACCAGCCCCCAGGCCGTAGCGCAGACATTCCTGCCTTCCAAATAACAGCTTTTGACCTCAACGGTTGATTCGTCTGCAACCTAATGAATCACAGTCACATCGGTAGGGCGAGGCTCCTGTCGAGCCGCGGCGGTCCGTACCACGTCCTCCTCGCAAGTTATACCCGGCCTGACCCCGGAGCGCCACGGGTGGGATGCTGTCGTATTGTCGACTTTCCAGTCGGCACAGCTGGAGCCTCGGTCCTGCGGACGGCCATTGGGCTTCGCCTGCGCGGATTGAGGAGTGGAAGCGGCGTCCCGCCGCTTTTGCCCACCGATTGGCCGCACCCACGCGGAATTGGCGCTGCCCAAACCTCCCGTGGCTCGGCTGGAGCCTACCTATGTGGCTGGTTTTCAGTCGGTCCCGGTGATGAGTCACAAGACCATGGTAGGGCGAGCCTCCCGGCGAGGCGCGGCGGTTCGGTTCGCCTCCGATGGCGCCGAAAGCCCAATGCTTTTGTATCGCTGTATTCCGCATCACCTACGGTCCCTTTAATGGCACCCTCGACACCGACGTGCCTTTCGAACGGGACAGGTGATGATCCCCGCAATGATTTGGGACTTGCAGGAGCGCGTCCCTCCGTTGGGCGGCTCGGAAGCCACGCGGATGTTGCGCTGATTCCATCGGTTGCATTCGGACCGAATCGCGCGAAGAAAAGCTGTCCCGATTGGCATCCACATTTAGCGGTTTTTGCCGCCCTTGCACCGTCTGGAGAAAGCCAACCCCGAGTCCCATGTACCGCAAGATTCTGGTCGCCCTGAACCTCACCGATGACGATTGGAATGTTCTGGACCATGTCCGTCGACTGGCAGGGCATTTTGAGTCAGAGGTGGTGTTGCTGCATGTCGCCGACGGTTGGGCGGCACGAAATTTCGACCAGCTCAAGTTGGCGGAGTCGGAGGAAATGAGGGAGGACCGCCAGGCCTTGGATCAAATTGCTGATCGGCTGCGGTCCGAGGGATTGAACATCACGGTGCTGCTTGCGATGGGCAGTCCTCCGGAACAGATTCTCAAGGTCGTTGCCCAGGCTGGATGCGACCTCATCGCCATGACCACCCACGGTCATCGTTTCCTGGGGGACCTTATCCACGGGAGCACGATTGCCGAAGTGCGCCACCGAACGTCCATCCCGGTGCTGCTCGTCCGTGCCAGGAGCGATAACTGAGCGTGCATGCAGGAAAGGGCAGCCCAAGACGATGGCTGCCAATGGGATCAGCGACAAGACTCGGTTTTTCTTTCCATCCCATCGCAAGATAAGTAGGTTGTTCTCGGGACTGCCCCTTCACCCCGAATCAAGAACACCTGCCATGTCGTTCAATACGAGGATATCCGGAATAACCGCTGTTGCAATTCTCTTCCTACTATTTACCCGGGCTGGTCACCTTGAGAGGATCCTTGGGGAGAACGCTCGGACATCAGCCGTACAGCTTTTTTTCAACGGCAAAGTTTTCACAGCTGAACCGACGAAGCCTTACGCCGAGGCGGTCGTCGTAAGGGGCGATACGATTGTTGCGGTGGGCTCCCTCCAAGAGGCGGAGGCAGCGGCCGGCAACAATTCCGAAAAAATCGACCTTCAAGGGGGAACGCTACTACCCGGCTTCGTAGACACTCACAATCACGCGGTCCAAGGCGGAGGAACTCTGAACGCTGCGAACGTTCCGGAAGATATCGCCTCTATTGCTGATTTGACTGAATTTGTCGACGAAGCCCGCAAGAGCGGTAGGGGGATGAATGGTCCGATTCTTAGAGTAACAGGTATCCCGCTGGAATTTTGGTTGAAACCGGAGCAGTTGGAGAAGGTTTTCAGTTCCGGTAGCTACGCCGCTTTACCTGTATACTTATGCGGTTTGGATTACCACACAGGCTGGGCCAATCGAGCCCTACGCTTACGGGCCGGCCTAACAAAGGAATTCATCAGCGGATTGACCGATGATGAGAGGAGACATTACGGCCTGGGTTCCGACCTCGAGCCCAATGGCTTCGCAGTGGACGCAGGTCTGAGTCGCATCGAACGAGAAATTCCAAAACCTGCGAGGGAACAGTTACTGCGGGACGCTCAATCTGCGGTGAAGTACCTGAACAGCTTGGGAATTACTGCATGGATGGATCCTTATTCTGAGGCACCCATTCTGGGCGCTTACCGGGACCTGGCCCAGCTCGGCGAATTGACCGCCCACGTGGCGGCTTTGCCACCGGTCCGGTTTCCCCCGCCAGCTGTAAAGGCTGAGTTTGACCCATTCATTAGCTTTGATGGGCTGCGGAAGGAGTTCTCCGGCATCACCAACCTGACCATCCCCGGGCTGAAGGTGTTTGCGGACGGAGTGGCCGAGTATCCGTCGCAGACGGCAGCGATGTCCTCACCATATCAGAATTCGGGAAAGAGTGGTGATCTGCTGATCGATCCGAAGCGATTTGCCGACCTTTGCATTGCGGCCGATCGGAGGGGGCTGATCGTGCATGTCCATGCCATCGGCGACCGTGCGGTCACCGAAGCGCTGAACGGGTTTGCCGCAGCGAGAAAGGTCAATGGAACCGGTGGTCCAAGGCATATCGTCACCCATCTGCAGTTTGTTCAGCCGTCGGATTTTAACCGGTTTGGAGAACTCGGGGTGATTGCCTCGGTTCAACTCTACTGGGCCATCGCCGGTAATGATGCCATCGATAAGCTGAAACCGTATCTCGACCCCGGTATCTTCAAGTGGCAATACCCAGTCCGCTCGATTCTACATGCCGGTGCGACGCTTGCCGGGGCCAGTGACTGGGCAGTGTCCACACCCAACGTCTTCCACGCCATATATCAGGCAGAGACTCGACGGGGGCCTCAAGGGGTACTTGGTGCCGAGCAGCGAATGCCCCGCGAGGCGATGCTCTACGCTTACACGCGTAACGCAGCGCTTGCGCTCGGCCAGCTGGATCAAATTGGCTCGATTGCTCCCGGTAAACAGGCGGACCTTGTCTTGTTGGACCGTGACATCCTCACCGTGACGGCGGAAGAATTGAAGGAAACCCAGGTTGTGTGGACAAAGTTCGGCGGTAAGACCGTCTTTGCGAGCGGGCGGTAACCACAAAGGAACCTGTTCCCGCATTGCATAGGCAGCTCATCCTGCGGGATTGGAACCTGTTCCGTCTGGCCCCTCGATTGTATTGAGGGCAGTTAGTTTTTGCCGAATCTGCTCTAACAGATTCCGGTCGCTGGGTGATAGGTGGAGACCTTGGCCTTCTATTGTGGAAAGCGCCTCAAAGGCACTGGACCAATGTTGCTTTGCTTCTTCCGACTGTCCTCGCGTTGTTGCAAGGGACGCCATTTTGGTGAATGAAATTGACAGGTCGCGCTGCGCCTCGGCATCGCTGAAGTCACCAGCGGCGAGCTTCTTGCGTATGGACACGCCATCGCCGAAGGCCCTCGCAGCTTGTTCCAGTCTTCCTTGCGCCACAGCCACGTCTCCGAGTCGTTCGCAGAATATTGATAAGTCGCGCTGCCACTCCGAATTGCCGGGGTCGCATGCGGCGAGTTTTTTAGTAATCGCTAAGCCGTTGCGGAATGCCCGTGCGCCCTCTTCCAGCCTGCCTTGCGCCACGGCCACGCTACCAAGGCGATCATAGGTAATTAAAAGGTTGCGCTGCCACTCGGGATTGGTCGGGTCTCCTTCGGCGAGTTTTTTTGCGATGGCCAAGCCGTCGCCGAAGGTCCGTGCGGCCTCTTCCAGCCTGCCTTGTGCAACAGCCACCTCGCCAAGTCCATCATAGGAAATCGACAAGTCTTGCTGCCACCCCGAATTGCCGGGGTCGCCTTCGGCGAGTTTCTTAACTATGACCAAGCCGTCTCTGAAGGCCCGCGCAGCCTCTTCGAGGCGCCCAGATCGATAAAGCGTCAGACCCAACTCACTGCAAGCCCGTGCTTCTCGATGTTCATCAAATAGTCGCACAGCCAGTTCACGCGCACGGTTAAGGGCCCGCCGGGATTCGTCCAGACGGACACAGGCGCGGTAAGCCGTTCCCAGGCGCAAGAGCAAATCCACCCGGTGGGCCAGGTGTTGGGGGGTATCCTCGGCACCGGAGGCTCCCATTTCACCCAGTTCCCGTTCTAATCGCAGCACTTCGTAGTGCGTGGCCTCGGTGGCCGTCGCTTCCGATTCGCTGGCACGGATTAGTCCTTGAGCTGCCTCGACTGTCGTCTGACTACCCGTAAAATCGAAACTGGCGCTACGCCAGTGCCAAAGATCGGCGGCGGCTTGGCCCAACGCCAGTGAGGCGGATTCGGTGAGCCACAGGATTAAGGCCGAAGGGTATGCCCTTGCCAGCGATTCACGATGGAGATTCGCCTCAGCAAAAAAGCCATGGCCGGAATCAGACGACGATCCCGTCAAGTAATGAAAGGCCAGCCGCGATTCCAGACCGACCAGATGCAACGCCTCCCGCCACCCGGCTGGGAGCTCCGACTGCTCCTGGTGCGCTCGCACTAATCCTAACAGGGTCGCTTCGGCGGGGGCGGCTGCTACATCCAGAACACTGACTTGAACGCGATCAACAGCCAATATCTCGCGCAATCGTCCAATGAGTATGTCTCTTTCCTTGGAAGCGGTGAAAACTGCAAGACCAAGCCGGAAGCCCCGGGCATCCAGCTGAAAGACCCGCAGGCGACGAAGCTCCCGCTCCGGATCAACGGAGGCCTCGGTCACCGGGTCAACCGGCAAGGACGTGCTTGAGTCGGTTAGAAGCATCTTGGAAGTCGCGGATGTCACGGACAGACGGATGGACGTCGAACCAGCTTTCCTCGCCGTTGTATTCGAGCACGGTGCCGTTGAAAAGGAGCTGCGCGAAGAATTCGCGCACCTCATTCACGTCGGAAGGGTTTACCGAACCTTCGGCCCCCGAATAGTCTCCCTTGGTAGCGTGAATCTGGGCGAGCAGCGGATAGTAGGTCTGCGCCGGATGCAGAAGGCGCTGGAATTCGATCCGAAGGACCTTCACTGCGTCACGAGCCGACGCGTGGTCAATCTGGGCCTTGTCGTCGGCTCGGGCGGAAACTTGGGCCAGTTCGAGTAGTCGCATCAGGTCACGGACGCTGCCGCCGCACATTTTGACGAGGTAGGTCGCCACGTCGATGGAAGTGAAGCAGCTTTCGATCACAATGCGGTGGCGGATAATTTCCATTAGCCCACGGATGCCGTCCGGAGCCTCCGAACCGTCACGATTGGCCGTTCGTACCATGGGCATCGTGAAGCTCTTGGGAAACACCATGGCGATGTTCCAAGGGGCGAGCACGAGCGCAATGGGCACGGTATAGATGCAGTGCGCGTGAAGCGACTTAAGCAGGTCGCCGTTATCGAAAAACAGTCGTCGGCTGACCTCGACCGGCAAGCGGTCCAAGTTGTCCTGGACGATCAGAATTTCGGGATTCTTCCCGTGCTTTTCCAGAACGCGATGGGCGTGATCGAGGAGAAGGTTTACTTTTTCGACCAGGTCGCGAGAATAGGACTGGAGCCTGTGGCGGATGACCTTCCGTTGCTCGACGTTACCGACCAGCGTGGACTTGATGCGAGCGAGCAACTTGAGGCCTGTGCCGAACAGCCCATAGTTCACCGAGCCTTCGGCCTGCGCCTCCACTTCGACGGATTTCTTAACGACCTGGACCTCCTCCAGAGAACGTTCAGCAAACCAATTGGCGACGTCCTGCAGCGCATCTTTGTCAAGCGGCATGCCATTCTTCGCAAACTGACGGGCGAGTTCATCCACGAGCCAAAGCAACAGGTCGATGTAATCGCAGTCACGAATCAGATTGTCGTCGAGGTAAAGATGAACTGTGGTGAATCGTGAGGCGACTTCGTTCTCCAGGTGTAGCAGCTCGGTTGATTTCCCTGATCCGCGATGGCCAGTGAACGCAATCTTTGCAAATCGGTTTTGCTTTGCGTCACAGCTTTCGAGCGTGAGACGCAATTTCTTGAGCTGGTTATCACCGCGGGCCTTGGAGCTGTCCACATAGCGCGGATCGCCCGCGTCAAGTGGTCCCAGAGCCACAAGAGCGGGAATGTCTTCAAGCCGTTCAGCCGGTTTGATCGCTGTCGGGATAGTAGCCATGCGACAAGGGAATATACGGATTGCCGCTGGATTGGCCAGTCTCCAAAGTGGCGCTGAATGGCCCTTGGCGGAGCCCCATTATCAGAGTCGTCCCACCGCTATTGCTATTCTGCCGCGGGGGTGAGACGCGGAGGACTACCATGACCGGGGAAAGAAAGCGGCGGGACGCCGCTTCCACTTTGATTGGCTGCGTTGGCGGGGTTTGCGCTCATTTACGGGCCTCCAGTTGTTTGCGGGTCCTTTCCAGTTCTGTGGCGAGGACCTTTTCATCCGGCAGGGCGGTGCGGTATTCGCGGACGAGCAGTTTGTTGGGTAGTGCGTTGGTCGCGTACCGAACGAGTGCCTCGCTCTTGCCAGAGCAGAGGATAACACCAACGGGCGGGTTTTCGCCGGGTTGCACCCAGTGTTCGCTGGCGTAGTTCAGATAGACCTGCATCTGCCCGGCGTCCGCGTGGGTGAAGCGGCCCAGCTTCAAATCGAAAATGAACAGGCAGCGCAGCCGGCGATGAAACAGCAGCAGGTCAATGCGATACCATTGCTTGCCGACGCGAATCTTTTTCTGCCGTGCGACGAAGGTGAATTCATTTCCCAGCTCCAGCAGGAACGCTTCGAGATGGCGGACAAGCGCGTCCTCCAGATCGTTTTCCGCGTAGTCGTCGCGCAGGTTGAGAAATTCCAGAACGTAGGGGCTTTTGATTTCCTCCTCGACGCTCACGGCGTCTTCGGGTCGGGTCTTCGCGCCGGTGGTGAGCAGCTTGGCTTTGTTCTTCGCGAGCGCGGTGCGTTCG
>CAITXU010000195.1 GCA_903896505.1 uncultured Verrucomicrobiota bacterium | reverse complement strand
TGTGGGAGGAACGCTTCAAGAGCGTGCTGGTGGAGGGTTCACGGGATTCCCTGGCCCGTGTGGCGGCCTACATCGATCTCAATCCGATTCGAGCCCGATTGACTGAAGACCCGAAGGAATATCGCTGGAGTGGGTATGCCGCGGCGGTGGCGGGAATACGGGTAGCCAGGGAGGGGATTCGGGGCATCATCGACCCAAGTGATAGGGAAGAAAGCAATCTGACCGCGGCGATGGCCCGGTATCGACTTTGGGTGTTTGGTGAGGGGATGACCGAAGGAGTACAGGGACCTGATGGACCAGCCATTCGGGCGGGAATCTCACCGGAGAAGGTCAAGGAAGTGTTTGCCCAGAAGGGGAAGTTGGGATGGGGGGATTATGTGCGGTGTCGGGTGCGGTACTTTACCGATGGAACGGTGATTGGGAGTCGGGGCTGGGTGAATCAAGTCTTTGAGGACCATCGGCAGCGGTTTGGACCCAGGCGCAAGGATGGGGCTAGGCGGTTCAAGTTCCTGAGCGAGCCAGATATTTTTGTGTTGAGGGACCTCAGAGTTGAGCCGGTAGAGGTTTCCAGCAGGTCAGGTGAGATGGGTTAAACGTGACTACACCAAGTGCGACAGGACTTGGCAACGTTTATTCAAGTAATCGAAAGGGCCCCGGCTGGACGGGACGAGGTTCGAGGGCAGCTCACTGGCTGCGCCTTGGAAGATGGGGCCTTGTTCGGCCCCCAGCGGATCGGCAGGGGCCTTACCCTACCGATATGGTTCTGATTCAATGACTTGCGATTGAATCGTGGAGCTTGGAAAAATGGCCGTTATAGAGAGTGCGGAACGACTCAGCTCGAGGCTGGAGGCGCGGCAGACGGGCGGAAACCGCCCAGGACCTATCGACGGTCCGAGGTGCGATACAGCACCCAGGCGATGTCTCGCTTGTCCAAGGCCCCCGTCAACGAAGGCAGGTTCAGTCCGGTCGTGGATACCTTGACGTTCTTCGTACCCCCCAGCCATTTGTGAATTTCCGAGTGACCATCGGCAAACGAAAAGCCGCAGGCCCCATTGTGATAGGAGGCAGGCAAATCGCCCCAACCACCGGGCGCTCTGTCCACATTGTCCAACTTGGGATCGTAGGCTCCCGGATCGTTCAAATAATAACCGTCATTGATGGAATCCGGGTGCTCATCCAGTGTGACAAAAGTGTCCGCCGGACGGGAAATGTACGCTTCCTTGAGGAATTGTCGGAAACTGGAGGCATAGCGGTTGTATCCCAGCGTCTCGGGTGCACCGTTCTCCGCCGGGTCCGAATAGGCACCGAGGCAGGCGTTCATCGAGAGGCTTCGGGCCCGGGCCACAAATCCCGCCCGCTTCTGTGCAGCGCTGAGAAAACGATCAGCCGGACATGAATAGGCGTCGAGGGAAGCTTTCCCCATATACGGCGCAAAAGATCCTTTGGTGAGATAAACCCGATTTGTTACATATTCCTCCGTTCCCCAGGTCATGACGTTGTTGACCCAGTTTCGATAGCCACGGACCGGGTCATTGCGTCCCAACGTGATGGTGGCGGTGGTGGTATCAATTCCGAAATTGTTCGCCACCCGATCGTTGTTGTCGGTCGAGTAAACCTTCCATGCCAATGTGATCTGGCGGGTGCTGCTCATGCACTTGATTCCCTGCGCCTTGGTCTTGGCCTTGGCCAAGGCCGGCAGAAGCATGCCGGCGAGGATGGCGATGATGGCAATCACCACCAACAATTCAATGAGGGTGAATCCCTTCGGGAAGGCTGGAATCCGCAAGGTTGTCCTTTTCATGCGAGCATCAGTGTATGGCTGTATGCATACGGTTGACCCGGAGTTTGTGAAAAGCAAGTGTCGAATCCAAAAGCGGTGATTTATTTTGAATACGCCCCACATCACCCACCCAACGACTTCGCTGAATAGCCAATCCCCATTCACCGTCCTTGTTGACTGACAGGTATTTATGCTTCCGATTCCCCTTCACAACCAAGTGACCGTGAGGCTCTGGCTGACGTTGCTATTGGCCTCCCTGACGGTACTCGGAGGAGAACAGGAAACCAGGACGTTTATTCGGGAGCATTGCCTGGACTGTCACGATGCCGATTCCAAGAAAGGGGAGCTTGATCTTTCTTCTTTGTCGCTCGCACTGAATACACCCAAGGTCTTTTCGACCTGGGTGACCGTGCATGACCGGGTGGCGTCGGGCGAAATGCCACCACCGAAGAAAAAGGGCCAACCGACGGGTACGGTCCGTGCCCGTTTTACCAACCAACTGGCCCATGCCCTGACGGAAGCGGAGCACCAGCTGACCGAACGCAATGGGCGGACAAGTCTGAGAAGGCTCAATCGGTACGAATACGAAGAGACGTTGCGTGATCTTCTTTCCCTGCCTGCCCTCGAGGTCAAAGGCTTTCTGCCGGAAGACCCCGTGGCTTACGGGTTCAACAAGGTGGGGGACGCGCTGGATGTTTCACACGTGCAGTTGTCGCGCTCCCTTCAGGCGGCGGATTTTGCCCTCCGGTCGGCTGTGGCACCACAGGCGCAGGCACCTGCGACCGTGACCAATCGGTATTATGCCTGGGACCAGGGAGAATTTTTCGGCGCCATTCGTCTCGAAGGGCCCCTGGAACGCCGGACGTTTCCGCTCGTCGGACTTGATCTCCAACGGTCGTTGATGGACATGCCGGAGCCCAAGCGGTCCGAACCTCCGTCGGCGGAGCGTCGGGAACGTGAGGCCATGGGGGTGGTTGTGAGCACCTATGAACCGACCGAGGTGAGGTTCGGCCAATTTCGCGCGCCGATCACCGGTCGCTACCGATTGCGGGTATGCGGATACAGCTTCTGGATGGGTCGACAATTCACCAACGTCACGCGGGGACGGCGGGATGAACCCGTGACGCTTTATTCCGATACCTGGCCGCGCATTCTTCGAAAGCTGGGAAGCTTTGATGTGGGTCCCGAACCGACCATCCGCGAGTTGGAAGTGAATCTGTTGGCAGGAGAATCGGTGCTGCCCGACGCCGCTCGACTGCATCGGTCGCGTCCACCGGACCATAAGAATCCACTGGCGGAGGCGGATGGCATGCCGGGCGTGGCCTTCCAATGGATGGAAGTCACCGGGCCGTTGATCGACCAGTGGCCACCGGCAGGACATCGCCATTTATTTGGAGACCTGCCTCTGGTCGACTGGACCAGCACCAATGGCAGTCCGCGGCCCAAAGACGTTCCACCTGTTGTAGTTCAAAGTTTGAAACCGGACGCCGATGCCGCCCGGTTGATGGGGAACTTTCTCCAGCGGGCCTACCGGGGCCCGCCGCAATCCGGGGATGCGAACCGATTTCTGGCGGTGGTCAAAAACGCAGAAGCGGCGGGATATTCGTTCACTCAAGCGATGTTGGCCGGATACACGGCGGTCCTTTGTTCACCCGAGTTCCTTTACCTTCACGAAGCCCATCCCGGACGGCTGGAAGATCGGGCTTTGGCGGAGCGATTGTCCTACTTTTTGGCCAATTCGGCTCCCGACGGGCAACTGCGCAAGATGGCAGAGCAGGGACAGTTGCACCGGACCTCAGTTCTGCATCGTGAGACCGATCGCCTGCTGTCGGCACCCAGCTCACGACGCTTCATCAATGCTTTCCTCGATTACTGGCTCGACCTGCGGGGCATTCCGACGACGGCACCGGACACCGAACTCTATCCCGATTACCAATTGGACGACCTGCTGGTCGAATCGATGACCGAGGAAACCCAGCTCTTTTTTGCGGAACTAATCCGTAGCAACGCGAGTATCACCAACCTGGTCATTTCGGACTTCGCCATTCTGAATGAGCGACTGGCCCGGCACTATGGCATTCCGGGTGTCGAGGGGGTGGCGTTTCGTCGGGTTCCACTACCACCTGACGGGCTACGGGGCGGCCTGCTGACCCAGGCGAGCATCCTGAAGGTGACGGCGAATGGAACCTCCACCTCGCCCGTAAAGCGTGGAGCCTGGGTGATGAGTCGAATTGTTGGGCGACCGCCACCGCCGCCGCCGCCGAGTGTCCCGGCGGTGGAACCGGACATTCGGGGTGCCACGACCATCCGGGATCAACTGGCTTTGCACCGGAATCAGGAGGCCTGTGCCGCCTGCCATCGGAACATCGATCCGACCGGCTTTGCCCTCGAGAGTTTTGATGTGATGGGGGGATGGCGGGATCGGTACCGGGCTGTGGGCCAGGTCGAGCCGGTCAAGGGCATCGGTCATAATGGAGTTTACTTCCATTTCGGCCTGGGCCAGGCGGTGGACCCATCGGGCGAACTTCCCGACGGACGAACCTTTGCGGATGTTCGTCAGCTCAAACAATGCCTCGCCTCGGACCGCGACGGCCTGGCCCGCAATCTGGCGCGCCAACTGATTATCTTTGCGACTGGCGCTCCCATCCGATTTTCGGACCGGGCCGAGCTGGAGAAAATCGTTCAAAAAAACCGGAGCGAAGGCTACGGTCTCCGTTCGTTGATTCACGCGGTGGTGCAGAGCGACCTGTTTCTGAACAAATAGCGACTTCGATCCATGAAATCCCCCGACTCGACTCCGTCAGAAGTCGCCCCCTTTGTCAGCACCCGGGGAGCCCTATCGCGGCGACATTTTTTACGCGGTGCGGGCATCGCCCTTTCCCTGCCGCTTCTGGAGTCGATGCTGCCCGTCTTTGCAGGCCCGTCGGCTGCCGAAGTCACCCGGTCACCGGACGGTGCCCCCCGACGGGTCTTTGCCATTTGCAATAATCTGGGACTGGTGCCCGACCAGTTCTTCCCCGCCGCGACCGGACGGGATTATCCACTTTCGCCCTATCTTGAAACTCTACGCGATCATCGCGACCAATTCACCGTCTTCAGCGGGGTCTCGCATCCCGATGTGGACGGTGGTCATCCGGCGGACAATTGTTTTCTGACGGCGGCACCGCATCCGGGGCGTGGTGGATTCCGCAACACCATCTCGCTCGATCAATTCATTGCCGAACGGGTCGGACACCTCACCCGATTCCCGTCGCTCAATCTTGGGGTCAATGTCGAGCAGGGCTCACGGAGCCTTTCGTGGACCAGTTCCGGGGTGCTCATCCCATGCGAAGAAAAAGCCTCGGATGTCTTTCGCCAGTTGTTCATGCAGGGATCGCCGGTCGAGATGCAGAACCAGGTTCGAAAATTGGAACTGGGACAGAGCATCCTGGACGCGGTCGGGGATCAGGCAAAAAGCCTCCAGCGGCAGGTGGGCAGTCAAGACAGGAGCCGACTGGACCAGTACTTTACCAGCGTACGCGAACTGGAACATCGGATGCAGATGTCGCGTGAGTGGGAGAGCCGTCCCAAGCCGAAGGTGAAGGCACCGGTCCCGCTCGACCCGACCAGTCCCCGCGAATACATGGAGAAGGTTCGGCTGATGTACGACCTGGCACGGCTGGCTTTTGAGACTGATTCGACGAGATCGATTGCCCTGTTGCTGGACAGTGTGAATTCGCCGGTGATTGATTTGGAGGGAACAAAAATCACCGACGGTTATCACAACCTGTCGCATCACGGGAAGACCGAGGCCAAGCTTAGCCAATTGCACGCCATTGACCAGTGGCACATGCGGCTGCTGGGAAATCTCTTTGGAGAATTGGCGGCGGTGCGCGAGGACGGTGTTCCCCTGCTGGACCGGACGATGATTTTGTATGGTTCGAATCTGGGCAATGCGAACACGCACGTGACCACCAATCTGCCGACAATCTTTGCCGGTGGTGGTTTCCGTCATGGTCAGCATCTCGGATTTAATACCGAACGGAATTATCCCCTGCCCAATCTTTTTGTCTCAATGCTCCAGCGCATGGGACTGGAGGTTGACCAATTCGCGTCGTCGACCGGAACGATGCGGGGCTTGGAGTGGGCGTAGAACGACCCGTGCAGCATGGCAGGGTCCTGCGGACGGCCTATTGGCTTCGCCCTCGCGAAACTGGCGTCATTCAAACCGCCAAGGATCGGCAGGAGCCTCGCCCTACCGATGTTGTTCTGATTCAATAGGTTGTGTTTGAATAGTATGGGCGGAAGAAAAGCCACTATTTGGTTGGCCGATCTCGCTTGGATTACTTAAACAGCCCCATGGTCTTCTTTGTTCAGTGCTCGGTCGCCAGCGTTGAGGTTGGTGAATTGACTTCCACTGCTTTGAAAATAGCATTGTGAGGCCCGAACTCGATGAATCTCCTCCCCTTCGCCCCACTTGCCTCTAGCAACGCCCATGGACAGAACGGACTGGGCGTCCGGTTGGCATGGCGAAGGCTGATCACCATCGGACTTTGGTTCTCCTCCATTGGCCCATTGATGGGTGCCACCACTGAGGCGGAACTCCAACGTCGGTTTCAGTCGGAGGTCGCTCCATTTTTGGAATCCTACTGCGATTCCTGTCATTCCCGGGACAAGCCAAAGGGGGAGTTTGACCTGCGGCCATTTCACACGGTGGAGGCCATTCTGGCTGAGGAACGCCGATGGAAGGGGGTGCTGAACCAGGTCCGGGAAGCCCAGATGCCACCGGAGGAAGCCAAACGCCAGCCAACGGACCAAGAGCGGCAGCGGTTTGTGGACTGGATTCGAGACCTTCGTGCCTTCGACGCCCGACGTCATGCTGGTGACCCGGGATTGGTCACCGCCCGGCGACTCAACCAGGCCGAATACGACAACTCGATTCGGGACTTGACCGGTGCGGATATCCGCCCGGCCAAGGAGTTTCCGGTCGACCCGGCCAATGAGGCGGGATTCGACAATTCAGGGGAATCACTGGCAATGTCCCCTTCCCTGCTGAAGAAGTACTTGGAAGCCGGACGTCGGGTGACGGAGCATCTCCTGTTCACTCCCACCGGATTTACCTTCGCTCCCTATCCCATCGTCTCGGAGACGGACCGTGAGAAATTTTGCGTCCGCCGGATCGTGGATTTTTACCAACGTCAGCCGACCCATGTCGCCGCCTATCTCCTGGCGGCTTGGGACTACGACCATCGCGAACGGCTAAGCCCCACTCCCGCATCTCTGTCGGAACTGGCTCAAAGCCGAAACTTGAGTGTGCAGTACCTCGACCAAATCTGGACCGCTCTGAAGTCGACACCTGAACAAATTGGCCCTATGGCGGCTCTTCAGAAACTTTACAAGGAACTGCCGACTGAACCGGGCAGCGCGGCGTTGGTTCGAACCAACGTGGAAGCCATGACCGGACTGATCAGCCGCATCCGGGCGCAGGTGCAGGTAAAAGTTCCGACGCTGCGGGTCAACCACATGAACGCGGGGACCCAGGCCTTCGTCTTGTGGAAGGATCGGGAAATGGCACGCCACCGTCGGGACTACGGCGGAGGCGCCCTGAATTTAACTTTGGAAGCGTTGGGGGTCCCATCCGACAGCCCGGCGGCCACCTGCTTCAGAGTTCCGTCTGACGAGACTCAGCGGGCGGCTTACGAGGAATCCTTTCGGCGGTTCTGTTCCCTGTTTCCAGACGCTTTTTACATTTCCGAGCGCAGCCGGGTGTTTCTGGATAACGACGAGGACAAGAACAATACCGGGAGGCTGCTGAGTGCCGGTTTCCACAACCAGATGGGTTATTTCCGGGACGATCAACCGCTTTACGAGATGATTTTGGATGAGTCCGGCCGCCGGGAATTGGACCGGCTCTGGCAGGAATTTGAATTTTCCTGCGAGCTTCCCATGCGCATGCATTCAGGAGGAATTTGGTTTGACCGGGCGGAATCCGATTTCGGTACGGACCCCGAATTTGCCTTTGCCCATCCGGCGGACCGGGATGTGGTTTCGGAGTCCAAGTTCCGACAATACGCCGAGGTTTTTACGGCCAAGCTGAAACGCCTGACCTCCGATCCGACGGTTCTGGAATCGGCGGACCAGCACTTCAAAATCAGCGAAGCGAACATCCGCCAGGTGGAAAAGGAATGGCGGGAGTCCGAACCGCACCATCTGGATGCCTTGCACGAGTTTGCCGGAAGGGCCTACCGGCGCAGCCTCAAACCGTTGGAGAGGGAGGAGATCACAGCGTTCTATCGGCGTCTGCGAAACGACGAAGGGGCCGGGCATGAGGAAGCGGTTCGCGACACACTCGTCAGCATTCTTCTATCGCCGCATTTCTGCTATCGCCTCGACCTTCCAATGCCCGGTGTCGACGCTGTTGCCACCACGGTCGCGCCCCTTTCCGACGAAGCATTGGCGAGTCGACTAAGCTATTTCCTCTGGGCCAGCACGCCGGATGCGGAATTGCTCCAACACGCTGGGGCGGGGGATTTGCATCAACCCGAGATTCTCCAGGCCCAGGTGCATCGATTGTTGCGGGATTCGAAAGTGCGGGGATGGGCCACCGAATTTGGCGGGAACTGGCTCGATTTCCGGCGATTTGAGGAACACAATGCAGTGGACCGCAGCCGGTTTCCCAGCTTCGACCATGAGCTTCGATCAGCGATGTTTGAAGAGCCGATTCGGTTCCTTATGGATGTGGCCCAGGATGACCGGTCGGTTCTCGACCTGCTGGAGGGAGCAGATACCTGGTTGAACGTCCCCTTGGCCCGGCATTATGGCATCCCAGTTCCCGGCGCGGAAATCCCGGCGTCGACCGTCTGGTGGAAGCTCGATGATGCCCTGTATTACGGTCGGGGAGGACTCCTACCGATGGCGGTATTCCAGACACGGAATTCACCGGGACTTCGCACCAGTCCAGTCAAGCGTGGCTACTGGGTTGTACGGCGGCTGTTGGGGGAAGAGATTCCGCCGCCTCCGGCCAAAGTACCGGAACTTCCATCCGACGAATCGAAACTGGGGGACCTGACGCTGCGGCAGACCCTGGAGCGTCATCGGTCGGACAAGGCGTGTGCGGGATGCCACGCCCGGTTCGATTCCATCGGACTGGCCTTCGAAGGCTTTGGGCCCATTGGCGAACTTCGGAAACTGGATTTGGCGGGCCATCCCGTGGACACACGGGCGGTCTTTCCAGGAGGCATGGAAGGTCAAGGGGTTGACGGTATACGCGACTACATTCGGAATCACCGAACGATGGACTTCCTGGACAACTTTTCCCGGAAGCTTTTGGCCCACGGGTTGGGCCGGACGCTGCAACTTTCGGATGACCTGACCATCGAGGCCATGCGCGAAGATGCGGTGAAGAATGGTTATCGGTTGAGTCGTCTCATCGAAGCAATCGTGCTGTCGCCCCAATTCCTCAACCAACGACGGTCCATTGAAGTGACTGGAAAATAGCATCGCCCACCCTATGAACAGCTCCAGAAGTAACCTTGGTTCCGTCTCCACCGCGTTGAGGGCTCATCGATTGTCCCGCCGCACCTTCCTTCGGGGAGCAGGCGTGGCCATGTCTCTGCCATGGCTGGAATCGATTCCGGTGTGGGGACAGGAAGTCGCCAAAGTGGGAGCGACGCCGTCCGTCCCGAAGCGCTTCGCCACTTTGTTCATGGGAACCGGCATCAATGCCAACCATTGGTGGGCAAAAGGCAGCGGCGCGGAAATGGAATTAGGGGATTGCCTCAAGCCGCTTGAAGGCCTCAAGACCAGGCTGAATTACGTGCACGGGCTCTTCAACAAGGCCGCGACGGGCGTGGGCATTCATCCCGGTCAGACGGGAAATCTACTTTCCGGCGTTCCTCTTCAAAAAGGAGCTGAATTGCATGGTGGTATCAGCATCGACCAGGTGCTGGCCAACCGCATTGGTCAGGACTGCGTCCAACCGAGCATGGTTTTGGGCTGCGAACAGCCGACCACCGGCTATCACGAGTCGAATTTCTCCCTCGCCTACAGTTCCCATATCTCGTGGCAAAACGCGACCAGTCCGGTGCCGCTGGAGGCCTATCCATCGCTGGCATTTGATGCTTTATTTGATAACCGCGGTAGCCAGCGAACGCTGAGTATTCTGGACCGGGTGCGAGAACAGGCGGCGGACCTGAGCCGCAAAGTGAGTACCCCCGACAAAGCCAAGCTGGAGGAGTATCTGACCAGCGTCCGGGATGTCGAGAAACGCATCGAAGCCTCCCGCCTCGCCCGCGACCGGGCTGACCAAACGGTCAAGGAACGCGGTCCCGCTGCGGCGATTGCCATGCAGCGTCCCGAGAATGGTCTGCCCGAAGACCTGCGGGAACACATGAAATTGATGTGCGATCTTTTGGCACTGGGATTTCAGACCGACAAGACACGCATCGCCACGCTCCTGCTTTGCCGTGACTTGTCGGGGCTCACCTATCCGTTCCTGAACGTCCGCAACGCCCATCACGGCGCATCCCACGACGATCTTTCCGACGAGTACAAGAGGATCACAACCTACTATGTCAGTCAATTGGCCTACCTCGCCCAACGGCTGGATTCGATGAAGGAAGGGGAAGGAACGGTGCTCGACCATTCCTGCCTGATGTTCATCTCGAATATGTGGTCCGGAAGCCATCACGATTCCAGCAAGGTACCGCTGCTGCTGGTGGGCGGTTTGGACGGAACATTGCAGACGGGCCGGGTACTGAACTACCTGGAAAAGGGCGATGAAAATCGGAAGTTGTGCAGTCTGTATCTCTCGTTGATGGACCGGATGGGGGTCTCGTTGGAGCACTTCGGGGATTCCGATATGCGCCTGGCCGGAATTTGAGGGTCCTGCGGACGGCCAATGAGGGGCGGTTTTGCGGAGTTGGGGTGGTTCGGACCGCCGCGGCTCACCGGGAGGTTCGCCCTACCATGGCTCGTGACTCGTCACGGCAAACTACTGAATACCAGCTACATTGGTAGGGCGAGGCTCCTGCCGAGCCGCGGAGGTTCGAACCACGCCAAAAGCGGGCGGACGCATCCAGCAGAGGGCAAAAGCGGCGGGACGCTGCAGCCACCGGGCGAGACGCCCGGGTTCCCGGGAAGGCAGGATTCGGACGGCCTTATTCCGATTCCACCTCCACTGCAACCTTTACACTCGGATTTGACCCAGGTGGTTACTTGACCTTTTCAAAGGCCTCGGTCACCGGGCGGGCAATCCATCCCGCTGGAGGTTGCAGACCAAAAGCGTATGCAATGGTGGCTGCGGTATCGTAGGTGTTGACGAAGGTTTTCAACGAATGACCCGGCTTCACTCCAGGGCCGGTGAGAATCCACGGAATTTCGATCTCTTCCATGGTGAATCCACCGTGGTGCGTACCTTTTCCTCCATGGTCGGCTGTGATCAGGAGCACGGTATCGTCACCCATGCCGTGTTGTTTCAAAGCGTCCACCACCTGCCCAATCAATCGGTCCGCGACCTCCACCGCTGCGTAATACTCGGGGCTTTTCCAGCCAAAGGTGTGACCCGCATGGTCAACATGGTCGAGATGGATGAAGGTGAACTCTGGATGATGTTCCTTGAGCGCCAGAATGGCCCGGTCGATGGTATTGGTGGGGCCTTCCGGATGTTCAATCTGGTTGACGGATGCTCGTTCAAACAAACGTCCAAACCCGTCCCAATCATGGAAAACCGCCTGGTAGGCCGTCGGCTTTTGCTCGCGAACCAGACCAAAAATGGTCGGGAACATCCCGCCGGAACCGCGCACGATGGGTTCGATCTCGATCTTATTGGTCTCCCATTCGTTCGATGTGATTCCATGCTGTTCGGGGCCTGCGCCCATGATCATGGAGGCCCAGTTGGGGCTGCTGACTGTTGGCATCACGGCTCGGGCGTGGAGTGTAAAGGAACCGTGCTCCATCAATCCGTGCATCACCGGCGTTTTGGAGTGTTCGATACCGTCCGGACTCATTCCATCGCAGCCGATGACAACGAAATGACGGATACCCGGGAGGTTTTCGGCCTGAAGTGTCAGAAGGAAAACGGACGAGACTAGCAGTGGCAGGAGTCGAGGAAGGATAGGCATAGAGGTTACCAAGGGAGGGAGCACCTTCAAAATCGGACGTGAATCATGGTCTGGAACCGGTCGGGCGTTCCGACGGTCCTGCCATGTAGCGCAGGTTTTCAAACCGGACGGGCTGTTGTGCGAACCGGAGTGCGTCGGGACGTGGTACGGCGCAGACGACAGGAAAGTCGGCGATACGGCAGACAAGAACATCTGCGCCACGTCGCGGTGGGCGTTTCACGGTCCGATGGATCAACGGGTGGAAATATAGGCGTGGACGACATCCTCGGCCTGCTTGTCGCCACTGTCCGCGGCCTTTTTCAGCTCCTTGAAGGTGGCCACCACCGCCTGCGCCGCCGCTGCTCGCTCTTCCGGGCTGAGCTCGGAATTGGCGGACAAGGCCCGGGCCTCGGAGAAGGCGAGCGCCATGTCGCCCTTTTGAAGTGCGGAGGACAGGCTTGCTTCGGCACCTTTGACCTTGGATGAGGAACTCCGGAATCGTGCGTCGATGGTTTCCTTCAGCTGTTGAACCGACATCTCCGCCGGTTCCTTGGGGCCGCGGTCACACCCAATCGCCAGGGCGATGGAGGTGGCGGCAACGATGGTCAACCATCGACGATTCATTGCGGTCTGGACTAGTTTCACGTTCGGAGGAGTCACGGGCTGATTAGAATTTGGGGGTTTGGTCGGGCACCTCACCGGTGTACCAGCGGTAGTCGACACCTGTCTTCAGGGGCACCCGCTTGATTCGACTCACGTTGCCCGGAACCCAAAGGGTCACACACTGATTGTTATGGCGCCACCAGCCCTTCGTTAAATCGACCCCTTTATAGAGCGATTGCAACCCGCCGCCAGGGCCCCACTGCGAAAGGCACCCCGTGCCTTCGTAGCCGGGAAAAAGCCCCAGGGTATCCTCCCCGCCCTCATTCTTTTGTTCAGCGGAATCCTGACAGAAGATCGTGGTGTTCGGGCTCAGGTAATTGGACCGCTTCAAGGCCCGGCGGGCACTGGCTCCGTACTGAGTGTTTTTACCAGTCCAGGGCTTGATGAGGTAATCGCAGAGGCCATAGCAGGAATTGGCCCAAAAATCATGCGGATAATAAAGCCCGGCGTCGTGCCATTCATCCACGACCGTCGCACTGGGACACGCAAAAAGCTTTTTGGTATTGGCAAAGTACCTTTTGTAACCAACGGCCCAATAGGCGTTGTTGTCGGTGGCCGGCAATTCAATTTGAGAGCGGGGGTTGGCGTACCATTCCCCGCCGTTCGGGAGGTCGGGGGAAGTGACCGGTCCAAGAGAAAAATAAAAATCGTTATTGTCGTCGGCATACATCGTCGACGAGATGCCGATCTGATGCAGATTGGCGGTGCATTGGGCCATCCGGGCGCTTTCCTTGGCTTTGCTTAAAGCCGGCAAAAGCATGCCAGCCAGAATGGCAATGATGGCGATGACCACCAAGAGTTCGATTAGGGTGAAGCCCTGGATGTTGAAGCGACGGGGCACTTGACGGCGAACGGGATGGTGAGAGGTCATCGGTTACAAAAATTTCGGAATGAGCCCTTTCAGCGGTCGTAAGGAGAGCTCTGGAGTTGTCGGCTTTACGGCTTCGCCAACGGTTGAGATTCAACAGGGTGTTCATTGAGGCCTGATGTTTCATACGAACACCCAAGCTTACCCCAACGCCGATGAAGGGGGGCGTCGGTTTTGACTTTTAAAAGCTAAACGGGAACCTCCGCCGGGCAAGTCACAAAACGGTGGCATTGTTGCCCAAACGTCACACTCTGGATGGCAATCCACTCCTTCGTCCCTCTTGGTTCCACCGTATCGACCGGTTTACGGGAGGTCCGGTGGACACTTTCGAACTGGAAGCACTTTTTTGAGGAGTGTGATCACTTTGTGTTGTCCACCTCCACCTCCAAAGCCGACTCATCATCAGTAACTTCATGAAAGAACCTGCTCCATGGGTCGACGAACCGGTTTCCGCTGGGGAGGCACTTGACGCCGGACAACTGATTGATCGGTTTCATGGGCGGATTTACGCCTTTCTTCGCCGTCTTTCCGGCACCGACTCGGATGCCGTCGAGCTCACCCAGCGCACCTTTTGTCGGGTTTGGATAGCGTTACCGGGTTTTGCTGGAAAATCAACCCTGTCCTCCTGGGTTCACGGCATCGCCTACCGGACCTATGTCGATTGGCTCCGGAAGGAGAGCCGACATCAAGCGATGCCTGATGAATGGTGGAAATGCCTTGCCGATGAACGGGTGGGTCCGGACGCGATCTCCGCAGCCAGAGATGACAAATCGACCGTTTACCAAGCGGTGGATCGGCTGGAACCGGAACTTCGCGACACCATTCATCTCCACTACTACCAGGGGTTGAGCATCGAGGAGACCGGCAAGGCCTTGGAAATTGCCTCCAGCACCGTCAAGCACCGTGTCCGACGGGCGTTGGACCTACTTCGACGGACGATCGCCAACCCCAAACCCCTTCCCGCATCCATTTAACCACGCTCACCTCATGAATAACGATTTGGAAACTCTCGAAACAACCCTGCGGTCCGCGCCAACGCCCTTGCCGCCTGCGGATTTGGCGGCAAAGCTGCGGGCTAAAATCCCATTGGCGTCCAATCGGACGCCCGGGTGCGTGCGCACCTCCTTTTGGCGACGTTGGTGGCCGGTGCTGGTCCCGGGAAGTGCCTTTATGGCCCTCGCGGCGGTCATAGTCATTCAAGACAACGAGCTTCGGCAGGCGGTCCTCAATTCCGTACATGACATCGTTCCTGCCGTTTCAACGAACTCTCCTTCGACGGAAGGGAGCCGCATGGGTTCCGATTTGGCGGACGGGAGTGGAACAAACTCTCCCCATGCCGAGTTGGAACGGCTGCGGTTGCGCGTGTCGGAACTCGAAGCCCGGCTGGCTGAAGCCCATGCCGCTGTGGTCGATCCCCGGCAACTCGAGGCGGAGCTCAAATCGCTTTGGGATGGCCTGCCTGACGACATGCGTCAGGCGTTCCAAGCCAAGCGACGGGCGGAAAGCATCCGCTGCGTCAATAACATGAAGCAGTTGGGCCTGGCCGTACGAATCTTTGCCACCGATAACGGTGACGACTTCCCCCCGGACCTCAAATCGGTCCTGCCCTACGGGACCGGTTCCAAGACCCTTCTGTGTCCGGAAGATTTTGGAAAACCAAACCTTTCGGTGGATGACCTCAAGGCGATGAGCACCGAACAAGTGAGCAGCTACTCGAGCTACGAGTTTCTGGCGCCCGGTCCAGGCAAGTTTGAAACGGACCCCCAGCGGGTGATGTTCCGATGTCCGTTTCATGGACATGTCGCCCTTTGCGACGGGTCGGTCCAGATGATTCAACCGCTGGCGGAACAGGCCAAACAGCCGCCCGGTGCCTCCTCTGCTACCGTAACCAACGGCCTGGAGAGGATGTCCGATGGGAAGCTTTACTTCAGGCCAAAAGCCCCGGAAAGCCAGCCTTCTCATCCATGAAAATCCGCTTTTTCCTCAGCTTGGTTCTGACGCTTTTGTCGTTTGGGACGGCGATGGTGGCAATCCAGCAGAATCGACGGTTGACGGCCATTCGGATGGGCCGCGAGACCATCCATGAACCTTCCCGTCCAACCACTTACAGGGAGACCACGACCGAGTCGTCCTTCACAAATTCCTCTGCGGAACTGACGCAAGCCGAGCATCTGGAACTGCTCCAACTCCGGGGACGCGTGCGTCCCTTGATGGACCAGATCGCCGAAGTGCGGGCCGGAACCAATCGAGTTTCACAATTGCGCGCCCAACTGGCCGATATCCGGAAATTGAGCGAGCCACCAAGTCCGGGTTACATCCGGCGTTCCGAGGCCCGGAATGTAGGGAAAGGAACCCCGGAAACCGTCTTCGAAACGTTTCTGTGGGCAGCGGAACACCGCGACGTCGGCACCTTGCTCGGACTGCTGGACGAGCCCGGGCGACAATCGCTGGAACGTCAGCTGAATGATCTGGGACCGGACAAATTCTTTCAGGAGGCAACCGCCTTTCCGGGAGGAAGGATACTGCAGCGAAAGGAAGCCGAAGACCACGCGGTGGACTTGGAGGTTGAACTCCTTCCGGGAGTAACCCACTTCATCGAATTCAAGCAATCAACGAACGGATGGGTCATGGTTTTGAATTAGGCGTTGCAGTCGACACCCAAACCGCAATTCGCCCCTGACCCCGGAAGCAGCGCCACCATAGTGCCTTTAGAACGGGAAAGATGGTGATCCCCGCAATGATTTGGGACTTGCTGGAGCGCGTCCCTCCGGACGCAAGTCCCTCTGAAGGAGGGACATCCAACGTAGGGACGCGCTCCTGCGAGTGTCACCCCCATATCGATTTTATCCACCATCGTTTGGTAATTGCCGGTTCCTCGGCAGCATTGACCTACCGACGCCACTTATATTAATCAGGTTACAATGATAATCTACAAAGCCATAGTAAGACGAACCTCCCGGTGAGCCGCGGCGGTTCGGATCGCCCCCGATTGCACCCATAGCCCATTGCGCTTCCGCCGTTGTACTCTTCGTCTCCAGAAAGCGGCGGGACGCCGCTTCCACTCTGCGATGTCAGACTTGCTGCGATGAAGGCTTGCCGCGGGGCATCTCGGTTTCGCACCGTGTGCCTGCGGGCATGAAGTTATTGTTTGTCGCAGACCTCCATTACACGTTGAAGCAGTTTGACTGGCTGCTGGCCCGGGCGTCGGAATTTGATGGAGTCATCATCGGTGGCGATCTGCTGGACCTCAGTTCCGCCCTGGACATCAGCGTCCAAATCACAGTGGTGGAAAAATACCTGGACCGTCTCCGGGCGAAAACCCGGTTGATGGTTAGTTCGGGTAACCACGACGGCGATGGTCGGAATGCAGCCGACGAGTCGGTGTCACGCTGGATTCGCGAAATTCGGAGCTCCGGGATCGTGGTTGATGGGGCATCCATCGAATGGGAAGGGAGCCTGATCACGGTCTGTCCGTGGTGGGATGGACCGGTCTCACGGGCCGAACTGGAGCTTCTGTTGGAACGCGATGCCCTCCGGGCTCCCAAACATTGGATATGGGTTCATCACGCGCCTCCATCCGGCTCTCCCCTGGGTTGGACAGGCCGGAAGTTCGTCGGCGACGAATATCTTCGGGGATGGATCGAGCGCTTTCAGCCAAACTTGGTGTTGTGCGGTCATGTGCACAACGCACCGTTTGTCACCAACGGCTCGTGGATTGATCGAATTGGTGTCACCACGATTTTTAATCCGGGTAAGCAAACAGGCCCGGAACCCACGTGCATCGTATTTGACCTGGCCTCCGGGACGGCCGAGTGGACCTCGCTGGCGGGTATCTCAATCGACCGCTTCGCCGTGCCGGGCAGTCTCGTCCCTGGGGCGAACGACCTTTCGGTCCGGACGGTTTAGGAGAACGTCCAGAATGCCATCCACCATGCCCAGGTGGTCATGGCCTTCGAATTGGTGACGGACATCCACCAGATAGCGGCTCAGGGTTTCAATCCGGCGGGCGAGCAATTCGCAAACGTGCAAACAGGCCTCGGGAGAACGTCGGAAGAACTCCTTGGGGTCCGCGATCCGATAAAAGGCGGCGGCGGTGGTGGTTGCCACGGTGGCCGTGTGAGGAACTTTGAGAATGGTTGACATCTCGCCAAAGACAGCGCCGGGCTCGGATGAAACCGCCAACCGGACATCGTCCTTGATGATTTCCACCGTGCCTTCGATCAACACGAAGAGTAAGCCGGTGGTCTCGCCTTGCTGGAGGACCACCTCCCCCGGACCAAAGCGGATGACTTCGCTTCCTTGAAGTTGTTCCAGAATCGTCAACACCAACCGCTTGATTACACCAGCGCCCTCCGACAGTAAACCGGAAATGCCCGCTCAATTTGGCGGAAACAGGGAACGATTCTTTTCGTGCGATCTTGGCGGATTCGGGCATTGATGAGTGAGCATGACTTGGATGGCTGGCGAAATTGAAGATCGCGAGCTCCTCAACCGATTCGCCAACGAGCATTCGGAGGAGGCCTTCGCCGAACTGGTTCGTCGCCACACGGGCCGCGTTCATTCCGCCGCTCTCCGACAGGTCGCAGACGATACCACCATCGCGGCTGACATCACCCAGTCGGTTTTTATGGAGTTGGCGCGTCAGGCTCGAAAACTGACCCGCCACCCGGCCCTGGTGGGCTGGCTGTATACGACGACCCATCGAGTGGCGAGCCACCACGTTCGAGGCGAATTCCGCCGGCGAAGACGGGAGTATGAGGTCGCGGTCCTGCAGGACCTCCGGCAGGACACAGAATTCGCTTCGGATGAGCCCCGGGTAAAGGCACTGCTGGATGATGTCCTGCACGAATTGGGCGAAATGGACCGAACTGCGGTTTTGCTGCGCCATGTCGAACAACGTCCCTTCGCCGACATTGGAGCGCGTTTGGGGATGAGTGAAAACGCCGCCCGGATGCGGGTGGACCGGGCGATGGAAAAGCTCCGGACCCGACTCGCCCGACGAGGGGTCACGTCCACCAGTTCCGTGCTCGTGTCGACCTTGGCGGGTGCCTCCACCTCTGTTGTCCCACCCGGCCTCGCCACCACCGTGGCCTCCACTGTTCTAGCTTCGGGCTTTACGACTCCGTTCAACTTCACCCTCCTTATTGTCATGGCCTCATCCCCAGTCAAAATTGCGATTGCACTCATCGCCGTCGGCATGGTCGGCGGTCTCTTTATTCACCAACACAACACCACGGAAAGGTTGCAGTCTGAAAAATCAGCCCTCGAGCAACGTGTCGCAGAATTAACGTCTCAGGCGGATTCTTATCGGCTGGCAGCCGAAAAGAATTCCGAGGCACTGGCCCAGGGAGCACGTCAGTCCGCCGAAGTCCTGCGGCTGCGAGGCGAGGTCAGCCAGCTGCGACGGCAGCAAGTGCCAAAGCCGGTGACAAAGGTCGCTTCGGTAAGTCCATCGGACCCGGTCGGTCAACCCACGAACGAAGAGGCAGCCCGTGCTTTTGGCATCCGACGCATGAAAGAGTCGAAGACACTCATGCTTGGAATGATTCTCTATGCCGCCGATCACGACGAGCGGTTCCCGGCCTCGCTCGACGCCACCGTCGAGCATTTGAAAACAGGGGCCGCTGGAACAGGCGCCGCTGGAGCAGACTCGGATGAGGTTCTGAAGAATCTCAACATCAATGACTTTGAACTGATGTATCAAGGGGCGATCACCACCATGGGCAACCCGGCCACCGGGATTGTCTTGCGGGAGCGGGAGGCCTGGAGGACCCCTGAAGGCAGATGGGCTCGGGCTTACGGTTTCGGTGACGGGCACAGTGAAGTCCATGTCAGCGACAGCCCGGACGACGCTGAATGGGAAGCCGCCCACGGAATGGTCCTCCAGGAAGCGCCCAAGACGGGGCTTTGAACATGGAATTAAACGAGGCGTCTGGAACCAAGATGCGGGTTCCGTTTTGAAGTCAGAACTGCCGGACAAGCGGGTGAGGCTGTGCCCAAGCGACGGTGGTTAAGATCGATACAGGGGCCAGCGGGGTGGGCGCGGTTCGGACCGCCGAGCGGACGAGACGTCCGCGTTCCCGGGACTCACTCGATTTGAGCTCTGCACTGTTCCCAATGGCGGCGCAGAATCCGAAGCACCTCGGCCACGGCCTCGGGATGACGGTTCACCGCATGGCCGGAGAAGACTTTCAACTCCGTTTCCGCCTCATCGAGGTGTGCGCTATCATAGGTCACCACGCCGTCGCCACTGGTCGGTCCGGGCTTTTTTTCGCGGACTCCGACGATCGAGTTGACTTTGACCTGCGGCGCAAACGGCAGACTGGACATGGCCCGCAGCACCGGATTTTCAGAAGACAACACCTGGACCGAGCTCAATCGGCGTTTTTCCGACCACTGACGCATACGGGCGGTCATGCAGTCGGAGTTTCGAAGCGCGATGGAACGAAAGAAATTGGCAAATGCGGGGTCCTGATCCGCGAGCGACCGACCGATGCGCCCCTCCCATCCGGCGGCCAGATTGCTCCCTCGATGCGGGGTGGCCATGAAGATGACCCGATCGACATCGGGATCGGGATGAAAGTAAAAGTACCGATGCAGGGTTTCGCGTTCCTCGCGGGTGCAATTCATCTGTTCCAACGGGCGGGTAAAGGCATTGGTCCAGAGGACGTCACCGCTCTCGGTCACGAGACGGCGGGCCAGCAATCCGCCCATGCTATGACCAACAACAACCAAGTGACGGAAGGCAGGTGAGTCTCGTTTGGGATCAAAATAGGCCCGGATTTCTGCAAGGTTGTCGTGAAGTTCAGCGGCTGAATGGAGGTAGGGAAAGGTGGTCGGATAGAAATAATGCCACACTTGAAAATGGGCGTGTAAGACGGGATTGGCCCAGAGGGCATCCGTTAATTCCGCCCAGGCGAGGGGCGACGAGGCAAGGCCATGGACCATCAGGACAGGAATCTTGTCCGGTCGATACGGTTCCATGAGGAAAATGCCCGCCTCGCGTCCGAAGGCTTGTCGATTGAGAAAGGCTCGCAGTCCGGAGCCCTTCAGTTTGGTCCGGGAAAGAAGGACGGCGTAAGCGGCTGAATAGTCGGCGGCGAGAGGTTGACGGAGTCCGGCAATCTCGATTTCGGCCTGACGATCGGGTTGGTAGAGCACCAAGTTCGCCGATGAGCGTCCGGATTCTGGAGGACCGAAATCCAGCACCGCTGTCAGGGATCGAACGATCCCTTCCGGAGGGAAATAGGCCTCCTCGGGAAGAAGGCCCCGGTTCGTCACCACTCCCACCAACGGCTGTCCCCAACCACTCGGGGAATAGTGGGAGATGCCCCTAAATTGGAGGGCTCCAGCCGGTACTATTTGATCGAAGTAATCGCGTGGATAATCGGGCACGGCCCACTGGACACCCACCTGAAACACACGGTTGGATCCTTCAAAAGTCTGGGGAACAAACTGGCCATGGCCGCCCCGGGGCCAGGTGCGAAGCAGGTCCAGGAGGCCATCATTATATTCCCGGACCGCCCATGAAAGACGGGTCGACTCGTTCGTGGAGGCGCTATCCCATGCCTGATGAACCCTTCGAAGTGCTGTCATTGCATCGGAATTGCCCCGCGAAACCGGACGTATCACGACAGGTACGGGCGAGCGACAACCACAGCCGAGAAGAAAGAGGCCAATGGCCATCCTCAGAAGGCATTCCCTCAGGCGGATGCAACGCATACAAGAAGTCTGCCGGATAACGGGACCGAACCCAAGACAGATGAAGGACTAAGGATGAGTCACCCGATAGAACCGGTTCGGATGCAACTGCTGACTGCCATCGTTCAGGAGTACTTTTCCACCGGTGAGATTGAGAGCCTGGAAAGGCACCCATGGGCCGGAAAGCGGGTTGGTGGCTGCTTGAACCGAAATGGGAATGGAGGGGGTGCCGGTGATTTGCAGGGTGAACTGCTGGTTTGTGAACACGGACCGCCCGTCGCCCACGGGCATGATCAACGGGTTCCAAAGTAGAGCCGTCCGTCCGGCAAAAGGGGATACCCAGCCGTTGGCACCCGGATAGTAGTACAGTCTCGCCTGCGCAGCGCCGCTGAAGGCGTCGGGAGCCGACGACGGGGCGTCGCCTTCAAAATAGACCCCCGTCAGTTTCAAACACGAACCGAAGGCAGAACCATCCACCAAAGTGACCGAGGCGGGAACCGTCACGTTCGCCAACGCCTGACAATTAAAAAAGGTCCGGGTCGATATCTCGGTCAGTGCTTTGGACAACGTCACACGGGACAGGCTTCGGCAATCGGCAAAGGCATCAATACCGATCGATGTCACCGCATCGGGAATCACGATGTTGGTCAGCGACAGTGAGGCATCAAACGCGAAGCTCCCAATATTGGTGAGGGTCGATGGAAGCTGTATGGAACGGAGGCTGGATTTCAGGAAGGCATAATCCCCGACGGTGGTAATCCCCTCGGGAAGGATCAAGCGGGTCAACGAGGTACTGGAAAAGACACCCGAACCAATGCTGGACAGGCCCGGCGGAAAATTAATATTGATTATCGGACAACTTAAAAAGGTCCAATTCCCCAAATCGGTCAGGCTGTCCGGGAGCGTCACCTTTTGCAATCCGCGGCAGGACGCGAAGGCGTACGGACCGATGGTGGTAACCCCATTGGGTACGACGAATGTGCCCGAGCGCCCCCCGGGAAATGCAAGAAGCGTCAATTTGTCGGCGAGGTAAAGGACCCCATCCACGCTCGCAAAATTGGGGCTTCCTGGAGCAACCTGAATGGCCTTGAGCGGGTTGGCAGCGGCTTCAAGATTCGGCGAGACAAAGGTACCGACTCCCAATTCCTCCAAACTGGCCGGAAGAAGGATGCCCTTGAGGGGACAATTTTGAAAGGCCCATGCTCCGATACGGGTGAGTCCCTCGCCCAGAGTGACCTGTCCAAGGCGACCGCAATTTTGGAAGGCGAAATCACCGATGTCCTCGACGCTGCCTGGAATCGAGAGGATGGAAAGACCGGTGCAACTGGCAAAACAGCGGGCGCCCAGACTGCCGACGCCGTCAGCCAGGATGACCGTGACGAGGCTGTTGCAAGACTCAAAGGCGGAATCGCCCAAGACCGCGACACTCCCGGGAGCCAGAATATTGGTCAGACTCCGGCAGTTGAAAAAAGCATGGTCGCCGATGTTGGTGATTCCGGTCGGAAGCGTGAGATTACGAATAGCGCAATTGGCGAAGGAAAATGAACCAAGGCTTCCGAGGCTAGACGGTAACTCCACGGAGGTGACGGGTGCGTTGCTCAGGGCTCCATCGCCAATCGCCGTGACCGTTCGGTTGGAAACCGTGCCGGGAATGACCAGCGTTGTCGGACGCCCGGTAAAGCCGGTCACCGTCAGGGACACGCCATCGGAATTGGTCGAGTAGAGCAATTGCGCCCGTACCGCCAAGGGCAGGACCAGCGAGAGAATGAACGCCAGGAGCCAATGGGCGGGAAGCCCGTTTCGTCGTTGCCGTTTCATAGAAAGCGAGCACCTCCAAAATCCAATGTGAATTGAGTCCGTGAGCCAGGCGGGCAAAACGGCGGACGTGCGACGTAGCGCAGGTTTTCCCACCTTCCAAATAACAGCTTTTCGCCCGCCCCGGCGACACAGACAAACACCATTGAAACAAAGTGGTTCTCGGAGCCCTCTGTGGTTGGACTTTTGCCCACTGTCCTGGGGATAAACCACAGAGCGCACAGAGAACAGAGAGAAAGAAGGATTGGTTAATGGGCTAGATCGGCACCGCTCCAAGCCGCAGGCCGTCTGAACCACGCCCGACCCGCGATTCAGCCCCAGTTGTATCCAGTCTGACTCCGGAGCACCTGGAGTGGGATGCTGCTGTTCCGAGGGTTTCCAAACCTGCCGGACCGTCGGCCCATCGCGGAGCCTTGGGACGTCGTCCAGCTCTGCCGAATGGAAAGTCGACGATACAGCAGACAAAAATGTCTGCGCTACGGCGCGGTTGGATCATGGATAAAAGTTGCCGGGAATACCTAGGGTGTGAACGAGGACCTTGAGACTTGTTGCGCGACGCCTTGGCTTCCACTCCGCGCCACCGTGCCACCATTATTCCTGAAAGTCGGTTTCGGGTTTGGCGAGATTGATCTCCTTGATCCAGCCATTCCGGAACCGAACATCGTGCCCTTCGCACTGGAGCTTCAGCCCACCAGGAACGTCGGTAATCCCCTTGCCTCCGTCGTTCCCCCCATCGATCCCCGAGAAGGGCCCACCCCACACCTGGGTGATGGGCTGGTTGGTGTGCACCTTGACCCCATTAAAGTACATCGTGACCTGTGCGTGCTCGGTCTTTTTCCCATTCTCAAAGCGAGCGGCCCGGAACTGGATGTCGTAGCTGTTCCATTTGCCGATGCCTTTGTAGACGGAGTAGGGCGACGGCGTTTCGTTGATCACCGCACCCATGCCATGACTCGACTTGTCGCCGTCGCAAATCTGAATTTCGTAACGGTTCTGAAGATACACGCCGCTATTGCCGCTGGGGTTCATTACAATGAATTCCACATGGAGACGGAAATCGCGGTAGGCTTTTTTGGTCACGATATCCGCGGCACCGTACTTTCCGCCGGCTGCTGCGGGGTCGTCGGTCATCACCACGGTTCCCGCATCGACCGGATCAGGAACAATCTTCCATTTGATGGGAAGCGATGAAGCAAAGCGGGGTCCCTGCCAATAGGTCCATTTTTGGTCCAGGGTTTCCCGGGTGCCATCGATGATTACTTCCGAACCGGGCGACGGTTTGGCACCGACGCCAACGGCAGCGTGGGCGGCGAGACTGCTGAGCAAGAGACCGGCAATCAGCGCATTCAGACCTTGGGAGGCGCGTGCGAAAGTGAATCGGGCGGGGTTTGTCATGGATGAACCGCCCTCCGGCGCAACGTGCGGGAAGGGAGGTGATGGAGAGGTTGCCCAATCGCCACAGGCTGGCGAGAAGAATATCTCGGTGGGAGACGTCCAATCGGTGGCGACGCAGAAAACAACGATAGAATTGAATCGAGCCGCGGACGCGAGGCAAAAGCAGCAGGATGCCGCTTCCACTTTGGCGACCCATTCCGCCCGTGATATGCCAATTGGCCGTCCGCAGGACCGAGGTGCCTTTCGAACGGGAGAGGTGATGATCCCCGCAATGATTGGGGACTTGCAGGAGCGCGTCCCTCCGGA
>CAITXU010000194.1 GCA_903896505.1 uncultured Verrucomicrobiota bacterium | reverse complement strand
GAGAAGTGGATGTAGGCGTAGAAAACGGTGAAGGCGAAGAACAACACACCCGAGTCATGAACATGCCGTTTGCCGATGATCCCCTTGAGTTCACGGGTCTGAAGCCAGCGAGCGACGGCGTAAATGGTCGCCAGTGTCACCCAGAAGCTTCCGGCAAAATAATAAACGCCATACATGGTGCTGAAGAACTGATGCATCAGCGACTTCATCAGGAGGAAGCAGGCCAAGGTGAGGGTCACAGCGAAGGCATAAATGCCCCAAGCCGCCAAGAATCGGGCCTTCTGGGTCCAAATGGCTTTCCCATCCTTGTCCTGGTTTAGTGAGAACCGGCGGAACGAATGCGCCATCCATCCCCAGAAAAGGAAGATAACCGCGAGGATGATATTGAAGGAATAGGGGTTGAACAGGATGCGCTTGACGTGCAAGGCATGGTCCAAATTGGGGTCAATGCTCAACCAGGGATAAATCGACTTCTGCAATACCAAGATGGGCAGCAGCAGAATCAACATCCACGGGTAGAAGAGGCACGCCATGTTCTCGGCGATCCGGAGCATGGGAACACTCCAGGCTGCGTCAAAGAGGTAATGAATCAGCAGATAGAACAGCGCCCCCACGCACAGGCTCAGGCAAAACATGTAGGCGGTGAGATAGCTGTATCCAAATTGGGAGGCCAAGGTCGGTTCAACTGCTGTTTCCTCCTCGGCTTCATGACCGGGAGTTGTCGCTTCATGCGACGGGGTGGCGCTTACCGCTGTTTCGGCCTTGGTTTCGGCAGCATGGACCTTGGGCAGAGCCAGGCTGAAAAACCCGGTGCAGGCCAGCAGCACCAAACAACGTTTGAGAAAAGAGGTCAGGTTCATGGCCGTTTATTTCAATTTTTCGAGAACCGGCGCAGGCACATCGTCTTTGTTCCCCAGACGGCTGAGTTGTACGGCCCGGAGGTAGGCGACAATGGCCCAGCGGTCGGGGACAGGAACATTCCCCCCGTAGCCCATCATGGTGTTCTTGCCGTAGGTGATGGTGTTGAAGATTTCACCATCGTTCATCTTGATAATCCGGGGATCATGAAGGTTGGCGACGGTGGACATGCCGAGTTTCTTTGTGATGCCGTTGCCATCTGCCTGCGCCCCGTGGCAGGGCTGGCAATAAATGAGGTATCGATCCTGGCCGCGCCTCAGCAACTCGGAGGTGACAGGAACCGGGTTGACCTCGACAAAATTGGTCGGGCTGTCGCTTTGCTGAAAATCCCGCCCCGTGTTGTAGGGATCGTTCTTCCAGGTCGTGTTGTCTTGGTAGCCCACCTGCTGGGCGACTGTTCCTGCAGGAAAAGCTCTCGAGGAAACGCCATCGGCAAAACCGGGAAAGGTACTGTCCGTTTGCGGACGGAGCTTTGCCTGGTTCTTCATGTCATTGAAGACTTGCAGCGGAGTCCGAGTGGAATAGCCACCACGGAAGCCGGTGACTCCGAGCGTCGCGGCAATGGCGAGAAAGAAAACGAGAAAGAAGTAGCGCATTAGTCCTCCACAAGTTCAATCGCCTTGGCTCCGGCGGACTCCAACACCGCACGGGCTTCGGAGAACTTCGGGTCCCGGGCCTCGATGCACAGAAAGAAACGGTCGTCGGAGGCACGTCGGAACCGTTCGCTGTTAAACAGCGGATGATGGAGTCGGGGCAGCTGATTCAAGGCAAACATGCCGAAAATCGTTCCGAAGGCACCAAGCAGAATGGTCAACTCGTAGCTGACCGGGAAGGCAAACAACGGGGTGAACAATGGCTTGCCCCCCACGACGAGCGGGTATTCAAACCCGTTCATGTACCAGATCATGGTCATGCCACTGAAGAATCCCGTAAAGCCACCGATGAAGGTGAACCATCCGACCGGTGAATTCTTCAGGCCCATCGCCGCATCCATGCCGTGGATGGGAAACGGGGTGAAGACGTCCCACTTCCGGTAGCCGGCATCGCGTACGCGAATCGCGGCCTCGAAGATATCGGCGGCAGTCTCGAACTCGGCCAGAAGACCGTAGGGTTTGGGGGTGGAGCTCATCAGTGGTGGGCCTCCTTGGCACCACCCAACGGATGGTGCGGATCAGCCTGCGGGGTAACGCCCTTGACTTCGCTGATTGCGATGGCGGGCAGGAATCGAATGAAGAGAAGAAACAGGGTCATGAACTGGCCGAAGCTGCCCACAAAGGTGAACACGTCGACCCAGGTCGGGGTAAAATATCCCCAGCTGGCGGGAAGATAATCCCGATGCAGCGAGGTCACGATAATGACAAACCGCTCAAACCACATGCCGATGTTGACCACGATGGAGACGAGCCAAACAAACCACATGGTTTTTCGGCACCATTTGAACCAGAAAAGATGCGGGCTGATCACGTTGCAGGTGATCATGCTCCAGTAAGCCCACCAATACGGACCAAAAGCACGGTTCTTGAAGGCGTAAAGTTCGTACGGGCTACCACCATACCAGGCGATGAAGAACTCCATGCCGTAGGCGTATCCGACCATGGAGCCGGTCGCCAGGATCACCTTGCACATCAAACCCACGTGACGCTCGGTGATGACATCCTCGAGCTTGAAAAGGGTTCGCATCGGGATCATCAGGGTCAGCACCATGCCGAACCCCGAGAAAATCGCCCCGGCCACGAAATAGGGCGGGAAGATGGTGGTGTGCCAACCCGGCACCACCGAGACAGCAAAGTCAAACGACACGATGGAGTGCACCGAAAGCACCAGCGGAGTGCTGATACCAGCCAAAATCAGGTAGGCCTTCTCATAATTGCTCCAGTGGCGGTTGGAACCCCGCCAACCCAGGGCGAAAATGCCGTAAGCAATGGCACGAATGCGGGTCTTGGCCCGATCCCGGAGCGTTGCCAAATCGGGAATCAATCCGACATACCAGAATAGCAGCGAAACAGTGCCGTACGTGGAGACCGCGAACACGTCCCAGAGGAGCGGGGACCTGAACTGCGGCCAGATCATGTTCGAGTTCGGAATCGGCGCCAGGAAGATGGGGGCGTACCAGATACGTCCGACGTGGATGACCGGGAAAATACCGGCGCAAGCCACCGCGAACAGGGTCATGGCTTCTGCCGCTCGATTGATACTTGTCCGCCATTTCTGCCGGAGCAGGAACAACACAGCTGAAATCAGCGTTCCAGCGTGACCGATACCGATCCAAAACACGAAGTTGGTGATGTCCCAAGCCCAGCAGACCGGGTTGTTCAATCCCCAAACGCCGACGCCCGTCGCAATCAAGTAGGCGATCAACGCATACATCATGCCCATGAGCCCGGCACTGGCGACGAAGGTGGGAAGCCACCAGGCGGGCATCGGCTTCTCGCAAATACCGGCAATGGTGTCGGTGATCCAACCGAGGGACCGGTTGTTCAAAACCAGCGGCGGGTTCACAAGAACCGCTGGCGGGTCTTCAAGGACCACCGTCTTGGCAACAACTGGGGATTTGGAATGACCCGGGGCGGAACCTGCCGCCAACGGGACGCTAGCGCTCTTGGCCATTACGCGGCTCCTTTCTTCTCCGGGGCATGGCCTGGATGGCTTTCCCCAGTCTCTTCAAACGGATTTTCGTGACGGAACGATTCGTAGTCGCGAAGTGAATCGGGCATGGTCCGGTTTTCGAGCTTGGCGATTTCGGGATTCGGATTTCGAACGCGCGCCAGATAGGTGACGCGAGGACGGATATCGAGGAACCCGAGAACCGAATAATTGCGCGGATCTTTCTTCAACTCCGACACCTTGCTCTTCGGGTCCAGAAGATTCCCAAATTGAATCGCTTCCGCGGGGCAGACCTGCTGACAGGCGGTCTTGATGGTCCCATCCTTGACCGCAACATCCGAACTGTCCCGGGCGATGTTTTTCTGGGCGATCTTGGCCTGCTCAATCCGCTGGACGCATAACGTGCACTTCTCCATGACGCCGCGCATGCGGACGGAGACATCCGGATTCTTGACCAGCTTGATGATCTCCCATTGGGGCTCCGTGTTCTTATTCGGACCCAGAGGACCGTGATAAAGCGGTCCTTCAACGTTCAGGAACAAATTACCCTCGGTGCGCCCGTAGCTGATCTCCCGCTTGTTATAATCGAAGAAATTGAACCGACGCACCTTGAACGGACAGTTGTTCGAGCAATACCGGGTTCCGATGCACCGGTTGTAGGCCATCACGTTGAGCCCCTCCTCATCGTGGACCGTGGCGTTCACCGGGCAGACACTTTCGCACGGTGCCGCCTCGCAATGCTGGCAGAACATCGGCTGAATCACCATCTGCGGGTCTTCGGAAACGTGCTCGCCGGTGATGGCCTGCGACGGGTCGTGACTGTAGTAGCGATCCAGTCGCAGCCAGTGCATCTCGCGGCCTCGAATCACTTGGTCCTTGCCGACAATCGGAATGTTGTTTTCCGCCTGACAGGCCATGACACAAGCACCGCAACCCACGCAGGAACTCAGATCAATGGTCATCCCCCATTGATGCACCTCCGATTTGGTGAACGGGTTCTGCTGGTACGGATGCTGGTAAATGTTCTTGATCGAGCCGTCCTCGCGATGCGGCACGTAGTGCGGCAGGTGCTCGTCCAAATCCATGTGCGCCGCGAAATCGGACCGGGACTTGAATTGGTCGAGATTGGCCTCGCGAATGACCGGACGCCCTTCCATCAGCCCGTGTTCCTGAACCGTGGCAACCATGGCCTTCTTCAGGATCGGCTTGAGAGTGGCCCCCGAGCTCCAGTGCCGGTTGGCCGAGTTCATCAGCAGGTAAGCGTTGAACCCGCTTCCAGCCCCAACTCGACCGACAACAGAACGGCCATAGCCAAGACCGAGAGCGATCACATTGTCCGCCAACCCTGGCTGAATCCAGACAGGCCCGCGAATCGTGCGTCCATTGACTGTAACCTCGATTACCTGCTGCTCGTACTGTCCGCTGTGTGCCGCAGCGTAATCGGTCTTACTTTCCGGTCCTGTCAGCCCCAGCGTCTTGCCAGTGGCCGGCGAAATCATGACCACGTTTTCCCAGACGATCTTGGTCACCGGGTCGGGCAATTCCTGGAGCCAACCGTTGTTGGTGAATCGTCCGTCATCGACCTTGGCATCCCGATGGAGAACGACCTCCAGACCGGACACGGATGCGGGAGTGAACTGTCCAAGGGCTTTCAGGACTGCCCCTGCGCTCAGGCTGGCCGAGACGGGAGCGGCAGCGCTGTCTTTGAGATATCCGTCATGCAGGAATTGCTTCCAGGCTTGGTCATCCCCCTTGAAATTGGAACGAACGATGTCGTAGGCCGCGGTCTTGGCCTCACCGAGAAGACGGGACAGCAGTTCCAGATCGGTCCATCCGCCGAGCAGCGGCTCGATCAGGGGCTGAACCGGGACCAAGGTTCCATCGCTGGTGCGGGCGTCACCCCAGGATTCCAGGAAATGAGCCGCCGGGATATGCCAGACATCGCCCTTGGTCTTCGCAGTACTGGTTTCGTCCTCATAATAGCCGTATCGGACGACCGTCTTGGCACCCGACAAAGCACCGGCAAAATCGAGGTCGGCTGGAGCGTTGTAAACTGGATTGCCACCCAGAATGACCAAGGTGTCGACTCCAGCCTTCAAGGCCGCCACGGCCTCAACGATGCCACCATGGGAAGGAAGCGATGGGGTCGGCAACAACTCAACCGTCTTCCCGATGGCACCCAATTCCGCATTGATGGCATGGGCGATAAGGTGGACCGCCAACGGCTGGGAATAACCCGCCACCACGGCGACCGCTCCGCCCGCCGCTTTCAGGTCCTCCGCACAGGCCTTGGCCCATTCCACACGGGCGGGCGAATCATGCGATAGACGCTGGCAGGCTCCTGCCAGTTCGCCCTTGAGAATGAAGGAGGCAATCTGCGCCGCCACCCGGACGACATCGCTCGGGCGCACCCGAAGACGGTGATCGGCTTGTCCACCCGTCAGGCTGAACAAGGATTCGACCACATAGAGCCGGTTCATGTCGTCGCCCGGTTTCCGACCGCGGGCATAGCCACGGATATGGTGGGCGGCGTCGGCCTCGGCACCGATAAAGTCGCTATCCAATGAAAGAATCCGCTTGGCCTTCTCCAAGTGGAGGTGCGGAGTGACATCCGCGCCGAAGGCCAGACTGGCCGCCTCGCGATGGATATCAAAGTCGACCGGTTCGTAGGAAAACCACTTGGCTTTCGGCAGTTTGGCTGACCATTTGGTCTGCAATGCCGCCCGGGATGGAGAGGTGTTACGGTCGGCGAGAATCACCAGGCCTTCGCCACCCGATGATCCGAACTTCTTGGCCAAAGCCGCCAGAGCGTCGCGAACCTTCTCCACCTTGACGTCGTTGCCATTCAGCGAATGACGGGCACTGCGGTCGGGATCGTAAAGATTCAACAACGCCGCCTGGGCATACAGGTCGGTCGCTCCGTTGCTATCCGGATGGAGGGGGTTTCCCTCGATCTTGGTCGGACGACCATCCGAGGACTTGACGATCAGCGGAACTGCACCGGCCCGCGCGGGCATCGATGTCGCGAAGTACTGCCAGCCCCCGTGGGTATAATTCTCGGGTTGCTTGGCGAAGGGGAGAAGATGGGTCTCCGGACGACGACATCCAGCCGCCATACCGCCCACGCCCGCCAGGAGAAAGCTGGCCGACATCAACTTCATCCATTCACGGCGACTTTCACCTTCCGGAGCAATGCTGGCTCCGGCGGGAAATTCACGTTCCACCCATTGGCGGAACTCGGGACGATCGGCGAGATGGTCCAGGGAACGCCAGTACTTCGGGCCGGTTTCCGGCTCGGTGCAAACAGGGGGAATCGTCTTCATCGGTGACAGGTCGAACAGCTCTGGCCGGGTTTCACATTCCAGTCGTGGACCAACTTTTTGCCGTCCACGGCCCCTGCCCAGTCCAGTTGGGTCACAAGGTCTACAGGGCGGATTTTCTCTTCCGGAGCCCGGTGGCAATCGAGGCAGAAGCCCATCGAAAGGGGCTTGGCATGGAAGACTTCTTCCATGTGGTTGATCTGACCATGACAGTGAACGCAGGAAATGCCCCGGTTCACGTGAACAGAATGGTTGAAATAGGCAAAATCAGGGGTCCGGTGCAATTGAACCCAAGGGATCGACTTTCCAGATTGGTAGCTATCCCGGACCAATGCCAGCTTGGGGTCTTCCTTCAGGAGAAGACTGTGACAGTTCATGCAGGTGGAACTGGCAGGGATGTTGGAAAACCACGACCGCTCCACTGCCGAGTGGCAATAACGGCAATCCACTCCGAGTTGGTCGGCATGGATGGCATGGGAAAATGCCACCGGCTGTTTCGGTTGGTACCCCACCCGGGAATACTTGGGAGTCCAGTAATACCAAACACCCGCCGTCGCCGCGCCACCCAGGCACGCCACCGCGACGGCCAGTTTTAACGGCAATAGGTTGGTCCACTTCGGAAAGATAGAAGGCATGACTAAACTGGCTTGATCAAGGCTCCACGCCCCGGCGCGGATATCTCCTGATCGTTCATGGCACTAATTCAACATCGAAAACAACATTCTGTCGTCGCATTCAACACCCACTCTATCGAACGGTCTCACCCTTTTGGCAACCGCCAAACGACCAACTGCGAAATCTATTGGACCGGATGATTCAACGAATAAGTCAACGCCCTTCGCTGAACCGACGTCACCGTGACGCCGTAACCTTGTGAAAAAAATCACAAGCCTACCCCCAAGTGCAAGCGTTGATTCAAACTCTTCGAGATCGTTTTTTCATAACTCATTGCGACGCAACGTATTTCGAATTTTGAGAAGTTGGGCAAATTCCGCTCGCATCTTCGACCCAGCTCCAAAATCGAGCCCCTGCTTTCTGCTTCCCGATATCCGCCGTTTACCCGAGTGAAATAATCGACAATGCCGTCCGGAGTTTCACTTCCCGCAGCGTCCCACCTTCCTTACTCTCCGGCAAGCAACATGGCCCTGCACCTGTTCAATTCACTTTCCCGGCGCATCGAAGAGTTCGTTCCCATCGAGCCGAACCGTTTGGGACCGGACGGTCGGCCCTACGTCGGACTCTACTGCTGTGGGCCGACGGTCTATGACTACGGTCACATTGGCAATTTTCGGACCTTCGTTTTTGCCGATCTCGTGCGACGCCATCTTGATTTCCGTGGATATTCGGTCCGGGCGGTCATGAATATCACGGACGTCGAGGACAAGATCATCCGCCGGGTGCGCGAAAGTGGTCGTCCTCTCCACGAGTTCACCCGGACTTACGAAGACGCTTTTCTGGGCGACCTCAAAATCCTGAACTGCCTCACCGGCGAGATGCCCCGCGCCACCGAGCATATCGGCGACATCATCGCCCTGATTCAAAAGCTCGAACAACGCGGGTTGGCCTACAAAACCGCAGATGGCTCGATGTGGTTCAGCATCGACAAATACCAGGGATGCGGATGCCGCTACGGCGTGTTGAAGACCATCGATTTCAGTCAGATGCGGGCGGGAGAACGGGTGGCGGCCGATGAATATGAAAAGGAGGCGGCAGCCGATTTTGCACTCTGGAAGGCCAGGGTCCCGGACGATGGCGAGGTTGCCTGGGATAGTCCCTGGGGGCCGGGACGCCCCGGTTGGCATATCGAATGCTCCGCCATGAGCATGGCCCTGCTCGGGCCCAGCTTCGACCTCCATCTGGGCGGGGAAGACCTTGCCTTTCCGCATCACGAAGACGAAATCGCCCAGAGCGAAGGGGCTGCGGTGCAAACAGAGGGACATCCGTTCGTCAAATACTGGCTTCACGGCTCTCACCTGCTGGTGGAGGGAAAGAAGATGAGCAAGACCCTCGGCAATTTTTTCACCCTGCGAGACCTCACTTCCAAAGGTTTCGGCGGACGGGAAGTCCGTCAGTTGCTCCTGAGCGCCCATTATCGCGAGACCTTCAACTTTACCCTGGACGGGTTGGCCGGTGCTCGATCGGCGCTCACGCGAATCGATGAATGCATCGATAAATTGACCCAGTTGGCCGGAGGCGAATCTGCAAGCGCCGACAAGGGACTTGTGGATGCGTTTACCGAAGCCATGGACAACGACCTCAACGTCGCCCGGGCCTGGGGCATCGTTTTTGACTGGGTTCGTGAAACCAATCGCCAGTTGGCATCCAAGACCTTGACTCCTGTCCAGGCGGCTTCCGCCCTGGCGGCTTGGAAACAGATCGATACCGTTCTTGGACTGGGTCCGCGCCCGGAATCGGAGGTCCCCGCAGCGCTTTTGGCATTGGCCCAAGAACGCGTTGCTGCCAAAAAAGCCCGGGATTTTGCGCGGGCCGACCAGATTCGTGAGCAGGTTAGAGCCGCCGGTTGGATGATTGAGGACACCGCAGCGGGTCCCAAACTGAAACCGCTCTCTCCGTGACCGCTCCATCCTCAACCCTTTTCTAACGTCGGGTCCTTCATTTTACATGACTTTCCGAATTTGGCTGGCGGTACTTCCCTTGTCCCTTGGCCTGCTGGCCTCGCCTCTCCCCGACACCGTCTTCCCTCAGGAATGGGCCGTTCGAATCAACATGGCCCCCGAACTGGCCGGTGCGGAATTCAAGAAACTCTGCCTCTCGGGCGACGACGTTCCCTATGTCCTGACCTCCAAGGGAGTGGCGCGGGAATACAACGGCGGGTTGGCGTTGGACAAATCGTTCCGCCCACTGGCTGGAAAGGTGGCAACGGACATAACCGCGTCACCGGACGGGGCCGTGTACTATCTTTATCCCGATGGCTGGTTGTCGAATGACGATGCCGGAATTCATCAAGGCCGGTTGCCCGCAGGTCAGTTCGACCAGATAGCCGTGGGGCCTTCCAACCAGGTTGTTCTGGCGGGTCCCTCAGGATTCGCCCTGGCACAGAATGATGCATGGACGAGAATCGACCTGAATCCGAAAGGTTCTCTTCGCCTCATGAGCGCCTCCAGCAGGGGAGTTTGGCTCAGCGATGGATCGACCGTCTGGAAAGTCATGGGCGGGGAGGCAACCGTCGTCGGCTCCATTCCCGGGATTCAAGTGCTGGACGGAACCGGCCCCGAAGTGGTGGTCTCCAACGGCGAGGGAATCCTTGCCGTTTCCAACAACGCCCCTGCCCTGCCTCAAAAACTCCCCATTAAATCCATCCGTTCGCTCGTCCACGCCCCGGGTGGATGGTGGGCAGCAACCGGCAAAGGAGCCTTTTTTGCCTGGGACGGGACACCCTCCCGGTGGGCAAACCCGTCCGCAGGAGGCACGGCACCTGCCCCCTCCATCCGTTACTTTGCCGGTCGACGGTGGATGGCCGACGACGATGTCGTCGGGGTGGCCCCGGACTCGACCGGCACGGTGTGGGTACTGACCCGGACGGCCCTCCAGGCTGTGAGGTACTCGAATTCGACCCTCGCTGAAAAGGCGGCCTGGTTTGAGCGGAAAGTCAGGTCCCGGCACATCCGGTTCGGACTGACCGCCGAACGGCGACTGCCCACTGCGGGCGACATCGCTTCCGGCGAAATGATCGATACGGACAACGACGGCGGTTGGAGTTGCTACTGGTTGGCCAGTCAGGCGTTTCGGTACGCCGTGACCCACGATCCCCAGGCCAAGACCTGGGCCTGGGAAACGTTCGGGGCTCTGGAGCGGTTGCAGATGATTCACACCAACACGGGATTTCCCGCCCGCACCATGGAGCGAACCGGCTTCAAGGTGTCCGACACGGATCGATGGAACGTCGCCCCCGATGACCGGTGGGAATGGAAGGGCACCACCAGCAGTGATGAGATTGCCTCCCACCTGTTTGCCTATGCAGTGTTGTGGGAATGCGCCGCCGATTCCGAACCCGAACGGGACCGAATCCGAAATGTCGTGAATCGCATCGCCACCCATATCCTCGACCACGGCCTTTATCTCGTGGATGTCGACGGTAAACCCACCCTTTGGGGCCGATGGCATCCCGAATACCTCAATGCATTTCCACCGGCGGTATTCGACCGCCGTCTCAACTCGGCGGAGATTATTGGATTACTCCAATTCGCCTACCAGGTCACCGGCTCCGAACGCTTCCGGGAGAAGGCCGTTGAACTTCTTGAAAAGGAGGGCTACCGAAAAAACATCTCGCTGCCGATGGGTAAGCTGGATGTTTCGGTAGTCATTCACCAAGGCGTCGAGCTGGGTGACAGTTGGAACCATTCCGATGATGAGCTGGCGTTTATCGCCTATTGGGTTCTCTGTCGCTACGCACTGACTCCCGAACTGAAAACCGAATTCGTGGCCGCAGTGAACGATCACTGGCAACTGGAGCGAAATGAGCGATACCCCTTCTGGAATTTTGCTGCCGCGGGGTGCGGACTCAAGGAATACGACCCCGAGGGGGCTCTCTGGACCTTGAGAGGATTTCCCCTCGATACCATTTCCTGGCGGGTGGAAAACTCGCATCGACTCGACCTCACCCACCTGCCCAAAAATTTCCGGGAGCAGGAGATGGCCGAGTTGCTTCCTCCCGGCGAACGGCAATACGTCCGATGCAACACTCAACCGTTCATACTGGATGGCGGCGACGGCGGGCACACGGAGTTTGCCGGCGATGAGTTTCTGCTCGGGTACTGGATGGGACGATTCGTGGGTGCCATCGGTGGTCCCGTCCGGCCTTGAAAGGTGCCCCTGAATTGATTTATCCGCAGATGGACGGATTAACGCAGATGAAGAAAGCCGCCGCGGTACATGGGGGCATTTCCAAACCCGGACGGCACCCCCGTTTCAGTGGCTTAGACCAAGATTTGTGATTTGTCGATTCTCGTCATTGAATCTGAAAACCCGTCCGTAGCTCCCGGGAACCTCGGACGTCTCGCCCGAATAACCTACCCGTTCCCGGCCCGATAGGAAATGTCGGTGGCCTCCGGGCGAGACGCCCGGGCTCCCGGTCCGAGCCCGCCACCCCGGCAGAACGGGCTATCCAAGCTGACTCTGAGCCCCACGGATGGGATGCGACTGAAATCATTTCAGTGCTGATTCACCAGTTTCCGACAAACCGCGTTCAGGGCCGGGTCATCGACACCCGCTGCTCTGATCTTCTCCAGCACCTGGACGGCATCGTGATTCGCTCGCAATTCCATCAACCCCTCCAGGTGCCGCGCCACGGCGCGTGCAAATCCCGGATGTTGTCGCAGTCGAAACCAATCGCCTGAGGAGAGGGACGCTAGAGCGGTACGCCCCAATTCCACACTCGCCGCCACATCACCCAGATCCCAGGCCAATTCCGCCAACAGCAACTGGTCAAGCGCCCGGTGTTCCGGGTCAACTTCCACCATTCGCTCGGCAACGGAGCGAAGTTCGCGCGCGGGGGGCACCAGAAAAATGGAGCGCTGACTGCGATAGATTTGGGTCAGCAAGTCCAAATAATATCGGGCCAATTCGCGCTGGGTATCCGCATGCCCCAGGATTTCCTGTCGCAGATTGGCCAGACGCAGCGCTTCCAACTCGGCGACCGTCCCGAGGGGCGGCAGCTTTGGAAAATGATCCAACTGTCCGGTTGAAGCCGAATCCCCCTGCCACAGGACCCGAATGCTCCGGAGGACCTGCTCCCCGGGCAGACCAAAGTTCAGGTAGCCCTGCACCATCGACCGATAGTCCTCGGTCGTCAGGGGGTGCCCCCGCAGGTAGGAAGCCAGATGCGTGGGTGCCCTGGGTGAAAGATTTTGATCCAATTCCAACCATTGGACCGCCTCCTGGTGCGCAAAGAAGCCCGTTTGCGCGAGGTATTCCAGTCGTGGACGGTCATCGGTTTGGACCGCCCCCTTCGAATCGGCAATCCATCTCCCGTTGCTGTCGTCGATGAGTTCCCGCGCCAGCAGGGTCACCGGTCGGCCCAGGCCAATCGAATCCAGACTCGACTGAACCTCTGGAAGACTTGCCCGGGTCAGCATGGATTGAAGGTTGGTCCCCTGAGGTTCGATCGAAGCGATCAAAATCAGGTCTCGTTTCTGGCTCTGCCAGATGGATATCCGGGGGAAGACGGTGGCCAGCGTCCGGACCACCATATCCAACGCCTCCTGTTGATTATCATACAGATGGACCCACTGGACCATCAATCCTCCGCTTGCCAGATGGCTCCGGCAATCCTGGTAAAATTCCTGCGTAAACAAACCGGCGACCCCACTCATCCAAGGATTGGACGGCTCACTGACAATCACATCATAACGTGCCGACGACCTCTCCAAATAGGATCGGGCATCCTCAATGGCGAGGTGCATTCGGGGATCGGAGAGCACTTGATTGTTCCACGGCGAAAACAGGCGGGCAGCGGAGGCCACTTCGGGTGATATCTCCACCGTCTCCAATTTCTTCAAAGACGGATGCCGAAGCATGGTTCCCGATGTGATGCCACTCCCCAATCCGATCACGAGGGCTCGTGAGGCCCCTTCATGAAGAATCATTGGCAAATGTCCCAGCAACAGCTGAGTGGCCATGTCTCCCGCGGTGCTGGCATCCGGCTTGCCATTGACCCGCAGATTCAGTTGCTCACGGCTTCCATCGCTCCATCCGTTGACGGAAACCGTGGAACCGGTCCCATCGCGATGATAGAGGAGGTGATACTGACCCATGACTCGCCGGAATTCTTGAATGGAGGAAACGGAACCGGGATTTCGCCAGAGCCCCAATGTCAGGGATTGATTCCAAGTTTCCGAAAAAATGGATCGGGTGATCGTCGGGCAACCAATCAACAGAAGAAGGATGGCCCCCATCCGCCTTAAGGGTGAGGTCAGGCCTGAAATCCAACGCGGTGGAACTTCACGCGTCACCGGACCCGACGACAGAATTGCAGCGGCGAGATTGAGGCCAATTCCGATGCCAAAAACACCGGCCAACCCCAGTTGAGGTAGCAGCAGGAGTGCAGTCACACCTGCACCCACAACGGCTCCGATGGTGTTCCAGGCAAAAACACGCCCGAGGTTTGTTCCACTCGAAGCAATGCGACCCGTTGCCAGTCGGGTTGCCACGGGAAGAACCGCTCCCATCAGGAAGGCCGCAGGAAACATAACGAGCAGGCAAACCGTCGCCTGAATCAGGACATGGACGGGATAGGTGGCGAGTTCCGGCTTGAGGAACGCTGTGGCGCGTCCAAACCAATACGGCAGCATCCCATACAGCGGCAATGAAACCGCAACCAAACACCCGATGCCGCCATGGAGCCTCCGAAGCCATTTGAAACCGGTCATTCGCCCCGGACGCAGCGCAACCCAGGCGGCACCGGCAGCCAATCCCATGATAAATGCCGCCAACATCAGGGAAAAGGCGTGGGTCGTTGACCCCAGGCATAGGGCCAGCAATCGCATCCAGGCCACCTCGTAGACCATGGCGACAGCCCCGGAAAGAGCGGCCACCCACAGCACCCGTTTCAATTCGGGGCGATTCCCATTCCATTCGGGCAATGGCGAGGGACGGGATTGATCCTTGCGATCCGCCAAGTCCTTGAGCGAACCGAAGGACTTTTTTAAACCAACGGAAACCACGGCTGCCCCCAAATTGATTCCGGCAGAGACACCGAGAGAATGTTGGAGACCCAGTTGCGGGATGAGAAGAAAATCGGCCAGGAGGCAACCCACGACGCCGCCAAAACTATTCAGCGCATAACAGCGTGCGATGCCACGCCCCAAGCCCGAGTCGTCCCGGCTGAAGGACCGGACGAGAGCCGGGAGGGTTCCGCCCATAAGGATGGTTGCGGGCAGAACGGTGAGCATCGCTACGGCGAGTTTCAACACCAGCAATGCCGGTGAGGAGGAGTCGATGTCGCCAGCCAGGGAGATGTAGAGCTCTTTTGTCCATCCGATTACCCAAGGAAAAGCCAGGGCATAGGTCCCTATCAGCGCTTCGAGAAGAGCAAATAGAAGCAGGGGGCGCCTGCTCCAACGGTCGGCCAGGCGTCCCAGCCAAGCGTTGCCCAGCGCCAATCCCCCCATGAACGCCACCAGGACCACCAAGGACGCATGACCGTCGTGTCCGAGGAATAACCCGAGGCTGTGGGTGAAGAGAATCTCGTCACACAACGCAGCAACGCCGGACGCCGCAACGCAGGAACCCAGGGTGGTGGCGGCGATGCGCGACCGGAATGACATGGAAGCAGTAGTTTACCAAAGGACCGTTATGGTAACAACCGCAACGATTTTTGAGCTGGGAACCTTTCCGCATCGACGGCAACCTCCTCTGCCGTATCCCGACGAGTTCTCCCATCAACCGAAAAGTTTGGTTCAGTTCGGTCGCTGGAATCGACGGATCCCGAAAGCGGCGATCATGAGCGAAAGAACCGCAGGAAACCATGAGGGTCCCAGCGGAACATCTCTGGGAGCTTCAATGACGAAGTTAAAGGGATCCGATACGGCACCCAAATAATTGGAGTCCGGATCCAATGTCGCAATCACTTGGTATTCGCCAATTTCTGTGGGGGGCGTCGGACTTGGACCGAAATTGGTGCCGCTATAGGAAAAAGTGACAGCGCCGGAGGAACCGGATGTTTGGACTGCATTCGGACCCAGCGGTTGTCCATTGTACTCGAAGACGCTGGAATCAACAATCTGGATGGAAGACGGCGAAGGGAGCACCGGCACAGGCACGGTCACCGTCGTGAGCGTGAAGTTGTTCGTGTCGATGGGGATAAACACAACAGGCTGGATGGACGTCTCTGGTTCCGGCACCGTCCCCGGTTCTGCAAACACAAATGTTCCCGGGGTTGAAGCAGCGCCACCGCTCAACACCGAAGCCGCCAGGCTCTGGCCATACACCAGGGGCGTGGCCACGGGATTGGTCACCACCAACGGCGTCGCCGGAGCCACCGTCACCGGCACGGAAACGGTTGTGAGTGTGAAGTTGTTCGTGTCGTTCGGCGTGAACACCACAGGCTGATCGCTCGTTCCGGTCAACGGCACCGTCGCCGGTGCGGCAAACGCAAAGGTTCCCGGAGTCGACGACACTCCTCCATCCAGCGTCGCGTCCGCCAAGGTCTGGCCGTAGACCAAATCGGTGGCCACCGGATTGGTCACCACCAATGGTATTGCCGGAGCCACCGTCACCGTTATCGACACGGTCGTGAGTGTGAAGTTATTCGTATCGCTTGGGGTGAACACGACAGGCTCAAAGCTCGTCCCGGCCAATGGAACCGTCGCCGGTGCCGCAAACGCAAATGTTCCCGGCGTCGACGCTGCTCCTCCATCCAGCGTCGCGTCCGCCAAGGTCTGGCCATACACCAGCGGCAGGGCCACCGGATTGGTGGTCACCACCGGTGTTGCCAACAGCACCGTCACTGGCACCGAAATCGTCGTACTGGAGTAATTATTGGTGTCAATGGGCGTAAATAGCACCGATTGAGGCGTAGTCCCAGCCACAGGCACCGTGGTCGGCGCAGAAAATCCAAATGCCCCCGGCGTCGTCGCCACTCCTCCGCTCAGCGTCGCATCCGCCAGGCTCTGGCCGTAGACCAGCGTCGAGGCCACTGGATTGGTGCTCACCACCGGTGTTGCCAACAGCACCGTCACCGGAACCGAAACCGTCGTGCTGGAGTAATTATTGGTGTCAATGGGCGTAAATAGGACCGATTGCGGCGTAGTCCCAGCCACAGGCACCGCGGTCGGCGCGGAAAATCCAAATTCCCCCGGCGTCGACGCCGCTCCTCCGCTCAGCGTCGCATCCGCCAGGCTCTGGCCGTAGACCAGCGTCGAGGCCACCGGATTGGTGGTGACCACCGGTGTTGCCAACAGGACCGTCACCGGCACCGAAATCGTCGTGCTGGAGTAATTATTGGTGTCAATGGGCGTAAATAGAACCGATTGAGGCGTAGTCCCAGCCACTGGCACCGTGGTCGGCGCAGAAAATCCAAATGCCCCCGACGTCATCGCCACCCCTCCGCTCAGCGTCGCATCTGCCAGGCTCTGGCCGTAGACCAGCGTCGAGGCCACCGGATGGGTGGTGACCACCGGTGTTGCCAACAGTACCGTCACCGGCACCGAAATCGTCGTGCTGGAGTAATTATTGGT
>CAITXU010000193.1 GCA_903896505.1 uncultured Verrucomicrobiota bacterium | reverse complement strand
TCCCTCCAGTCGTAATGCCGCCCGAACGGCTTCGGGGACGCATCCGCGAGTTGATGGCGAAGTCCGGGATTGACCCCGCCGAAATTGCCACGCCGGACAAGTTCGACGCGCTGTGCAAGAGCGAATTGACCCGGTTGCGGGAACAGAAGCGCGAGCTGTGAATGACAGGCTCGTTGGGACGACCCCGTGCTAAACCATCGGCCGACGATAGGATTGGTCATCCGGCAGTTGACCGCTCAATGTTTGGCCCGGAACCACCCAGGATGCCAGCAGTGCCAGATGCTCCCTCAAGCCCCAGAGTGCCGAACCGGACTCGTGCCCTTTGCGACATTGGGGCAGACTGGCCAACTAAATTGCGTCCTAAGGTGCCCGATGAATGCAAGCTCCCGGAAGATTAAGCTAGCGGTGCCGCTTTTGGCGGTTATTGGTTGCGCCGCTTGCTCGTTAACCGCCCCGATATCGCTCATCGACGGAAATGGACATATTTACCGAGGTAGCGCCACAGCAAGCGGCACCAAGGGCGCATTTTCGGTGACCGATGGAGTCTTAAATTGTTCTGGAATGTACGACCCCTCCAAGGGCGTAGCCGAATCACTCGGCCCAATTCCTCCCCCAATTGACCTGGGGGAGCTACCGACCACCCTCTGTCCAAACTGCGGGGGCAATCTGTGGTGGAGGTTGCCAGTTATCGAGTTGTCAGCGCCGGGCTCCTGGGAGTGCGCGGTGTGCCAGCCACCGTCGCCGGATGTGTTGCGCGATTCCTGCTCGGTGCCCCTGAACTAGGCCATGGCGCCTCTTGGAAAGATGAGCATCGCGCACAACCTCTCGCTGCACCGAGCCGTGACCCAGAGAACTCGTGATCGGAGATACCACATGACCCCCACCGAACGGATGCGTGTGTCACGGTCGCGCCGCCGGGCCGGCCTGCGCAGCGTGAGTCTGGAGGTGCGGGACACCGAGGTTCAAACGCTAATCTCGTGGGGGCTGCTTGCTCCGTCTGGACGGGATGATCGCGCAGCCATTGGCAAGGCCATTGGTAAGTTGTTCGACGTCCTTCCATTGCATTTGTGGCCAAGCGTTCTGCGTCGGTGAGCCGAACGGTGGGCATTCGATCGCTGACTGCCGGAATTGGTCCGGGGCATAACCACGGCCCGCCTCTGGTCATAGAGAGGCAGCGGGCGCGTCCTGGTCGGCCGAGTAAATCCAGACCGGAACTTCGCGAGTGCATACTCGACCGACTGACATTCGGCGAGCCGATCCGCAGGATTTGCAAGGCCCCGGGCATGCCAACGCCAGAGACGATCCGATACTGGCGGCGGACCGATGCCATATTCTCTCGCCAGTTTGACGCTGCGCAGAAGCTGGGCTGGCAATATCTGGCAGACGACCTGTTCTCAAGGGTTAGGGAGGCCCTGGACCAAGGGGATACCACAGGGGCCAAGCTGCTGTTCGATACGGGGCGTCGCTACTTGGCACGGCAGGCTCCAAAGTACTTTGGGGGCGACGGGCGGCGGTGACAGTCGCCATCTGAGGACACCCGTTACGCGCAACGGCGGTTTTCCAGGACGGATTAGGTGGGTTTTCCGTCCACTCCGCCCGCGCGCGTGTAGTCCGGCAATCATTTTGTCGCCGCATTGCTTGATGTCACATTACG
>CAITXU010000192.1 GCA_903896505.1 uncultured Verrucomicrobiota bacterium | reverse complement strand
TCTGGGACGTTTTCGCTTCAGCGTGACCAGCGCGACCCATGCCGTTGCCGACCCGATTCCGGACGCGGTTCGTGAAATCTTCAAAATTGCCAGCGAGGAACGGTCTCCCGCCCAGGTGGCTGCTGTATTTAGTCAATGGCGGACCACAGTGCCCGAATTTGCCGCGGTGAATGCTGAGATTGAGACTTTGTGGAAGCAGTGGCCGGAAGGGACACCCACTTCCACGCTCATTTCGCGTCGCGGAACTGGCCCCGGCGATGAGCCGAGGGAGACGCATCTTCTCAAACGTGGCGACTGGCTCAAACCAACGGATGTGGTCCAGCCAGGGGTCCCTGGGTTCCTGCATCCGTTGCCTGCGGGTGCTGATTCGTCCCGGTTGACTCTGGCACGCTGGCTGGTGGATAAGAAGTCTCCGACCACGGCCCGGGTCTGCGTCAATCGCCTGTGGCAGGCCTATTTTGGCACCGGTTTGGTGGAGACTTCAGAGGATTTTGGGACGCAAAGTCCGGCACCTTCGCATCCCGAACTGCTCGATTGGCTTGCCAGTGAGTTGATGGATGGGAATTGGAAGCTCAAACAAATACACCGGCTGGTGGTCACCTCCGCCACCTACCGGCAAAGCTCGATGGTAACCCCCGAATTGTATGAGAAAGACAAATACAATCGGTTGCTGGCCCGAGGACCGCGCTTCCGGGTGGATGCCGAGGTGGTTCGGGATATTGCGCTTTCTGCGAGTGGACTTCTGAATCCGGCGATGGGAGGCCGGGGAGTTTACCCACCGGCTCCGGAGTTCCTGTTCCAGCCGCCTACGAGCTATGGCCCCAAGACTTGGAAGGAAGAGAAGGGCTCCGAACGGTATCGGCGCAGTCTGTATGTGTTCAAGTTTCGCTCGGTTCCCTATCCCGTTCTCGCCAATTTTGACGCGCCCAACGGCGACTTCTCTTGCGTCCGTCGGAATCGGTCCAACACCCCATTACAGGCATTAACCTCCCTGAACGAGGGAGTGTTTAACGAATGTGCCCGGGCTCTGGCCGGCATTGCTTTATCGAAGCCTGCATCCTCGGATGAGGAGCGGGTGGCGTCGGCCTTTCGTCGGGTATTGGGTCGATGGCCAACGCCGGAAGAACGGGTCGATCTGTTGACACTTCTGTCCAAGGCACATCAGCGGATTGCCGATGGCTGGATTCATGCTGGAGAGCTGGCCACGGGAAAGGCAGAGCTGCCGCATCAACTTCCCCCCGGTACAACGCCGGCACAACTGGCGGCGTACACGGCGGTCTCCCGAGCTCTGTTGAATCTGGATGAGACCATCACGAAGGAATGAGCCACCGGATGATTGAGCCGCTTCCCGAATAGAGGACCCATCGCGTAAACCCCAACCATTTTTCCCATGCCCACCCGAATCAGCCATCTGGAACATGCCCGTGAGGCCCTACGGCAAAACATTACCCGTCGTTGGTTTTTTAAGGAATGTGGCGTTGGACTGGGAACCATCGCGCTCCACTCGCTCCTCCAAGACACGGCGACAGCGGCATCGTCCAGCGTGGCCAACCCGTTGGAACCTTGCCCGGCTCCCTTTCTGGGAAAGGCAAAACGAGTCATCTACCTATTCATGGCCGGTGCGCCGAGTCACCTGGAGCTATTCGATTACAAACCACAGCTGGCGAAGTTCAACGGTACCGTCCCTCCGGCTGAATTGCTAAAAGGCTATCGGGCGGCTTTTATCAATCCCAACGCCACCCTCCTTGGGCCCAAATTCAAGTTCTCCCGTCATGGTCAAAGCGGCCTTGAACTCTCGGAAGTCATTCCGCATTTGGCGGAAGTCGCCGATGACTTGACGGTGATCCGGTCGATGGCGACCGACGCATTCAATCATGCTCCGGCCCAAATCTTCATGAACACGGGCTCCCAACAATTTGGTCGGCCCAGTTTTGGTTCCTGGGTCACCTACGGTCTGGGCAGTGAATCCATGGACTTGCCGGCCTATGTGGTTTTTAGCACTGGGGGAAAAGGCCCGAGTGGCGGGGCTTCGAACTGGGGTTCCGGCTTTTTGCCCACGGTTCACAATGGCGTGCTTTTTCGCAACGGCCCTGAACCAGTCCTTTACTTAAACAACCCGGCCGGGGTCGATGCCGTGCTCCAACGCGATACGTTGGACACGGTCCGCAGTCTCAATGAACGCCATCTGGGTGTGGTGGGTGATCCGGAAATCGGCACGCGGATTGCCTCTTATGAAATGGCGTACAGGATGCAGTCGAGTGCCCCGGATCTGATGGACTTGTCGCGAGAATCGCGCGAAACACTGGAACTTTATGGTGCGGAACCCGGAAAGACGTCCTTTGCCAATGCCTGTTTGCTGGCGCGGCGTCTGGTCGAACGCGGCACCCGGTTTGTACAGATTTTTCATGAGTCCTGGGATCATCATGGAGGTTTGACCGGGGGGCTAAAGGCCGAGTGCGGCAAGACCGACCGTGCCTCGGCTGCCCTGATCAAGGACCTGAAGCAACGGGGCTTGTTGGATGACACGATTGTGATCTGGGGTGGAGAATTTGGCCGCACTCCGATGGTGCAGGGCGGTGATGACGGTCGGGACCACCATCCCAACGCCTTTTCCATGTGGGTGGCTGGTGGTGGTTTCAAGCCTGGAATTGCCTTTGGTGAATCGGATGATTTTGGATTCAACGCCGTCAAGGACCGGGTCCATGTTCATGATCTTCATGCCACCCTTTTGCACCAACTGGGGTTCAACCATGAGAAGCTGACCTATCGCTTCCAAGGCCGCGATTTCCGGTTGACGGACGTCTTCGGTGAGGTCGTCTCCGGCCTGCTGGCCTGACCTATGGTTCGAAAATCTTGACCCGATAGAAAGTGGCCAAAGGGTACGTGGACGGGAGAAGGAGGTCCACAGGGGTATCTTTGGCGGTCACCCGCCACTCGTTGCCTGGAATCGGCAGCACCTGCCAGTTCGATTCCACGCCAACGTTCGACGAAAACTCCACTTGAAAGGCAACGTCTGCCCGTCGGATGTACCTCAGGTGCACGCCGTCGGATTCCATCGAGATCGTCCATTTCCAAGCTCGATTCGGGTCGAGGGGATTCTCGGATAACAGCCACTCCGCTTCGTTGACCAGACCGTCATTGTCGGGATCGCTCGTGGGCTCGGTCATATTGGTGGATGAGCCGGGAGGAAAATGTTGTCCGACCCACGTGGCATAGTCGGAATGAAATACCAAATCATTGGTGATCCAGCCTGCCAAAAGCGGCAACACCGAGGTGTCCAGCTCGGTTGTGGCTAATGGAGGCATGTGGTAGGGAGCATCATCGGCGAGCCGACGGTAAAGTGCCGAAATCGTCAGTTGGCCCGGTTGGACAATGTAGTTGGTTTCAGAAGTGAACGGGTCTGAAATATTGTCCAAGGCCACGGCACCTACGATCCCAAGTTCAGAGAGCTCCGGTTCGGGGCGCGCGTCCCAAGTGGCGCGGGTTGGCCCGGATGGAAAATGGCATGCGGTGCAATTCGCAGCGAGGAAAGACCGGGCAAGCCACCGCCGACTGGTTGTGGTGTCATCCAGAGGCGCAAGGCTTTGGGCATACTCGGGAGCCACTGGCGGGTCGGCAAAATAACCAGCATCCGAAAGAGCGGTGATCTGGTTGACCGCCGTTCCATTCTTTATCACGGAACGATTGAGTTGGGCCGAGTTGAACCCCAGGCTGTACCCGGCCTGAGCATTATGGCAGGTGGCGCATTCGCTCAGGGCCGGGAAATGCCACGTCTGAATGTGGTTGGTCCCATTTTGGAGGACCTGGAAGGTTGAATTTGCCCCCACCTCCGGTACCAGGTCTGCATCCGTTTGGTCATCCCGCCACCGGTAACTGGCCCCATAAATTCCCGTGTCTGTGCGGACCAAGAGGCGGGTCTCCACTCGACGTGGGGCCACCGTACCGTTGCTCAAGACCGGAAGGTCGAAATTCTTGACCCAGACGGTTCCCGAGGGAGCCTGCCAGGCCCCGGCATTGGTATACACCAAGTGACTGTCTGAGGTTGGAAGCGAAAACCAGCGCCGTTTGACCGCACCGTCCGACCAGAACGGGACGTTGACTTCATACGGCTCAAGTCCGGGTGCCGACTTGAGTAACGCCATATCGGAAAAGATGCCGGTGTCGCTCAAGCGGGACGGCAGGGCACCCCCTCCCGAAGGTTGCCGAACCATTCGGGCAACGACGCCAAAAACATAATCGGCCAGAAGGATATCTTCCGTTCCTGGCTGGATAATGATGTCGGTCACGCCAGATGGTGTGAAGGTCCCCGGGAGCCAACGATTGACCCACCCTGCGACCGGGTCCCGCTGAAGCAACCCCAAGGAGCCGGCGAAGTCGAAGTACAGATAGGTACCATATAATTCAGGGAATTTGGCTCCGCGATAGGGCAGGCCGGCGGTGATCGCTATGTGGAGTCCGTCGTGTTCATATTCATAGATGGGGGCTTGGAATGCCCGGGGATCGACTCCAGAATTCAGGGGGTTTTCGATCGTTCCCTCAAAAAAGGCCCAACCGTAATTGCCCCCAGGCTGGACACGATTGACTTCTTCACGGCGATTCTGGCCGACGTCGTTGACGTAAAGTTCCCGGGTGAGGGGATCGAAGGAAAATCGGAACGGATTTCGAAACCCGATGGCATAGAATTCAGTTCGGACATTTTGAGGCTCAATGGGGTGTCCCTCGAAGGAACTCAAACCGAAAAACGGATTGTCAGACGGGACCAGATAGGTTCCCGGATTCACCGCAGGATGGGGATTTGGCGGCACGTTCTGGAACAGCATGTCGACGTCGATCCGAAGCAGTGCCGAAAAGAAATTGCCGTCAATCTTCTGTGAATTGCCGAAGGAATCGAACGAACCGCCCTCATCCCCCACACCGATGTAGAGATATCCATCCGGGCCAAACCGAAGCGTCCCGCCCTGATGCTCCGGGTCCCGGTCGTATTGGGTAATCAAGGGAACCTCCGAATCCGGCAGAGCCCGGTTCGGGTTGTCGGGGTCGACAAGGAACTTTGCGACCCGTTGATGCAGGCCCGTCCCCTGCGCCGTGGTGGTCCGGGTGGAGTAAAAGACGTAGAACTGTCCGTTGAACGAGTACCACGGATGGAAGGCCAGTCCCGTCAGCCCGCATTCCGAATCGGTGACCGTTCTGGAAGTCAGATCTAGAAAGACCGTCAGATTGGGGTTCGCCAGGTTGGTGATCACCCAGATGATGCCTGTTTTTTCGATGAGAAACAGGCGATTGGTGTCTTCCTGCGGACAGGCGAAGCCCACCATGGCAATTGGCGGAAGCGTGGGGAAAGCGATCTCAAAGGCGTACTGGTCTGAACTCGCCAGCGTCGTCGGCAGATGAAGCAACGGGGGAGATGGGCGCTCGGCTCGGACAAACTGCCCAAGGAATACCAGAAACAGCCAAAACAACCCGCACTTCCTGACCATAAACCCTCTGACCTGCGTTATTATTCCACACAAGGTGAGAAAACGCCATTTTGGAAGCACAAATCAGGCCTTTTCCTACCCCCAAACAAAAATATACAGTGACCCAGTGGCCGTCTTGGAAGTGACTCACGTTTTCACCCACCTCCGACTTTTGGGAGGAGGTCAGTCGATGCTGAGACAGCATTTGGCTTCCAACCGCCCCGACTTTCGTCAACGGGCAGTGGTGGTCTTCGAATCGTCAGATCGACCGGATGCCATTGGTCTCCAACTAAGGGGTTGGCATTCGCCTCATATTGCCCAGGACCGCTGGAGAAAGCGCGTTTCTCCCGTGGTCGGTTGTGCCTCCTACCTCAATGGTTGGGGTGCCGGCTTTTTTGCGCCTCTGGACGGTTGTGAACGTCGGTTGGCCGTTCTGGCCACCGCCTGGACTGGTGACAGGAGCTACCTCACCGCTCTGAAGAACGTCTTCGATTTTGTGATGACCGTGAGTCAGCCCCTGGCTGAACTGGCCCAGGAGACTTTGGACCTGCCTCCTGACCGTGTCGCTGTCATCCCTGTGCCCATTTCCCTTCCAAAACTTCCGCCGCGCCCCTCACGGCCATGGCATGAACGCCCGTTGGTTTTAGGCTATTGCGGACGCCTGATCACGGCCCAGAAACGGGTCGAACGGTTGCCCCGGATAGCGGAGGCGCTGTTGGCGGCGGGAATCCCTCATCGCTGGGAAATCCTGGGTGACGGTCCCGTTCGGGATAAACTTGCCCGTCAATTTGCCTCCGTCGGAGCGACAGCCCAATTCCGGGGACGCCTATCTGGGGAGGCCTATTGGCACGCCATCCGTGAACTCGATTTCATCGTGTTCACGAGCGACTACGAAGGGACACCGCTCAGTCTCGCCGAGGCGATGAGCCAGGGGGTGTTACCCCTCTATGCCCAGATGAACAGCGGCGGCGATGATTATGCCCGACAAATCCATCCGGACCTGTTGTTCCCCGTGGACGATTGGGAACGGGCGGTGAGGGGAGTCCGGGCTGTCCTGGCTTCCACTGCAGATGAACGTGAGGCGATGCAGGTCAAGGCGCGTGAAATCGCCCAACATCACGCGGATGATGCCTATGTGAAGCTTTTTGAGGTGGGCGCCCGGAGGGCGTGGGCGATGCCCAGGATATCGCAGCCACGGCCGGCGTCGGCGGGAATGGCGTTGGCCCGTCGATTGCCATTTGCCGTGATTGATCGACTCAGCCCTGAGGGCCGCTTCCGACGTGGTATCGGATAACTTCGCCGATGGGCAGGCGCGGACCTGCGGATCCTGACTGACAACAACCGACAACAACCGACAACAACCGGTCGAGTTCGAGATCAGCTCGGGGCGAGTTGTGCCTCGAGCATCCGGGTGACTTCCTGAAATTTAGCTGCGTTTTCCGGCTTGAGAGCCATGAGAAGGCGATGCGCTTCCAAGCAGCAGGAGGTGGTCTCTTTACGGGAGAATGCCCCGGTTGCCACCTCTTGGGAGACCCTGTCCTGCATCTCAGTGGGTGTCGACTCAAGGACGTTCACTAAATCCAACACGCCGAGATTATCAAACAAGTCGCGAACGCGGGCGTTCGGATTGACCAGACTGATACGTTTGCAGCCATGTTTGGGGTCTGGACCCAGCGATTGTGTCAACCCAGCGACCACCCCTGAGAAGGTACTGTCCATCAACAAGCAATGGGAAAGGTCCACGCAAAATAGAGAAATCCCCTCTGCGTGCAGGCGGGTCACCAACCCTTTAAAATCGCGTGCACTTTCCGCGGCAGCTCTTCCGCCCAGCTTGATAAATGCCGTCGGCGATTGAATCCAAACCGACAACGTACAACCAGGTACCGGCATACGGAGATAGAGTGCGTCTTCAGCGGGCAGCGTCAAGTCCGCACTGGAAGGCCTCTGAACCCCGAGGTTGTTCGTGGCTCGGGTGGACTATTTGGGGTCCTGATTGCCTTGAAGGAGTTCCGGGCTGACCGTTGAAACGATGCCTCCAGAAGGCACTTCGGCACCGGCAGCCCATACTAACGCATTGAGGACCAAACGCCGGAAGCTTTCGTTGCCCCAGTTCTTGTGAAAATGGCCTCCAGTAAATCCAAACCCGCGGCCTCCCGTGGGGCGGTTGAAAGCCCACATGAGTGTTTGCGGGACGCCCCGGGCGACTTCGGACCGCACCCACGGATTGCTCGAATGAGTGCCGTCGGGTTGATTGATCGTGTTGGCAGGCGGAACCACGCTCAGAATCGGCGTGACCCCCGCCATCTCTGGAGCGAATCGCATGTGGTAGTACCATTCATCCTCGACCTGGAAGGGGGTGACCCCCCGGGTGATGGGATGCTGCGGGAACCGTTCAAAGCTTGCCAGCCAGGTCGGGTTGACACTCCAGTAGGGTTCAAAATAGCCGCCCGTCCATCGAAGCATGGCGAAACCCGGAGGCCCAGCCGGCACTTCGACTCCGTAGTGAGCTGTGCCAATGCCAACGCCCTTGGCCGCCAATTCGTCGAGCAATTTCAACCGTGTGGGTTGGATCGCCGGGTGACCTCCCCCGCCGTCGGCATAAATCAGTATCGCGTCCGCCGAACGTAGGAGCGTCTCATCCGAGGGCCATCCGTTGCTGGCGACAGTAGCATGAATTCCCGGAACCTTTTGGAGGCACTCCGCCAGCAGCAGACAGCCCGCCCGAAATTCATGCTCTCCGGCACCGTGACTTGGAACCCCTGCGATGAGCAAAATTTGTTTGTCGGCACGGGCTGTCCAAAGAGACAACCCAGCCAGGAGCAACGTCAAAAGGACTTTCATAAAGGTCATTGAACTCGGAGGAACAGAGGCGGGCAATGGCCAAATCGACTCACCGATTGGTTGCCGCCACCCGGGGGGTTGGCTTGGATGGGGGAATGGGGGGGCGATTAATGGCGGCCAAATCCAAGTGGTCCACCAGCGCCCGCCACGCGGCTTGCTCACTCGGTTTCATTGCCTTCCAACGGGCGGCGTTGGCCATGAATTCCGCCCGTTCAGCGGCACTCAACGCAGCAAATTGTCGGGCCGCCTGTAAACATTGTTCGCGCTCCTGAGGTTCGAGGGCATCCAGTTGCGCCATGGCCTCCTTCATCCGCTTGCGTTCGTCGTCCGAAAGTTGGCGGATGGTCCGCGCTCGTTCGGCTGGGCTCAGGTCAAAGAACCGCTCAAAAAGAGCGGTCTTTCGGGCCCGCTCTTCGGGCTGAAGCGCCGCCCATCGTGCGAATTGGGCCTCCACCTCCGCCCGGACAGGCGGGGGAACGGTCACCAGCGTGTCGGTCAGACGTTGCGAATCCACGCGCTCGGACCTGACAAAATAGGCCAGGGATTGCTGGCTCTCCAATAGTTCCTTCCGCGCATCAGGACTGAGGGAGTCCCAGACCTTCAATCGAAGCTCGATAAGGGACCGCTTTTGGTCCGGAATGCGCGCCAGCAATTGCGGGCGTTCCTCCGGGCCTACCCTAAGAATGGGAGTCAGAAAAAATTCCAGCTCTGCCACTTCCAGTCGCAGCTCCCGTTCAATGGGCGTCAGTCGTCCGAATTCCGCGAGCTTGGCGGTTACCAATTCCCGAATTCGCGGCGGACGGACCTCCAACCACGCGCGACGCTCCTCAGGAGTCGAATGGAGAAGCTTTCGGAATACGGCGCTGGGGCTGGCGGTGTCCGAGGGAACCGACGGAACGGCAGGAGATGAAGCTGGCGGCGCTGAGGCGGTCGTTTCGCCGTGTAGCGGCTCCAGAAGGCTCGCGGATGCTGTTAGGGCCAAGCCCAGTATGTAAAACCCCCGCATCGCAATTCCTGGGGTTGCCATTGCCTCAATGATTCACGGGACCCATGGCGGCCATCAGTTCAACGTCGCTCGGGTGTAACCGAGCGTCGGCACTCAGGGCGGAAATAGCGTCGAAGTTGCGAAGAGCATCGACTCCCGGAATCGTGGCCACTTCGGCCACTTCCCGGGCCATGAGCAGTCGTTTTTCAAGTGAGCGTTGCGAAATGACCCCCACCACAGCCAGCACCAGGGCCAGACCAATCCCGAGCGGCCTCAAACCCGCCCGGATGGTCCATCGCGAAGCAAGCCTGGCCAGCCAGGATGGACCGTGGGTCCGCGTCGTTCGGTCTTCCCGCGCCACTTCATCGAGGACCCGTGCGGCAAGGTTGGTGGGAGCCACCGCGATGGGCAACATACCCAAGAGACCGTCCAGAGCGAGTTCCGCCTCCAATTCAACCTGTTGCTCCGAAGTGAGAGTGCCAAAATTTTGCCCTGCATCGACGGATGCCGCCGATGGTGCAGCCGACGTCGGGTTTCCAGGGCCGCGGCGGCCCTTCCAGACCGACTCCCTCCAGGCCGCCGGCTCCACACCGGGTTTTGGTCGTGGCTTCATAAAGTCGTCTTCGGGAAAAACCGCGTTATGAAAAAAGTTGCGTTCTCGATTCAGCCTTCAATCGGACGGCGGAGAATTCCACTCGCCGGTTTTGAGATAAGGCTTCAATCGTATCCGCAACACCTCCCGCCCCCGATGAATGAGGGACTTGGTGGCCGGCACCGAGGTTCCCAGGATTTCGGCGATTTCTTCATAACTTAGGTCGGTATCCCGGCAGAGGACGATGGCAGTCCGCTGCTTCTCCGGGAGGGCGGCCAGCGCCTCATTGATCTTGGACACCAGTTCGCCTCGTTGCATCAGCTCGTCCGCAGAAACCTGACGCGCGTCTTCGATCTGTCGGAATGGATGGGTTTCGTCGTCCCCGTGGGATTCATCCAGCGATACTGCAGGATGACGTGCGCGTCGGCGCAATTCGTTCAAGCACAGATTGCGGGCGATGGTGAAGAGAAAGGTGCTGAATCTTGCCGAAATCTGATAGCGGGCAGCGCTTTTCCAAAGTTGGGTGAAGACGATTAATGCCAGGTCTTCGGCTTCCTCTGCATCCGGCAGGGACCGAAAGAGAAAGTGGACCACAGGCTGTTTCCACCGTTCCACCAACCGCGCCAAAGCTTCCGGCGCGTCAGAGCCACCCCGCTTCACGCGCAGCATCCATTGGGCATCTTCATCGGTCTCCGGAAGGGAGGACATCGGTCTGAAATGGTCCTAGAAAACCGCTGTTGCAACAAGGTTGCACGAAAGATTCGCGAAGACCCCGCAGTCGGTCCCGACTGATTTTGAGCTTTGATGCTGACAAGGGGAGGGACACCTTCACCTTGGTGTGACCTCCATTAGTGCAAAAATCGCAGCCAATGCGGCCCGGCTGCTGCCGACTCCATCCGGACGAAAGCCGACCGAGGATTTGGCCAGATACAAGGCATTCCTGAAGGAGGAATCGGCCCGGCTCAAAATCCTTCATCGCGGCGGTGGAGGTGGACTCATCGTCTGCCATGCACGGGCTGCGGTGATGGACGCCCTCATCCAACATGGTTGGGCGGCCCTCCAGTCGGCCATTCCTTCCAAAGGAGCGCCGCCCCGGGTGACCTTGGTTGCCTTTGGAGGGTATGGACGGGCCGAACTGACCCCCCAGAGTGACATCGATCTGATGTTTCTCCATGCGGCGCGCCTTGCGCCCCAAGGTTCAGCCCAACTCGCTCTCACTGAATGGACCAGCGGGCTACTTTACCTGCTATGGGACCTCGGGCTGAAAGTGGGACATTCTGTTCGTACGGTTTCCGATTGCATCTCGGTCGCCAACGGGGACAACCAGGCCAAGACTGCCCTGCTGGAGGCACGGCGGGTGGCCGGGGATGAACGATTGTTTGACGAGCTTCAGCGACGGTTTCATGCCCATTGTGTGGTGGGGCATCAGGCCGAATACATCCAACAACGCCTTGCGGACCAGGCGGCACGGCGGAACAAGCATGGCAACTCGGCGGCCATGCAGGAGCCGAATGTCAAGCAAGGCTGCGGGGGGCTTCGCGATGTTCAAAACCTGCTTTGGGTGGTCTATTTCAAGCTGGGGCTGAAATCCCTTATTGAATTGGAGCGCTCGGAACAGATCAATGCCGCCGAACGCAAGCAGTTGGAGTCGGCCTATGATTTTCTGCTGCGCACGCGGACGGAACTTCACTATTCGGCCAATCGTCCGCTGGAAGTCCTGGCTGCCAACGTCAAACCCGCCGTCGCCTCCGGTCTTGGCTACTCCGAACGCTCCCCCCGGCTGCGCGTGGAGCAGTTCATGAAGGATTACTACACGCACACCCGGAATGTCCACCTGATCACGCGAACGCTGGAGCAGCGTTTGGCCCTCGTTCCCCGGCGGGTGTCCGTTCTCGACCGTTTAAACGCCGGACTTGGCAAGCATCGGAAGCGGGCGGAACAGCTCGATGGCTTTGAAATCCGCGATACCGAATTGGTGGCGGCTTCGCGAGATGTCTTCAAAACCGACCCTCTGCGCCTCATCCGCGTGTTCCTGCATCTCCAGCAACGCGGTTTGAGGCTTCATCCCGACCTGGCCCAACTTCTCCGCCATTCCGTGGCCTCGGGACTGGTCAACCGTTCTTTCATGATGAGCGCTCATGTTCGCAACACGCTCCTAGAAATTCTCAATATCCGGGGTCATGTCGCTCCCATCACCCGGGCCATGCATGAGGTCGGTTTCCTTGGCAAGTTGCTGCCGGAGTTCGGACGCCTGACCAATCTCGTACAGCACGAGTTCTATCATCAATACGCTGTCGACGAACACACGCTGGTCTGCATCGAAAAAGCCGATCTGGTGTGGAATTCCACCAAGGAGCCGTTTAACCGGTACAATCCGATGATGCACCGGCTGGAACGGCCTTATTTGCTGTATCTGGCCCTGCTCCTTCACGATTCCGGAAAGGCCCTGCCCGGGGAACGTCACGAAATTGTTGGCGGAGACCTTGCCCAACGGGCGGGAAACCGGCTCCATCTCGACCCAGGTACCATCGCTATTTTTCGCCAAATGATAGAAATGCACCTGGTCATGGTTCAGGTGAGCCAGCGGCGGGACCTTGAGGACCCCGGCGTGATTCATCAGTTTGCCGCCCAGATACTGGATACCGAACGACTCGATCTCCTGACGATTCACACATTCGCCGATTCGATGGGCACCAGCGATACGCTTTGGAACGGATTCAAGGATTCACTCCTACGCCAGTTGCACCAACGGACCCAGGCGGTGCTTGAGGGAAATTCGGACTTCATCCGCGCCGAACGACTGGCCCGCGACCGCCTCCAATCCGATGTTTTGGAAGTATCCCCGAAAACGTTTGCCACGGAGGAAATCCAGGCGCATTTCGATGCCCTGCCCCCGCGCTATTTCCGTGTCCATGGCCCGCGTGAGATTCTTCGCGACGTCACTTTGGTGCATCGCTTCATGCACCTGCAGTTCAACCTGCAAGATATCAATGCCCTGGAACCGGTCATGTTGTGGCGCGATCAGCCGGACCGTGGCTATACCTCGCTGCACATCTGCACCTGGGACCGTCCCGGCCTGTTTGCCAAGTTGACCGGGGCACTCGCGTCTGCCGGACTCAACATTTTGGCAGCCCAAATCTATACCCGGGCAGATGGGATTGTTCTCGATGAATTCTTCGTCGCTGATGCACGAACGGGCCAATTGGCCGACGAAGTCATCCGGTCACGATTCGAACGGCTCGCCCATGAAATCCTGACCGGGACGCTGGACCCTGCGAAGGCCCTCGCGTCGGCCCCCGCCTATCCCCCCCGTTACCGGTCTGTGGGTGACGAGGCGATTGAACCTTCCGTGCGGTTCGACAATCACACGTCGGACCAGCACACGGTGATCGATCTGGAGGCAGAGGACCGCGTGGGGTTGCTCTTCCGTCTGTCCTCCTCCCTCTATGATTTGGGAGTCGATATCGCCTTGGCGAAGATCGCCACCGAGCGCGGCGCTGCTGTGGATACTTTTTACGTTGTGGAGCGCGGCAACGGAAAAATTACAGACCCGGAACGTCTGAAGGCCATTGAACTTCAGCTTCGGACTATTGCGACAACCCCAACACCAACGGCTGGGGGCACCCCCTCAAAATAGGCCGATCCCAGGCGAAGACCGGGTGATGAATGGATACATCACCCGGCCGACATGGGTCAGTAAACGCCCTCGACGATGGTCTTTTCCATCGCCCCGAAAGGACGGACATCACCGACACCATCCCAAGCATAGGGTGGACGGGGTGCCCGACGAACGGCCTCATCGCGCTCCAAAAACCGGGGCATGAAAAATTCACGAGTCAGCGTGGTCAGCTCCACGCGGCCAAACTGGCCGTACGGCACCAGTTCCAATGTGTTTTTTGGGTCAACGACCCGAAGGACCGCACGCGGCTGTGGGGCGTAGTAAGTGACCGAAAACTGGTCCTCCGGTTCCAACGGAACACTCGCTGCCAAACCCATCAAGGTATTGCCATAAGTTGGGTAGAACCCAATGCGTTGCTCCAGAACTTCCTCCACCAGAAACCGGACGTATTGGGGCGACATGGAGGTGCCACCACAAAACACGCCGCGAATACCCGATTCATACAGATTCACCTTCTCCGCCAAGGCCTCCAAAAGTTTGGGTGTGGTGAACAAACCCGTAATTCGGCGGTGTTTCAGAATTGTGGTCGCCTGATCGATGACATGGTCCATGTAGGCCCGGGCCACCTCGAATTGCTTGTTGGTGATAACCTTCTTTACCCAGCGGGGGTCCAAATCAATGAAGTAGCAGGAACTGCCCCGGAAATTGGCGAGATGCTCAATGGCCAGACGCAAGCGTCGCGGTCCGGTGGGCCCGACCATCAGCCACGAGCCTCCCCGGGGGAAGTGCTCATCGGTGATTTTGCCGCTGAATTCCTCATAGTCGACCTTGTAGTCATTCCAACCCACCCGTTGCTTGGGCATTCCGGTCGTTCCACCCGTTTCAAAAATGTTGTACGGCTTGCCGGCGAACGCTTTGGGAACCCAGACCTCTGGCTGAAGGTCCCGCAACCATTCATCCTGAAAACTCGGAAACTTCTGCAGGTCGGCCACAGTCTGGATCACGGGGCGGGGATCGAAATTCTTCGACGCCCAGTCCAGCCAGAATGGGCTGCCGGTTTCCGGTGAAAAATGCCATTGGATGATGGTCCGTAGATGCGCATCCAATTCGGTTTGGGCGGCGGTGACCGCCTCGGGAGCTACACTAAGAATAGGCATGATTGGTCGGCTTAATTCTTGATCTGTATTTCGTTGCGGGGCTTGTCGGAGCCAGTCGGCTGGCCTTCGGCACCCACCGCAAAGAGATGGGTTTGACTGCCGATGTACATGACCCCGTTGGCGATGACGGGAGTACTATAGATGGGGGCTCCCACATTCACTTCGCTGAGAAGCTTCAGTTTCTTGTCCGCGGCGAGGACCGTGAAGTCACCGTCCTCATCTCCGACAAAGACCTTCCCGTCGGCAACCATGGTGCTGCCCCACATGTGCGCCTTCATGTCATAAACCCAGTAGAGTTTACCGGTTTCGGCATCAAGGCAGTGGACGAAGCCGCTGAAATCACCCACGAAAAGAAGTCCGGAAGTCGGATCGATGCTGACCGTCGAGATGGACCGCTTGATCCCCTGGTAGGACCACAGCACTCCCGTCTTGGTGATGTCCCCCGCCTTCGTCGCATCGAGGCAGACCAAATGCCCCACTCCTTCCCCATGCTCCGGGTCCTGACCGGTCGCGACATACACCCGGTTCTTGTAAAAGACAGGGGTGGAATTGATCTCGCTCACACCCTCGGCGGCCGGATATTTGATCGGCTTGCCATCCTTGATTTTGTACTCGGGTGGATTCAAATCCGCCCACCAGACTTTTTTCAGGTAGGAATTGTCCGTTTCTTCCTCGCGTTTGAATTCAGGTCCGGGAAGGACTGGAACGATTGGGGAGCCGTCCCCCTTTTTTGCTTCGGCATCAAGGGCATAACAGACTCCATCGCCACCACCGAAGAAAACCAGACGCTTGCCGTTGACCATGCCGGTGGATGGGGAGGTCCATTGACCGTGGAAGATGCGTGGACCAATCCCGGCGTTGTCTTCCCCCACCAACTTACCGGTCTTCGCGTCCAGCGAGATGAAGCTCGGTGAATTGGGTGACGGAACGTTCACGTGGGTCCAGTCCTGGCCGTTCGAGGTGCAGACGTAGAGGACATCCCCGACCACCAGGATGGAGCAATTGGAGGCGTTGTGCGGAAAGACGCCGAGCTCATCAATCATATCGTAGCGCCAGAGGATGTCGGCATCCGTCTTTCCAGGTTCAACCGGTGGTTTTCCGGTGTCCTGAACCATGTACTTTGCCTCGTCCATGTACGGTCCGTCATTGCCGTTGGCCATCCCTTTGGCGTCCAGGCAAAGAACTTCACATCGACTGGTCACCACATACACGCGATCTCCCACCACAGCGGGTGAGGCCAACAACCCCAGATTCTCCCAGTCGTTGACCTTGCCCGACTTCAACTTGGGTACCACCAATTGCCAGAGGAATTCCCCGGTCTTTTCATCAAAACAGTAGAGGCAGCTGCGGTCGCCAACGTGCCTTTTATCGCGAGGGCTTTCGTTGTTGGTCCCGACATAGACCCGCCCACCCGCCACCACGGGATTCCCGTAACTCTGGGAACCGAGCTTGGCCACCCATTTGATCCCTTTGGTTGTAGCCAGGTCGATGTCTTCGGTACCGGATTTCATTTTTCCCGGATTGAAGGTGGACGGCAATCCCTTGGCGGCGGAGAAAAAGTTCCGCCCCGGGTCGTTGCCCCCCCAGGCTGGCCAATCCTCACCGGATACGGTGGCGTCGCCGATCAGGCAGACGGAAAGAAGTAGAGGAAGAGTCTTGATGTGCATAAATCAGGGGGAAGGCAGGTGACGCAGAGACTTCGAACCATGGCAAAAAAGCCTCAATTCGCAGTGACCGTCAAATTATCAATGGCAACGCGCTGGTCCTGAGGGGCGAAACCATAGAGACCAGGTGAACCGGAAGTGTGACCGTGGTGATGCGGTACCTCCAGTGTCCAGGCGGCCGGCTCGTCGTCGCCCTTTTTCCAGGCCTTCGCTCGAACCGTCGCTGAACCATCCGGGGCGGTATCCACACGGGTCTTGAGGTGATACCACGTGTCCGGCGTCCATTTGAAGGGAACGGATACCTTGAGGCGTTCCTGGTTGGAATTAATCTCGAGTTGTTGGGCGTTGCCTTTGAGCAACATTATGTAGCGCTGGTTGATGACTCCTACCTCGCTCATTTTCCGGCGGGTTCCTTCGCTCAACACATCCGCCTCGACTGTGTAATTGCTCATGCCGGGAAAGCCGAAGAAGACTTGCCCTCGCTGGAACAACTTGTTGTCGATGGTCTTAATCAACGCTTTGTTGGTGGCCGAATCCGACGCCTTCTCCCGGACTTCAAATCGGAATCGGGCCGAATTCCACGGCAAGGGGGGATAGTTAAATTTGGTGGCCGGCTCAATCGAGTTGGTCGTCGTATTCGCCAGTTCAATTGCCTCAAAATCATATTTCAGCGGAAGCCCGGGAAGGATCCGGCCCTTGATGTAGCCAGTGAGCTCCGTACCGGAAGCGGTCTTCCAAGTCGCTTTGAACTGACCCGCACTCGCGGTCTTTGCGGGCTCCGCCACCAATTGTCCGTCGGCATTGAATGAGGCCTTCAAAGTGGCTTTGACCAGCGCGGTGGGTGGGATGTAGGACTCCCAGTGGATCGACTTCGGATCGAGGCTCTCCTGAACAGTGAATCCCTGAGCGTCCAACACCCGGATGCGGAATGATTGCGTCTCGCCTGGATGAATGAATATCTCGTAAGGAATCACCTGCAATTGAGCGGCGGGTCCGGGCTTCGGCCAACTTTCAGGCGATGGGTCCGGAACTGATCCCTTGGTGGTCCCGGCCTTCCCGAAGCAATACAGTTTTTTGTCCGTCTGCAAATAGACCTTGCCATTGTATCCAATGGGTGACCCGAAACAGCGTCCGGTAACCTGAGTACGGCTGATTTCCTCGGCACCGTCCGCGCCGGGACGCAGCACGACCAAATCCCCGTTGGCCACACTGTCCGCGTCTTTCTGAGCACCAGCCTCGGAATCTTTCAGAGTGACATAGACACCGATGTACAGCAGCCCGTCCGCAAAGAAGGGCGAACTTTGGCGCTGCTCAATACCCAACTTCTTTTTCCAGTGAAGTCGTCCGGTGGTCGCATCGAGGGAACACAAATCCCCGGTTCCTGTCACTTCATACACCGTGTTGCCCACAAGGACGGGTGAACTGGCCAACGATCCGACCGCAGGCTGCCGCCAAACTTCAAAATTGGTTGCCCCAAACACATGGGGGATGAAGGCATTGGTCGGTTTGACTTCGGCGGAGGCTGGAATTCGAAATGCCGCCATACGACCGATTTCGGATGAATCGAGATTCTCCGATTCGTGAACCGCGATCAGAGAATTTCTGTGCCGGATCAAAGCCGCGTTGATGCCACCCTTGGCTCCGGCCTTGGCGAAAGGAAAACGCCAGAGCGGCTCACCCGTCCGGGCGTTGATCGCCAGAATCGTCGAATCACCCCCGGCGGTATACAGAACTCTCTTTCCCTCCCAGATATCCAGCAGAGGATTGGAAAAGGTGTTGTCCTGAGGACGATCTCCAGGGGCACTTGACCAGACCAATTCACCCGTCTTCTTGTCAAAAGCATAGAATCGGTCGCCCGCTGCCCCGTGGGCGCCCCAAGCACTGGTGATGCCGCGGATGATCACCAATTCATGGTCGACCACCGGCGAAGCAGTCCGCGAGTTTGGGAAAGTCAGCCGGCCAAACTCCTCCATCATGGAGTGCTTCCAGAGGAGTTTTCCATCCGGGGAGAAGGCCATCAGCAGACCTTGGGTATGTTGGGCGTAAATATTGCCGGTCTCTGGGTCAATGGTCGGCGACGAGGTGGCGTAGCGGAGGTAGATGGTGTCCGAAAGAAAATCGTTCTCCGCATGTTGCCAGAGCTGTTTGCCAGTATTGGCATCAAAGCATGCGGTCACCTCCTGGAGATCCGGACCATCACCCAGATACCCATTGATATAGAGGCGGTTACCGGTGATGACCGGTGCACTCTGGCCGGGGAAATCCACCTCCCAGAGCGGGTGGTGAGCGTCAAGCTTTGAAGGAAGACCCTTTTCTCGCGAAACGCCGGACTGCTCCGGGCCGCGCCAATTGAGCCATCCGGTGACCGGTGCCGCAGGGGAAGAAAAGCGGCCCGCAAAGGTCGCCAAGGTGAGAAGCAACGCCAGACGTTTCATGGGCAAAATCCGATCCAAATTTGCCGTTTTAGCATGACCCCGGAAGACATCGGTGGCAACCAAAATAATACGGGTGCGTACTATTTTCGATTCGATCTCATACAAATGACTTGTCCCTTAGTCTTGAAGCGGACGGCATCTGACCGACCGGGGCTGGTCCCGCAGGGGAGGAGGTTCCTGGACCAAGGAAATGCCCAAAGCAAAAAGGGCGGCTTGGCCGACGCTTTCCGCGCCGAGACAAACCGCCCGGTGATGGTGAATAGACTAGGCTTTAGCTCCCGTAACAATGACTCGGGACCGACTCAGTTCCACACCGGTCCCGACTAAGGACCCGCATCGGCCGCGAGGGCGGCCGCTAGATTGGCAGCATTGATGGAGCCCAGTCCGGACGCGGGATCGTATCCGGGAGTGGCCGAGAAGCCCAGGTTGTCCCCGTAAGTGATATCGTTAAACGGCCCGTTGACCGGGTATCCCACCTTCTGAGCGATTCGATAGAGGGCAGGATTCAAGAGTCCCAGCCGCGATTTCACCGATTGGCCGAGCAATGCCGTGATCCCGTTCAGCTGGGGGGCGACAAAGCTCGTTCCCCCACTGTAGGCAAAAAAGTAGCCATAGTAGTAGATCAAGAAGCCGGTATTCGGGTCCGCGTTCAACGAAATGTCCGGAATATTCCTTCCAGCGAAGTCATCGGGAAACTGCTTGTAGCCAAAAATGGCCAGCGGATCGACAAACTCGAAACCGCCTGAATTGTCCTGCACTCCCACCCGAAAGAACTGACTTGGCTGGCTAACTTGGACGCCCGGAACGTTGAGCTGATAATCGGGAACGGGTTCGATCACGCTCACGCCGCCGCCGCCGCCGCTCGGGAAGTAGCTCAGGTACCCTCCATACGGAACATACTGGTCCAGAAAGCTTTGGAGATAGTTCCATCCCCAGGGACGGTCTTGGGGGACGGTAATGATGCTACCGACGCCCAAATCAATGTCACCGGCGATGGTGAGTCCTCCGGCCGAGGTCACCCACGGAGAGGAACCGGGATAACCGACGCTGGTGACCTTCGTGAATTGGGGCACAAAAAATTCCCGGTTGATTTCAAATGCACCTGCGTCGCCTGACGAGGCGAAGATGCTGATTCCCTGAGCCGCCGCCTGGGCAAAAATGAAGTCAAAAATGGCCGTGTACGAGGACGAGTTGAAGATTTCCGGGCCTCCCCAACTGGTGGAAAGTGTGTCCACTTTGTTGTCGAGCACGGCTTGAACGAATACGTCGAGAAATCCCAGGTCGGAATTTGGACCGTCATAAACAATGACGTCGGCTTGTGGCGCCAGCCCGCCGGATTGCTGAACGTCCAGGGTTGTTTCGATATCTCCGTCATAATCGCCACCCCCGGCGACATGCACCACGGTGATCCGGTTTGGTTTATAGCTCAGTCCGATAGCGTCCCAGTACCCGTAAGCGTCGGCGGGATCGAAAGTGGCCAGTGTGGCAATCCCGACGGTCCTTCCCTGGCCCAGGTTCCCGGCGTCATACAGGGGTTGGACCTGATAACGCTCCACCACGTCGCCCACCGTGAAAACTCCTGGAATACCGGTGGCCGTACTATGAGCCTTGAATTTGGGGGCCGAGACTCTATTCGTGCCCATTTCCGATGGCCGAAACCTGTAGTTTGGTTTAAACACATGCTTCGTGCTCAAGCCCACCACGGAGGAAACTGTCGGTTGGACCCGGAGAGGAATCTTGGTCGGCTTGGAGGGGGCGCTGTACCGGTCCTTGCCGTCCAAATAGTTGTGAACGCTGGTGGAAAAATATTTGTTGATATCGGCGAGTCTTCCCGTGGCTTTGACCACGAGGTTGTTGGAGCTGACCCCAGTGACCGTGATCTTGTTGGCCTTCAGGTCATTGATCACCGCTGTGACGTCTGCGGGTAGCGGGGAGTAAGCCGTTTTGAATTGCGCAGGGGTGAGAAACTTATGGTAGTTGGGGCTCTTCCGGTCGGTTGTCGACCGGATGAACTTGGCCAGCTGGTCCTGATTCCGAAGCTTCAACCCGATGGCGAAGTTTGCCGTATTGGTTCCGGGTTTTGCACCCAGGTCGATAGGCAATGACGTGGAGGCGCAAAGGTGCGCAGAGGCGAATGCGACAACAGCAGACGGGATTAACCAACGAAGATGATGGTGCATGATCTTTCTAGTTAGCGTTTGTAATCTGAAGGTTTGTGACAGGAGAACAGGTTCGGGATTGAACGGTTCGGCAAATTGGTTCGGGTTTTAGGAATGAAGTTGACCGGTGGCCCGTCGGCTATTGGTGCGAAACCGGCGAACTCCAGCCATCACCATCAATCCAGCTGCGACCATGACCGCTGACGAACCGGGTTCCGGTACTGCCGTGGCAATGCCGAATTCACCCACGGCGATGCCGTAGAGCGAGGTCAAATGAATGGTTGTGATGGTCGACCCCACGGGCGCGACGAATGCAAATCCGTTGGCGCCGGAGTCTCCGCTGACCAAGATCGAAATGGGGGCTCCCCCAGGGGTTGTCCCGTCCGCGGTCACCTTGACTGGAACCGGATATTGGGGATTCGGCTCCGCATAGAAATAGAAAGCTCCGGTGGACGGGGGAAGGGTTATGGTAAACCCGTGTGAGGCCTTATCCGAGTACACATCTCCGGTGTATCCGTGACTCCAACTGGCCCAACCTTGGCCAACCGCCAGATGGTAGGAATAGGGCGGAAGAAGTTCGGTCGCCAAAACCAAATCTCCCCCCAGTGGAGAGGTGACCGAATAGGTAATCGTATTGATCGGGCTCGGGTCTGCCGGGAATGCGGTGAACGTGTACCCATCCAAATCCGTGGGGGGAGCATCCGTGCCGAGATCATAACCAATGATCTGGGCGGAAGTATTCAAGGAGAGGGCCAGTATTGCTCCAGCCAACGCCAGAAGCCTGAGGGAGAGATGTTTCATGAGGTTCAGTCTGTAGTGGGAGAATGGGGGAGGTATTGAAATGGTTTTTTGGATTAATGATTCCGAAAACAATGGATCGTTCTACTAGTCCTTCGCTTCAGTCAATGGGAAATGATTGGAGTCAAAGGTTTTTCTCCGTCGGCAAGGTGAACGTCCGGGAAACTCATCGAGCGGATGCCAGATAGATTCCATTGCCGTTTGCTCGATAGCTGTTGTTCATCAGGTAGTTAAGTGAATCTTCTCATCTCCATCCGATGGAGGTTTGCGCACCCGATGAAACGCCGATTTGCTTTGAGGAAATTCGAGAGAGCGACTTGGCAAGAGGGTGTGACTAATATATCTAAAAGAAGAATTCAAAAAGAAATACATTAGGGCTGGAATTGATTTCTCGGTAAAAAACCCCGATTTCGGCTGCGTGGAATGAACCCATGATCGGATGAGTATGCCTTCATACCGGTTCATCCCATTGCCCGGTGGCATTTCCCATGTGGCTTATCGCCGCTGGGATGGCGACCCATATCTGTCCGGGCGAACTTGTTCATGGGGGAAATGCCCCATGGCATCGTGTAGGGGCTCCGGCGATGATGAATCGAGAAATTTCCCAAACACATGACCACTGCCATCCCTCCCGTCCAGTCCCCTGCCGTCGCACCCACCACCTATCCAACGGAGAACGACATCTCCGCCGGACGTCGCTCGGAATTGGTGGTCTTGCTGAATCAACGATTGGCATCCGCCGTGGACTTGCAGCTTCAGCTCAAGCAGGCGCATTGGAATGTGAAAGGTCCTCACTTCATTGGCCTTCACGAGCTCTTTGACAAGGTCTCCGAAGGTGTGGAGTCGTACGTCGACATCATTGCGGAGCGTGTCGTCCAGTTGGGCGGAGTAGCGGAGGGTACGGCCCGCACAGCGGCATTCCGTTCCCGCCTCGAGGAATATCCCCTCCATATCGCCAACGGTTCGGCTCATGTCGAAGCCGTGGCCAAGGCGCTCTCCGATTTCGGGCATGACGCTCGTCAGACCATTGAGGAAGCCACCGAGCTCAACGACGCCGACACGGCGGATATCTTCACCGAGGTTTCACGTGGGATCGACAAATGGCTCTGGTTTGTCGAGGCCCATACCCAGGCCGAAAAGTAATTCAGCCGACCCCATCCCGATACACGTTCCTGTTCAACATCGCCATTCCCATTCCATCTCCTTTCATGAACACCCCACTTATTGCGCTCGACCTGACCAAACAGGCCCCCCACAGCCCTCGCAGCCGAAACGGCGGTTTTGCCCTCGCAAATCGCGCGGCTGATAAATGCCGCTCTACTTTGGCCGGTACTCAAGGCGAATATCATTACAATTGTCCCCTCGATAACCAATTGTTCACCTTCAAGGGGATTGATGGTGCGCAATTCCAAGCTGCCGTTCAGGGGGCAAAAACGTATGAGGATTTGGGCATCTGGCTTCAAACTCACGGGACCACAAAAACATCCGCCGAGATCAAAGCCTGGTCCGATGAAATCGAGGCGTCGAGCCCGATGAAGAACCCCGAACGACGGGACCAATTCATTAATAATTGTGGCCACCTTGGCCTCAACCCCCAAACCAACTCCACCTTTGATTGGTTGGAAGCCGACGATCGGGCCAGTTTTGCACGAAAGGCGATTTGAGTTTCAAATCTCGGACCCCAGCCCTTGCCATTTTCTCCATTCTCCACTGCATATGAAAAAATCCGGTCCATCCCACCGCAAACCAACCCAGGCCCTCGTTAGTGCCTTGAAAATTGAGCACACGCCGCACGGCTTGGGCGCGGTTCCACCGCCTGTCGTCATTGTCCCGTCAATCAAACCTGCAAAGCCGTTCTCCAAGTCGCGAGATCTTCGGGAAGATCGTGGTGAACGTCAGATCAAGACAGTGAAGAATACACAAACCCATCCCCACAACCCGTAGTGCAACCCTTATCGGATATTTGATGCATGCCCCCTCAATCGCTTCGACCGTCCTCGGACTTCTGGCACCTGGTAAAGGAATTCTGGCGGCCGATGAAAGTTTTCCCACCTTGGGACGGCGCTTCGAGGCGCATGGCATTCCGTCGACGCCGGAGAGTCGTCAAGCCTACCGTGAACTGTTGTTTGCCACCCCCAAGTTGGGCGACTGGATTTGCGGAGTAATCCTATTCGATGAAACCATCCGCCAGCAGAACTCCAGCGGTATCCCTTTCGCCACCGCTCTCGCCCGGGATGGCATGGTCCCGGGCATCAAGGTGGACAAGGGAGTCCTCCCCTTGGCCAACTTCGAAGGAGAGACCATCACCGGGGGGTTGGACGGTCTCCGGGAACGATTGGTGGAATATCGCACCCTTGGCGCACGTTTTGCCAAGTGGCGGGCGGTCACTCCCATTGCCAAGCGCCTTGCCGTCGAATCTCTTCTTCCCAGTCTGCCCCAGACCCGGGTGATTCTTTCCCGGGATCACCACGTACTTTAGTCCGATTAGCTGGGCAATCGAATGTGCGTTCGTGACACGGTCATTGCTCCCGAGAACATCTCCATCGGCCTTTGGCCACGAGCGACACCGAACTCAAGGTGACCCCTGAAAGAGTCAGAATAACTTATGCCAGCATTTCTCGACCAGGAGCGTCATGCAAGAGACACGGCTCTCAATCATCCTCTCCTTGAGGGTCAGAGATCATGAATGATTTTGGGAGGGAAAGCCGCCCGCAATGCGTTCAACACCGCCAGAACGTCGATGATTTCCTGGGTTATTGCCCCTGCGACCGGGTTCAAATGCCCCGTGGCGGCGAAGACCATCCCGATGAGGCTCAACGCCATGCCGCCCACCGCACTCTGGAGTGCGATCACACGCATCCGCCGACTGATGTGAATGAATTCGTCCACCCTCTCAAGGGAGTTGTCCATGATGACGACCCCAGCCGCTTCCGCCGTCACGTCGCTGTTCTGACCGATGGAGATGCCGACGGTCGCTGCCATCATCGCCGCCGCATCGTTCATGCCGTCGCCCACGTAGAGAGTTTTTGCTTTCGCCGTCTCAGCGCGAACCAGAGCAAGCTTTTGCTCGGGACTCTGCTGCGCGTGGATTTCCGTGATACCCACTTGTTCCGCCAGGTAGTGAACCTCGGACTCGCGATCTCCTGACACCAGCATCACGCGTTGGAAATGGTGTTTCGGACCGAGATGCTGCACGAAGGAGCGGCTTTCCGCACGCGGCGCATCGCGAAAACGAAAGGCCGCTGCGTAACGTTGGTCGATGACCACCACACACTCGAGTCCGCCGGACAATGGAGAAAGCTGATCCGAGCCGGCGATTTTCTGTGCCAGCAATTTGTTACGGCTCGTGATTTTCACTGATCGACCCGAGACGGTTCCAACCAATCCCTGGCCGGGCTGCTCACCCACTCCAGTGGCCTCTGGCAACTGAATGCCTGCCTCTTTCGCCGCCGCAAGTATTGCGCGGGCCAGCGGATGCTTTGAATAGCGCTCCAGACTCGCAACAAGGGTCAGCACTTCCTTCTGGGCAAAGCCGGGAGCAACGAGTTGCTCGGTCAACGTTGGCTCGCCATAGGTGAGGGTCCCGGTCTTGTCGAAAATCGCGACCCGGCATTCGGCGATCTGTTCGAGGACAACGGGGCTCTTGACGATGATGGAACGGCGGGCACAAAGGGAAATCGAGCCAATGATGGCGATGGGAATGGCAAGCAGGAGCGGACACGGTGTGGCAATCACCAGCACGGCGAGAAATCGGATGGAATCCCCGCTGATCGCCCAGGCCAGGACGGCCACGACCAGAGCCACCGGAGTGTAAATCGCACCCAGTCGGTCACCCAGTCGACGCAGAAGCGGACGCTTCGCCTCGGATTCGCGCATCACCTCCATGATTTTGGCGTAGCGCGAGTCGGCCGCGAGTTGAGTGGCACGGATGGTCAACACGGACTCGCCGTTGATTGCGCCCGAGATCACCGATGAACCGGAAGTCTTGGTGATCTGGAATGGCTCTCCTGTCAGATAGGATTCATCCATGGTGCCATGACCTTCAATGACCGTGCCGTCCACCGGACAGATATCGTGTGGATAAATGACCAGGGTGTCCCCTACGGCGACATCGGCCAACGCCACATCCAGAACTTGAGATTCCCGCTTCCGATGAGCAATGGAAGGCATTCGTTTGGCGAGTGCCGCCAGAACCGAGGAGGCACTTCGTAATGCGTAATTCTCCAAGGCCTCACCGCCGGCAAGCATCAAAACAATAATAGAGCCTGCAAGGTATTCCCCGAGTAGGACTGAAGTGATGATCGAAATGCCTCCCAAAAGATCGGAGCCAAATTCCAGTTTGATGAGTTTCTGGAGCAATTCATAGAGCATCGGCAGACCACCAAGAGTCAGTGTGACGAACAACGGAATTCTGTTGACTCCCGGTTCCATCCGAAAGCCAAAGCGCAGAACCAAGTACACCAGGATGGCCACGACCGAAATCAACGCGATGACGGTGGATTTTCGATGCCAAAGAGTTGATGGCGAATACCACGAGGATGTCGAGGCCGACGCCGCAACAGGCTTCGGTTTCGGCTGTTCCTTTGGCGCAAATCCAGCAGTGGTTTCGAGGGTTGCTTTCATTTTCAAAATTTGAGGCAAAGGTGTGACTCACCAAACCAGCTGCTATCGATCTCTCTCGTTGGCGGCAGACGGAAGGACATCGCCGGTGTGAATTTCCGAATGCCGAATTTGCCCGCCTAAATTTGCAGTCCATGCCATCAGACCACTGACGATTAATGAGGCGGCGAGCAACGAGCTGCCGACCCAGATGGGTAATAGTCTCCCACGACGAAAAAAGAGCAGGGCGGCCAGCGACACGACGCCCAGCACTGTGCCCCCTGCAAAGCTGAAACCAGCAGCTTCTTCATGCCGTTCCATGTAAGCCTTGGAGACACCGGGGAGCAACGCCACTCCATCTTCCGCAGGTTCGCCGGTGAGATAAACCGGGATGGTTGTGATGGCCACGATGACGAAGACTCCCAGCGCGGCCTTCTTAAGGTCGTCGCTCTTGCGCCAAAGACCAAAAGCAAGGAGACCCAGTCCAAAAGCGGTGCCCAGGACGGGGATGTGGTTGAGAATGAGATGGAAATGGGTGGCGGTCATGGTTTCACAAATTACCTTTTTCTCCCTCCATCCATCGGGTCATCATGACCCGCTCCGCCGCCGACTGATGGGCTTCCCCTGCCAACAGGTCCAACCACTTGTCCCATAGATTTTTTTCCAGGCGAAACTCCTTTTTGATGTCCTCCACCGCTTTCAAATAGTCACTTTCGTACTTGTCCGCTTCCTCGAACGTAAAATTGGTAGGAATGTGGTCGTTTGTCTTCATCCTTATGTTTCGTGTTGGAAGTTGTCCTTAAGGGCGAATCAACCGGTAAAATCGGTCTCCAACGATGGGTGAAATGCTCACCCGGTTGTTGGTGCCCACGATGGTCACCGGCTCCGGTGCCGATACCCAATTCGTAATCCCGAGATTTGTGCTGAGTTGCAGGACCAGGTTGGCGTCCTTGGTGGGCCAGGCGAGGACCAGCGAACTGGGCGATGTTAGGTACAAAGAAAGCGAAGGGATCGATACGAAGTTGGCCACCAACGATCGGTTGACGAGATTGGTGAACGTGTAGCTGGCTGAACTGCTGATGGCTTTGCCGTTATCCGTCCAGTTCACGAACGCAAATCCGGCAACCGGAGTGGCTGTGACCGTTGCCGTCGTGTTGTTGGTGTAGAATCCGTTTCCGGTGGTGAAACCGCCCGTGAGCGGCGATGCGACCGTATCCACCGTGCTATGCGGGGGCAGTTCCTCGCCAGCGGCAGCGATGGCGAAGGTATACGTCTTCATCAGCGCCGGGCTGTTCGTCGCCACAAGTCGAACGTTGAACGTGAAAACGCCGCTGACCGTTGGCATCCCGGACAACTCACCCGTTGCCTCATTGAAGGTCAGTCCCGTCGGGAGTATGCCCGTGCTCGCGGCAGTGAACGGGACCACGGCAATCACCAGTGCCCGTGTGGCGTAGATGGCGTTGATATTACCATCGGGCAGATGGTCAATCAGTCCGACCTGCAACTCGTTGTCAAAGGCCGACATCTGCGAACCGAAGAAATCCCCGACCACGACCGTGTTGGTATAGGCCCCAACACCATGAATTCCGTCCGAGCCCACACTGGCGCCGAGGGCTTCCCCTGTTTCGGCATCCAGCGGGCCTGCATATTTGTAAAACTCGTAGCGGCGGGTGATGACCTCGTCGCCATGGTTCAAATTTTCAGGTGCACCCACCAGTTCGCCATTGGCGCCACCGTTCGCGGCATTGTGGTCAACCTGGAGAATCTGCCATTCGACCTCGACTTCATCCGGCTCGCCGTTGCGCAAGTTCTTATCGTTCGGGTTGGCGGGGTCTTCGGACACTAAATCTCGGAGTTTCACCTCGTTATTGTTGTGGGTGCTGGTGCGGATTTCCTTGACCCAGGAGGCGCTTCCAAACTCCAACGGGTCCGGCACCGGGGGCGGAGGCGGGACAATCGCGGCTTGGACCTGAGCCGGAACAGCCGCCGCAGGTGGGTTATAAGTGAAGGTCGGGGTGGCGATATTGACCGCCGGGCCGAGTGCCAATGCACCACCACTGTCAATCAACCAGTGATAGCTGACGCTGGAAGGCGTACCGCGATATCCAGCGCCGAGGTGTTCGCCACCAAAATTTACGGAAGGGTCGGTAAACTGATGCCCTTGGGTCGGCGCTATGGGACCGGAGGGGATGGCGGTGTAGGCAGCCCAAGTGCCGTTCGGGTTCCTGGCGCTCTCGTATCGGACCCGCACTTTCGGATGCAATGGATCGGCGTTATCCTCGCTTATCTTTGGTGTCCCGTAGTGATTCCAGCTGTAGGTGTAAGTGATGTCCGCGCTGTGGATGTCGTCGATTTCGATCTCGAAGCCGTGACACTCCACCCCGGTATCATTCACGGTGTCAAAATTGTTGATCGAACCGTAAGCGACGCTGGCCCGCACTGATGTGATGCCCAGCAACAGGAATCCCACGGTTGCGACGTCACTGGAGTGCCATATTAGAAGGGTGAAAGGGTAAACATTCCGGGACGGTTTCATACTTTGAAGCAGGATAGGATGAACCATGGAAGATTCCATATGGGGGATTCCCCGTATCCACGGTCCCGGCTAAGGTGAGTCAGCGCCGACGGATGACCAGCGGCTATCCGGAAAGTGTCGGTCAACAGAGACGGTACGCATCTAGGCGTTTTTAATCTGTGTCAATCTGCGGATACTTCCCATCTCGGTGGTCGGAGTTGATCCGCAGATTCGCGCAGATGAACGCAGATTCAGAAAATTGGATGTCCAAAAGGATCCAATGGGTCCGCGGGTGGACTACGCCAGATGGTGATGGATGGCGGGCCAACCGGATTCCCACCACGGCTCGGCTTGAGCCTCGGTCCTGCGGACGGCCCTTTGGCTTCTCACGGGCGGGATGGGTCGCAGAGGTGGAAGCGGCATCCTGCCGCTTTGACTTCGCGTCTGCGGATTAGGTCTGGTTCGGACCGCCACAGCTCGGCTTGAGCCTCGGTCCTGCGGACGGCCCTTTGGCTTGTCACGGGCGGAATGGGTCGCAGAAGTGGAAGCGGCATCCTGCCGCTTTGACTTCGCGTCCGCGGAATGGGTCTGGTTCGGGCCGCCACGGCTCGGCTTGAGCCTCGCCCTACCGATGTGACGGATAGTCAAAGAGTTGCATTGATAGCCGACTGAACCGTGGTAGGGCGAACCTCCCGGTGAGCCGCGGCGGTTCGAACATCCCTCGGTACCACCCCGATTTGGTGCCCGCCATTCGTCAGACGGTGCTGATCGATCGGGAGTCTCCATCCTGGATTAATCGTACCGTGATTTCGCGGGTGAGCATCGTCGGTTGAATGGATTTCGACCCATCACCCGGGTTTCACCCCATTGAGTGCCACTCTGGCGATTCTATATTTACGAAGATGGACAAGGCTTTTGAGAAATTGCCGTCAGGAACTCTTGAAAATCTGTTGAAACCAGAAAACAAGGAAAAGCTGACCGCACTTCTCAACCATCATGTGGTCTCGGGCAAAGTCCTGGCTGCGGATGTCAAAACCGGTCCGGTCAAGGCCGACATCATCGCCAGCTACGGTGTCATCCATGCCATTGATGCGGTCATCCTCGAATAAATTCGTCATCGAGGAGGGCACTGGAAATTGGTCCGGTTGCCCTGGGTGTAATGAACGCTCGGAATTCAGGTCATTGAAGGCAGTTTTGAACTCGATGATCACTCGAGCGGTCTGACATCTTTCGCGGCTAGTTGAAACCCTATGACCCCTTCCATCCTCGGGTCAGCGATTGTATACTTTGCTCTTGTCTTTGGAACTGGTTTTGCTCTGGGGACAATCCGGACCTTGTGGGTTGTTCCACGATTGGGTGTCCGGTATGCCGAACTGCTGGAGGGTCCCTTCATGCTGTTCGCAATGTATATTGCTGCGGGATGGATCATCCGACGCCTCCCGTCATCATCCACCGCGAGCACCCGGCTATGGGTAGGCTTCATAGCTCTGGGTTTGTCGGTCGGGACGGAAATCCTGATGGGAGTCTTTTTGATGGGCATGACGGTGGCAGCCGTCTTCACCCACCACGATCCTGTGTCCGGGGCAGCCTTCCTTGCGCTGCTGTTGGTCTTCGCCTTGATGCCATGGTTTCGGGGGAAATCGGTTGTGAGCTAGCTCAGGCTTCCCTGTTCGGTCAGGTCGGGGTCGAGGAGGCATCCTGCCTCCTTCCAGACCTACCAATTGAAGTCTGCAGGACCTTCGCTTTCAGTGTTGAATCGCCGTGATCGAACTCTGAGCGGGGAAGAACACCCGGGGGCACTTCGAGCAACAGATTGACTTCCCGACTGGAATGGCGACAAGTTCGATCCCAGCAACACTCACCAATTCATCGCAATTCTATGGCACTCCGACTTGGGGACATCGCTCCCGACTTTTCTGCCGACTCCACCGCTGGTCCCATTTCGTTTCATCAATGGCTCGGTGACGGTTGGGGCATCTTGTTTTCCCATCCTGCGGATTACACCCCCGTTTGCACCACGGAACTCGGTGCTGTGGCCCGTCTTGGTTCCGAATTCGCCAAACGGAACGTGAAAGTGGCCGCCATCAGCGTCGACCCCATCGACTCTCATCGCGGTTGGGTGAGCGATATCAACGAGACTCAGCATGTGACGGTCAATTACCCCATCATCGCCGATCCGGTGAAGAAGGTGGCGGCCCTCTACGACATGATCCATCCGAATGCGGACGACAAGGCCACGGTCCGTTCGGTATTCATCATTGGGCCGGACAAAAAGATCAAGCTCACCCTGACCTATCCAGCTTCAACGGGGCGCAATTTTCTCGAACTGCTCCGTGTGATCGATTCGCTCCAGCTCACCGCCAAATTCCGTGTCGCCACTCCAGCCGATTGGAAGGATGGCGAAGACTGCATCATCACGCCGGCGGTCAAGGATGCCGAGGCAACGACGCTCTTTCCAAAGGGCTTTCGAGTGGTGAAACCATACCTGCGCTACACCCCTCAGCCCAATCGCTGAGGACCGGGTGGAGGGAAATCCCTCGGAAGGTGCGGTTCCGGCTATTTCGAAGCCAGGTCCAGGCAGATCAATTCCTGATCATTCCGGATGTAGACGTGGTGGTTTGCGAAGGCGGGATGGGTCCAAACTACCGGTCGGCCTGGGTCAGGATTGGACGCCTCGATCACGTGAGCCCGGCTGATCTCCTCATATCCCTGAGGCGAAAGCCGGGCAATGATCAGGTCGCCTTTTTCACTGAAGAGAAAGAAGCGTCCGCCGTTTTTGACCACGAAGCAGTTGCCCCATCGATCCGATTTGCCGCTGGTTGGCGCGTAGGTTTCCCAAAGTCGTTCCCCGGTGGCCTCCCGAAGACATCGGAACTGGCCATAGCTGCACGGCCCGTAGATGTACCCATCTTCAATGAAGGGCGTCGACATGACACTATTGAGGTGGGTGGTGTCGCGCTCACTCATCTTGGCCGTCCGCCAGACCACTGTCGGAGCGTCCTGGCCCGGCGTGAACCGGAGCAGCAGTGAGCCGTTGTAAAAGGCAGTGAAGAAGAGATCATTGCCCACCTTCCGAGGGGTCGGTATCGACATGCCGTAGTTCATCTTCCACGGCTCGGTCCAGAGGAGCTTCCCGGTCGCCGGGTCCAGCCCATTCACCGCTTCGGCGTGCCAGAGGATTAATTGGCGACGACCGCCCAATTCTTCAATCACCGGTGGCGCGTAGCCCGGTTCCTTGGCCGAAAGAGCCCGCCACAGCTCTTTACCGGTGTTCTTGTCAAAGGCCACCGCGACGCTGCCCTCGCCTCCAACGAGGCAATAGAGTCGGTCCCCGTCGATCAGCGGATTGGCCGAGCTTCCCCAAATTGGGACCTTGAGACCAAAATCCGCTTTGAAATCCCGCTGCCAGACAACGCTGCCGGTCGCCGCATCAAGGCAGGTCAGGTTTCCCATCGTCCCAAGGACATACACTTTGCCCTGATGGACCAGGGGAGTTGCCCGTGGACCCGAGGCATAGCTCACGGTGTAGGGACAATCGTACGAATATTTCCAGAGTAGGGTCCCGTCGGCTTCGTTGAAGCACAGGACCCGCTCCATCCCTGGAATCTGGGGGGTGTCGAAAGCACTCTTCGGCTTGGGCGCATTCTGTGGGACGATCCGGTCCGAAACGTAAACCTTGCCCCCCGCTACGGAAGGACCGGAAAAGCCCGCGCCAATCTCGGCCCTCCAAAGTCGGATGGGTCCGCCCTCGGGAAACCGCTCCAAAATACCGCTCTCATGCCAGACCGAGTCTCGTTCCGGTCCGAGCCACTGAGGCCAATCAGCGGCAGACAGGCGTTGGGCGAAGGCCAATCCGATCAGACTCAAGCCGGCAGCCCATGCGCAGAGGGTCACTCTTGGTTTCATTTAAGTTGGAATTTGCAACCCGCCGACGCCGACGCCAAATCTGTTTTAGGCGGTGTTATCGGTGCCCCTTTGATTCAACAGGTGGTGGAGGCCAAAAACGGCCGTGGTCGGGCATGCCTCCCGGCAAGCCTCGGCCGTGCCCAAGCGATGGTGTTTAAAATCAATATGGGGACCTGCAGGAGCGCATCCCTCCGTTGGATGTCCCTCCTTCGGAGGGACTTGCGTCCGGAGGGACGCGCTCCTGCAAGTCCCCAATCATTGCGGGGATCGACACC
>CAITXU010000191.1 GCA_903896505.1 uncultured Verrucomicrobiota bacterium | reverse complement strand
GGGGATAAATGGCACCCATATGGAGGTTGGACGCATTCGGACGTGGCAGATTATCGCCGATAAGGTTGATGGCATTACCGGCCCACAGGTTGGCGGCGGCATCCGGGGCATAGTCGAAAAGAAAGGCCGACTTGGTTGGAGTGACGATTCCGTCCGTATTCCCGGGGAATTGGCCAAGTGGAACCTTCAAACGGTTGGGATTGAAGGTTCCGTTGGGATTGCGGATTTCGCCCAGACGAATGTTGCCTCCGCTCCAAAGTGACCAGGACCCCGAGACCAGGGACAGATTGGCCACGTTCAGTTGTGTGCCAATTTCCGAGTTGGGATTGATGACCACCGGATGGGCCGGATCGGAAAGGTCCACGCCAGCCTGAAGCGTGCCGATTCCGCTTCTTACGAGGAAATTGCCGGTGATATTTCCACCCGCCACGACCGTGACATTGCCCCCTTCGCTTCCATACGCACCCGACGCGCCAGGAGGTTTTCCCAGCGGGGTAGTGGGGACGCTGATGACATTGCCACCCGCTTTCAGACGGACATCCCCTCCGTGGGCGGTGGTCACCCCACCCAAGCCGGTCGAACTGACCGTGTAGCCGGTGGCACCGAAGTCGTAGCTGTCGTTCTTGGTCCCCGTATTAATATCGCCTGAGAGTGCATCCAATTCGACGCTCCCTCCCTTGACCGTGCCCACATATCCACTGCCCACCAAAATATCACGACCGGCAACCAGCTGAATTCCACCTTTCGCGGTCTGGATGGTTCCGCTGGCGGTTCCGACGGATAGACCACCGAGGTAAATGGACCCGACTCCCGGGTCGACCGCGCCCGTGGAAAGATTGTGACCCGCCTCCAATCGGACCGACCAGGAATTGGCATCCACCAGCTTGGTCCGATCGTTGAATATCACATTGTTACCGGCCAGCAAGGTGAGTTGGTGAGTGCCCAAAGAGAGGCCGGTGGAAGCACTGAGGTCCCAGGTCAACCCCTGGGCAAAGGTGATATCGTGGGTTGCCTCCAGAGTGATGTCGGTGAACTTCTTATTTAAAAAGGCCGTGGCTGGATTCAGGGTCAGCGTCGTTGGCGGGTCTCCAGCTGCGACTCCGCCCCCGGGCCCCACGCCGCCGGTGCCGCTGCTCGAGGAAACGATGTCCGTGGGGTCTAAAACCAGATACCCGCCGACGAGGTCGGAATCGAAGTGTTGAATCGTCGGGGCACTCAACTCGATGGTCCCGCCCGCCCCGCCGGAAGCATCCACGCGACTTCCTGGTCCATCGGTCAACACATTGGAAGAGCGCAACGTTACTTTTCCACCGTCACTCGTGGCCGAGCCATCCCCTCGGGCGCGGATGTCGGAGGTGGCTCCCAGGGATAGTGTGTCAGTGGCCACCAATTCGATCACGCCATTCTCTGACCGAACCGAGTTTGCCTGCAGGACACCCTCCTGATTGACCGTACGGGCCTGAAGGGCGATTTCGCCTGCATCGGCGACGACCGTACCGGTATTGCTGAGACTTCCGGCCGGTAAACGGACCTTGACGTTCACCCCCCGACCATCCGGTCGATCCGACAACAGAACTTCCTGGCCCGCATAAAGACCAATTTGTCCTCCCGGAGCACTTAAGGTGCCGTGGTTCTCGATCTGGTCTGAAATGATAAAAAGGGAGCCACGGCCACGTGATTCGATGCGCCCGTAATTGACGATCCCGATTCCCGGAGGCGGTCCGGAAAATTGCCAGCCCGAACCGCCAGCCATATCGGGAGGCAGGGCTGTGGTGGTGAGGATCAGACTTCCACCGACGGAAACGAAGGACTGGGGACCAAAATAAAACCCATGGGCATTGGCCAGGATGAGGGTTCCGTTGGCCGTGACACTCCCATAAATCTTCGATGGATTGGCATCGCCGATCCAATTGAATGCCACCGCCGAAGCGGAAGCCTGTTGGAAAATGGTGGATTCTCCGGGAGCAATGTTAAAGGACTGCCAATTGAGGAAGGCGGTCTGGCCCACGGTCACATTGAGGACCGAGCCCGAGGTCGTCGCCGTTGCCGAACCGCTCACCACCGATAGTCCCTGCGGGTTGGCTGCGGCTTGCCAGCCAATCCCGATCGAAAGGGCGATGCCTCCCCAACAGGCTGAAGGTCCTTCGCACCAGGAAACGAATCGACCATCGCCGCGTGAATTCCGATGGAAAGGACCATTCGATTCTGTAAAACGCGTATTCATGCTTAGGTAAGACCTACAACATCCGAACCTGCATCGAGACCTTCAGCTTGAAGGGCATTCCGGCGACCACGCGATGTAGCGCAGGTTTCCAAATCTTCCATATAACGGCTTTTCTCCTCACGGGTCGATTCGCCTGCAACCTATTGAATCAAAGTCACATCGGTAGGGCGAGGCTCCTGCCGATCCGGGGCGATCCCATCCCCCAATTCTTCTTTCTCTGTGTCCTCCGTGTCCTGTGTGGTTAAACCTCCTGACCGTGGGCAAGAGTCGAACCACAGAGGGCTCAAAGAGCTCAGAGAACCGATTGATTTCAAGAGCATTTGCTGGAATCGCCTGGGCGGGCCAAAAGCAGTTATTTCGAAGACAGGAATGTCTGCGCTACGGCGCGGCGACGGGTTCATGGTCAGAACTGATAGCCGACGTTGAAATAGGCACGAACAGAACCGGTGGACGACAACGGACCGTTGAGGAGAGGAATTCCCACCACCAGACGGGCTTCAAAACCCTGGCCTACATTGATCAACCAGCCGGCTCCGACGCCCAACATGCGCTGGGTGGACTCCCGACCTGCCGGAGCGTCCAACAAATAGCGTTCACCGTAATCGAGGAAACCGGAAAAGCGGAAAACTGTGGAAAGCGCTCCGAACGCCCCTTCCAATGCCTCCTGATGCCAGGCGGGGGGACGCAGGTCCAGCAAGAGCTTCCATCCGGCATCACCGTAGTCCTCGCCATCGTGGTATCCACGAACGCCGGAAAGCCCGCCCAGTGCAAATTGCTCATTACCGATCAGGGGAGCGCTGACCGTTGCCTGACACCACAGACGTACCGGTGCTCCACTTCGTCGGTGAACCGGATAATACGTCCGAAAATCGAAGTCGATAGTTGACTCCCGTCACTGAGGGAAAGGTGATGGTCGGGACGCCCTGGAGGAGTTGAATTCCGAAAATCGTCACCGGGCCCGGAGCCACAGTCCCACTGGCCGCCGTGTAAACCACCGTCCCATCGGTGCCCACTTGAAATGTCCCCAGTTGCACGGACGCCGGTTTGGGCGAAGCCGTGGTGGCCTTGACTTCAAAGAATCGGAGAGAGATCGGGAGGGCACTGACCACATTGAAAGCCGTCGCTCCACCCAGTCGCTTGATCGCCCCAGGCAGGGAACCGTTGTTGGAGGCAATCCAAGTGAACGCGTTCTGGGTGGTGGGAGCAACCACCCACGAATTGGTTGGATGTCCCTCCTTCGG
>CAITXU010000190.1 GCA_903896505.1 uncultured Verrucomicrobiota bacterium | reverse complement strand
TTTTGGTAGCAGAAAATCACTTAAAATAGAATCAATTCAGACCCCAAACCATAACTTAATTTCGTCCGTTTTTGGTCTGACACTTGGGGACCACTTCAGGCTGCTATCATTCTATCATGAACTGGCAGGAATCCATCCAACAATGGCGTCGCCTTCCCGCCGAAGAGCAACGTCGAATCTGGTGGGCACTTATCCCAAAAAGTGTTTCGGAATCCATGGCCTTTGAACGTGAGCCGGTCGAACTCGAATGGCTGGAGAAACTCCATCAGGCGGAAATTCCACCCGCTTTATCGAAACCAGTCGGGGAATCCTGAGCTACGGGCAATTGGCCCCGCTGCTTGCCGAAAGGGTTCTTCGAGTCGAGCAACAGGTATCGGAAGGCACATTTGCCCGACATCGATTGGGCGGTGACCTGGTTTGTGAACTTCATTTGCGGATTGCTTCCGATCTCATGCCAGATTGGGCGGGGCGTTGGAGGACTGCTGAGGTGATCGTGGGAGAACATTGTCCACCGCCGCCCTACCAAGTAGCTCTCCGGATGCGTGATTATGGGGATGACCTTGAAGCACGCCTCGAGACAGCCTTCGAACTTGAATCCGAAGGTCTGCTGGAATCGCTGGCCTTCGCAGAAGGCCGGTTGTTGTCTATTCATCCGTTTTTTGATTTCAACGGTCGAGTGACCCGCTTGTTCCTGAAGGAGATCATCCACCGACAGGGTCTACCCCCTGTGGGATTGGTGCCTGAAGGCCCTGAGGCCGTGGCCCGGTATATTTGCGCCTTGCGAGCGGGTGATTGCGGTAACTGGAAACCACTAGTTGAAGTTTGGAAAAGCCGCTTTGAAGCCGGTTTTGGGGAGTAGAGCCGCATACGTTTTGCCGTTCTTGGAATTTTCCGGATTCCCTCTTCGTCTTTCTTGAACATCAGCTTGTTTCACCGATTTATTACCCCTAAAACGACCGAAATCAGCGACAATGCCGATGGGAATCAAAATGTCCCCTACCGAAATCAAAGCTATTCGGGCGAAGGCCGATGCCAAGGAATCCGCATTTTATCAATCCCACTTTGGCGGGCTCTGCCAAATGCTGCGTCTTAAAATGCCCGGGTTCATGTTTTGCCTCATCATCCTCTCTGGCTGCAGCCGAGGAGGAGCACGGAAGGACGCGGTTTCTCACTTTCAGGCGAACCAAAGTGCCATTGAAGAGCTTGCGGCTTATTATCGCGCACACCCGGGAATTGATTATGTGGAGTTCAACGAGTGGGGACAGGTAGATCTACGGGTTTTGGACAAAGAAGACTTTGACAGAAAAACATCCCCAGCGCGGTTCAAGCACGAGCTATTCCATTCTCCCGTGAACTCGAACAGGGTGAGCAACGCCCTGGGTTATGCGGGCGTTTCGATGGATACGTTTTCCAAAATGGAGGAGCTTGCGCGTCTTGCAGGTTGCATATCCATCGAGAAACCATTTTGGGATCATTCTCCGTATGAGATGGAAATAGGTTACCGGAGAGTCGGCTGGTCAAAATTGAAATACCGAAAATATAAGGAAACAGAGGACGTCAAGCGGTTTATATCGAAGCCACCGTTCAATAACGAACATGTTGAGGAGATATCAGGGAAATGGACGCTCGTATTAGAAGGGCGATAAGCCTTCACCTGAACATTCCCAACAAAATCACTGGACCGAACGTAGGCGGGGTGCGTCTGTTTCCAAATCGGACTTCTTTGGCTGCTGATTGAATAGGTCGACGATACCGCAGCATGGCACCCGTGGCGCTCCGGTGTCAGGCCGGATATAACTCCAACCGAATTGCGTGGTGGGCGTGATTTGGACCGCCTGCGGCTGAGGTGAAGACGCGCTTGGAAGGTGCCTTTAGATTGGGAGTCTTGACGATCCCTGCATTAATTTGGGACTTGCAGGAGCGC